>PAVX01000023.1:0-30082 GCA_002713285.1 Flavobacteriales bacterium
GTTCAGATATTGTAATTAATGAAATTATGGCATCAAATGATAATACTGTTACTGATGAATTTGGAGAATATGATGATTGGATTGAGATATATAATAAGGGTTCTAACTCTATTAATCTTGCTAATTATCATCTCAGCGATAAACTGTCAGTATTAGATAAGTATACCTTCCCTGATGTTATACTCAATCCTAATCAATATTTTATTATATGGGCGGATGATGATGAGGAAGATCAGGGTGACTATAATCATGCAACATTTAAATTATCTGCTTCAGGAGAAGAAGTTTATCTTTCAGACCCCGACTTAAATATCATTGATGTTTGTGAATTTGAGGAGCAGGATACTGATATGGGATATGCAAGAGTTCCTAATGGAATAGGGGAGTTTACTATTCAAAATCCTACATTTTCAGCTAATAATGATGAATTGTCATCTTTGTTAGATGTTAAGCAGAATCAAAGGCAATTATTGAGAGTTGTTGATGTTCTAGGTAGAGATTATAGTCCGAATTCAACTAATACTACTATACTATATTTATATGATGATGGTAGTGTTCAAAAACAATGTGTTTTAAAATAAATTCTATTGTCTTAGCTTTTTTTGTTTTTGTATTCTCCGTTTACTAAGGTTTAATTTGAATTATTTGTGCATTTGTTGAAATAATTGAGCCTAAACCATTTTCAACATTTGAATATACAGGAATCACTTCACCTCCAAAAATTCCTATCGGTCCCTTTTCTCTATGATTATCAAGAGAATTGTAATAACTATAGGTGTCTGAACTAAAAACAGAAAACTGCAAACCGATTGTATCACAATCTGCATATCCATATCCTTCATTGATTATGTCTATTCGAATATTTTTTTCTTCTCCATTAAATAATGCATCTGAAAAGACAACTTGTGATCCAGAAAAAGTATAACCATCCCAAGGTATGCCATTAGATGGAAAAGAAGGGTCATTGGATGCAAATTCTTGATATCCTCTTGTCAATGGGTATATTTCAATTTCACCAAACTCATTTTCCCATTTTTTGTAGCATTTAGAAAATAGTTTTAATCTATAGTAATTATCTGCATTAACATCATCAATAAAACTGAAGTTAAAGCTAATTTTCTCGTCATTAGTTAGGGTGTCTACATCTATATCATATACCTCAATATCATCGGGAATAAATGTGTCAGCATAAATATTCGGATAGTTGGGATGCTTAGCTTCAATTCTATAATTTGTGTTTTTACGTGGTATGATATTAGATTCATAATAATTCATTGGAATTGAATCAAATGAAAACCCACCATTATTAAAATAATAACTAATTGTATTTTGCATGTTTACACTTAGTGTATCTATCAGGATGTTATTTTCATATAAAATAATTTCCGCATTATTTATAGATATTGGAATTTCGTTTGAAAATGCGCCTACTGAATGTGAAACCAATAAACGAGTGGTAGTGTCTGTGTCTAACACTCCATTCATTACTAAAACAGGAGGTGTTTCAGGAATATCTAAATCAACGACGGTTTCCATGTTTTCACATGAAAAAAAGCTAAAAGTTAACCAGGTGTATAAAATTACTTTTCTCATAATTTAAAGTTTATATCTTAACGAAATTGAAGGAATGATTGGAAATAGTGAAACTTGTTTTGCTGCTCTGTCTCCATTTTCATCATATGATAAATACGCAAAAAATGGATTTTTTCTATTATATGCATTATATGCACCAAAAGATATAATTCTTTCATAATACTTTTTCTGTTTATGATGACTAATTCCAATATCTAATCTATGGTAAGGGTTTAATCTTGTTGAATTTCTTTCACCGTATGATTCAACTAGGTCAATCGTATTATACTGATTGTTTGGTTGACCTAAATACATTGCTTGAGGGAATGTTATAGCATTCCCCGTTCCGTATGTCCAAGTAGTTGATATATCCCATTTGTCATTTATTTTATATGAAAAAACAAGTGCAAAATCATGTCTTCTGTCATATTTATATGGGTACCATTCCCCAAAATTAATATTTTCAAATTGTCTATTGGTCCATGATAATGTATAGCCAATCCAACCTGTCGTTCGACCGGTTTTCTTTTGCAAGAATAATTCTAAGCCATAGGATTCTCCTTTTCCTCCTGTTTCTATTGAGTTCTCCCAACTTTCAGTACTTTCAAGATTAGAATACCCAGCTTTATATGTTATTAAATTAGACATCGTTTTGTAATATGCTTCTAGACTTAATTCGAATTTCGAATTCTTATTTAAGAAAGGATGTAGAAATTCAGGGCCTTCTAAGATGGTGTTAATGCTAGCAGCTATTTGCCTTGAAGATTGAGACGGAACACTATCAATCGCGGGGAGCCACAGATCACTAGGAAAACCAACAGAAGAGTTTGATAATAGATGAATATTCTGTTTCATATGTGCATATGATAATTTTACAGATGTATTTTCATTGAGCAAGTATCTTGTTGAAAATCTAGGTTGTAAACTAAATTCATCTAAAGAATAATAGCCACAGTGTATGCCTATATTTGCCTTTAATCTATTTGTTATTTTTACATTATCTTCTAAGTAAATAAACATTTCTTGGGCATTAATATTTTCTGAGAAATTTAATAATGTATCAAGAGAGAAATTTGCTATTGAATCAGGTGTAGAAAAATTTAAATTTAAGCTAGTCTCTCCAGGAAAAAAGTGGTGATAAGTATAGGAGTAGCCAAATTTTAAATTATGTGTTGGATTTGGCGAATAGTCAAAATCAATTCTTCCAGCATAATCTTTTATACCAGATATATATCCAAATCCAATATCATAGCTTTCTCCCCCAAAATCTGTACTTGTATTTGAGTTAATACCAAAGTCAGTGTCAAATGCATATCGACTATATGTAAGTGTAGTATTACTAAATAATTTATTATTAAATAAATGATTCCAGCGTAATGTAGATGTAATATTTCCATAGCCTAAACCAAATTGGAGTGCATCAGAGTAATCACGATCATTTTCTTCATAATTAACTCCAAACTGGTCTCTACCTATATAACTGCTAAGAAAAACCCTGTCTTTATTAGATATTTTATGATTAATTTTCATATTAATATCATAGAAATACATACTAAGGTTGGTGTTTTCTGGAACGAAAGGTTTGATAAGTAAATCTGCGTAAGTTCTTCTTCCAGAAATAATAAAAGAGGTCTTGTCTTTAATAATAGGCCCTTCAAAAGTTAGTTTAGATGAAATAAGCCCAATTGTAATGTCACTTTTCAATTCTTTCATATTACCCTCTTTCATATCAATTTCTAGAACAGATGATAGCCTGCCACCAAATCGTGCAGGAAAACCACCTTTTGTTAGTCTTATATGTTTAATTGCGTCTGGATTGAAAATAGAAAACAATCCACCTAAATGTGCTGCATTATAGACGGGGACACCATCTAGTAAAATAAGATTTTGATCAGGACCTCCACCTCTCACATAAAAACCAGAACTACCTTCACTACTTTGTACACCTGGTAATAGTTGAATAGCTTTTAATACATCTACTTCACCAAGTAAAGCAGGTATTTTAAATACTTGTTTGATTGGTAGATTGATGACGGATGTTTCAGTTGTTTCAACTATACTTTTTTCAGCATATAGCTTCACTTCATTAAGCTCAGATGCTATATTCGTAAATTCAATATTTTTAATAACATCTGATTGAAGGTTAACTTTTAGTTGTTGAGAAGAATATCCAATATATGAATATGATATTGTGTGATTTCCTTCAGGAAGTGTTAAGCTATAAAAACCAAAATTATTAGATGTTGTGCCTAGTTTTAAAGAATCTATTATAATATTCGCGCCAAAAATATTTTCACCATTTACCACATCACTTATATATCCACTAACAGTATGTGTTTGAGCGTATATTATGGGGCAAAAACATAGCAATAATATAGCTATAGTTTTTTTCATTTTAATTTTATTAATTTTGGTACGAATATAGATATTAATTTTATTTTAAAGCTCCGAAAGGCTGTCAGCCTTATTTTATACCCCCGTAGAATGCGACTAATTGCACGGAGCTTTTAAAATAATTATATTACAACATTTATATAATCAATAATTGTGCCAAACTATTTTTTTTACGTTTTTTATATTTGTTTAACTTTAATAGAAATATGCATATTTTGAAAAACATACTGTGTTTCTTTTTTATCTCTTTTATATCTATTTCTCAAGAGAAATATGATAAAAATGATCATGTTGAAATCGATAATTATGTAGAAAATAATCATTATGTTATTGATTATACTTTTAAAGATCATAAAAACCATCTTCATCAATTTAGGATGAAACTAAATAAGCCTGAAACAGATTTAATGATTAAAAAATTTGGTGTACCTACTTCTATGGGTCCACCACCTAAATCAAATAAAAATTATAAATCATTTGATTACGAAACACTACTTGAAAGAAATCAGATTATAGAAGATGCAATGTTTATAGCAAATGAAGGATATGTAGAACAAACAAATAAAAAAGCATTAGTTTCTTATTATAAAGAAACTGTTGTGCAAATAGCAGATTATATTGTTGATTACTTATCTAACAATCAAGAAGATACAAGAAGTAATCGTATTGAAATGGCAATAAAGTTTGTACAAGACATTCCTTATGCTATTCCTAAAGAAAATAGAAGAGTTTTTAAATGGGGCTATATTACGCCACCTGAAGTTTTAATAGAGGGTTATGGTGATTGTGACTCCAAAACTATACTTTTTGTTTGTATTATGAGTTATTTGATTCCTGAAGATGATATTCTCTTTGTGTCAACTCCAAGACATATTTTTTCTGCAATTAAAGATGAGAGTTTTAATGGTTTATGTGATGAAGAATATGTTCCGTACACTCAAAGAGATGTGTCAGATCTAAGAGATGGTGGATTTGTAGAATATAATAGCTCAAGATATTTTGTTTGTGAAACAGCTGGTCCAGGCAGGTCAGATTATGGACAGTCGTATCAATATCAATCTGCTAATAATGTAGCTTCAGGAGGTTCTTTTTTTAAGTCTTTAAAAAACATCTTAAAGTACACTCCAGCGCCTTCTATTTATCGACCAACAAGTAAAATTAAACATTGTAAAATAGAAACATTTGATTTAAGTGAACTTGTAGTATTTCCGGGTACTTGTTATCATTCTATAACTTCTATAAATAATAATAAGTTGGGGCATTTTGATTATCATTCTTGTTTTATGTTTAATCCACCTAGCTCCGATCCTGATGAATAATTTGTTAGATTAACATAATATAATATATATGAAAAAAATACTTTATTTATTAATGATGACATCATATGTCAGTTTTAGTCAAATTATTTCTTCCGATTTAGAAGAATCTTTTTCTATTTTTGATATTCAAGACATTTACACCTTTGGAGATATTCCCTCTTATATTGGAGATATTAATTATGAAGTTGAGGCTTATAAGGTTTTGTATTACACACCTAATGAGAATGGAGAATTGGTCATAGCTTCTGGATCTATTTTTATTCCAATCAACCCTACTTGTCCTGTGCCTATATTAAGTTGGCAGCATGGTACAGTTGTATCTGATTTAGGTGCTCCCTCAGAGAACATATCCAATAGTGCTATAGGTATTATTGCTGCTTCACATGGATATATTGTTGTTGTGAGTGACTATTTAGGTTTAGGTTCTGGAGAAGGTTTCCATAATTATTGTCATGCTGACACTGAAGCTTCTGCAGTTATTGATTTAATTATTAATGCGAATACTTTTGTTAATTTGTTAGATGTTGAGACTAATGACCAATTGTTTTTAATGGGTTATTCACAGGGTGGTCATGCTACTATGGCTGCTGTAAAAGAATTAGAAGCAAATTTTATTAATGAATTAACTGTGACAGCTTCTGCTCCTATGGCTGGTCCTTATAGTATGTCAGAGGCTCAAGCAGAAATGTTAAATACTGTGTATCCTAATCCAGGCTATTTTCCATACATCATATTTGCGTATCAAAATGTATATAATAATTTATATAGTGATATTTCAGAAATTTTAAAACCGGGTTTTGAGGATTTATTTGACATGTATGATGGAACGTACTCAATGAATGATATTAATGAATCTATTTGGTCAATTGCTTCAGAACTATATGAGATTGACTCAGTTAGTTTCACTCCATTAAATATGATAAATGAGGATTATTATTATGCATATCAAAATAATGAAAATCACCCTTTTAGACTTGCTTTAGAAGCAAATGATTTACTTGATTTTATTCCACAGTCTCCTATGAGACTTATTCACTGTAATGGTGATAATGATGTTGCCTATGAAAATTCTGTTATGGCTTTCGAATCTTTTTCTCCTTTTATGAATGAGGAAATTTTTCTATTAGATGGAGGAAGTTTTAATCATTCTGAATGTGCAAAATCTTCTATTATTTCAGCTAAACTTTTTTTTGACGGATTAGTTAATTTTTGTGATGAAACATATTTAGAAGAGCTACATTCTAAACAAAAAATCTTAAAAAGATTTAATATATTAGGTCAAGTAATTACTCAAGAAAATAAGAATATATCTATTAGGTTATATAATGATGGTTCTGTTGATAAAATTATAGTTTTTTAATATTCAATCCATCCATTTGCAGGGTAGTATGTGGGTATATAAGCTCGTCTACTTCTTGCTCTTCCACCAAACACACCATACCCCCCCTCTATATTTGAATCAATAAAAATTGCTTCACTATTGAAAAGAAAATTGTTAGAATCTCTTCTTTGTTCTTTTCGAGTTAAATTAAAGTTGTATAAATTTTCACTATACGATACAACTTCTATATAGAAATGATCATATGATCCTTTAGGTTTTTCTACTTCTATAAAAAACTGTTTATTTTCTCCGTTAAATAATTCATCAGTAAAATATCCATTTTTTCCTTCAAAATATGTATTTGATGAATTGTATCTGTTAATTGGGATAAGAAAAGAGGGGTCAACTACTTGATATGTGCAAGGTGTGCCCCTATCATTAAAGTTGTTAGCTAGAATAATTTTTAATCTATAATAATTTGTTTGATTAGGAGGGTCTTCTAGTAAAATTTTAAATTCACATAATTCTCCCTCTTCTTCTTTTTGGTCAATACTACTTTTCATTTCAAAATCACTGATTGTATATTTTGGTTTTGAAGGCATTCTTTCTGTAGAGAAGATGTTTGGATAGCCACTTGCCTCTACGTGCAATTCATAGGTTGTGTTTTCTTTTGGAGTAAAAGAGGGGTTTGTATAACAGTAGCAATTAGTTGTAAAATCTAAAGGATATGTATTAATAATGTCATTATCGATAGTATTCAATTCATTAATAAATGCATTTGCATAGCTAATAACAGGAAAACTATCTGTGTATGTGTAATCATTTAAACTTCCCATGCCTTCAATTGAATTTGAGAGCAACAGAAATTGATTTTGAGTATCCCAGTATTCATCTGTTATTAAGTAGCTGTTGACAACTAATTTAGATTCAATTGAGGGTAATTCGATGTCTAATGCAGTTTCGCATGAATTGAATAAAATAAATAATACAATTAGAGTTGATAGGTTTTTCATAATTTAAAACTTAAAACTATATCTTATAGATGGAATGATAGGAAATAAACTTATTTGCATTGGTTGGTAAGTGCTATATTCTAAATCTCCATTGTCTCCATTTTCTTGAAGGTATATAAAAAATGGATTTTTTCTATTATATANATTGTATATTGATATTGTCCATGTTCTTTCNCCCCACTTTTTTTGTTTGATAAAATTTACACCTACATCTAATCGATGATATGGTGCCATAGTGAAGCTATTTTTTTCTCCATAGTCGAAGTATTCTACAAAATCATTTCCAGTTAACAGCAAATATTGAGCTATTGGTATTGTGATAGAATTTCCTGTTCCATAGATCCATGTAGCATGTGCTGTGACACCTTTTTTAATTTCATAAGAAGAAGTTATAGATAAATCATGAATTCTATTGAATTTGTATGGATATGCGTTTCCTAAATTAATATTTTCAAACTGCCTAGTACTATTAGACAGTGTGTATCCAATCCACCCNGTGAATTTCCCGGTATTTTTTTTAACAAAAATTTCAATTCCTTTTGACTTACCAAGTCCATTATCTTCTATTCTTTCTTCCCAAGAAGAGAAGTTGGTNCCTAAAATATTTGTTCCTTCAGAAAATGTAATTAAGTCTTCCATTGTTTTANAATAAGCTTCTAGACTTAATTGATATATTTTGTTTCTAAAGTATTTATGGTATCCAATTGCTACTTGTTTAGAAAACTGAGGCCCAACTNTTTCAGTAGCAGGAACCCACATGTCATTAGGTAAACCAAAACTTGAATTAGCAAGTAGGTGAATATTTTGCTGCATGCTNGCATAAGAACATTTAATCGAAGATGTTTCATTTAGCATATATCTAATTGATAATCTAGGTTGTGGAGATTGGTATGTTTTATTGTTAACATTAAAAATNGAATAATGAATACCCGTGTTTATTGATAGTCGNTTATTNACTGTATATAAGTCTTCAAAATAAATAGCATAATTATTAGGTTTTATTGGGTCTGAAAATACAATTGTTGTATCAGCTGAAAACTCTTCATAGTCAGCAAAAAAATCCATATATCCTGGAAAAAAATTATGTTTTATATATGAAAACCCAAATTTTATATAGTGTTTAGAGTTTAATGAATAATCAACATCAAATTTGATCCCTACATCTTCTATCCCGCTTCTATATAAGTAATCGCTATTTTCAATAAGCGTGATTTCTTCTTGATTATTATATGTTGTGTTTGTTTCATTGTTGGTTTGAATAATGTTATCAAAATTATATCTACTGTATAGTATTGTTGTGTTTGTAAAGATTTTGCTATTAACTATATGGTTCCACCTAATTGAAGTGATTATGTTTTGCCAAGAAAGACCGAATTTTGTGGTATAATTCCATGCCCAACTTCCATCTTCCCAACTTCCATTTTCGTCACCTGTTAATTTTCCAAAAAAGTCATCTTTTCCAGAGTAGAAGCTTAAATAAATACGATCTTTATTTGAAAACTTATGATTTATTTTTGCATTGACATCGTAGAAGTAATAATTTCCATTNCCACTGAAATCTATTTTATCTTCCAATGCTTTAACTATAGGTTCTCTTAATAGATCTAACCATGTTCTTCTTGCAGAAATTAAAATAGATGTAGTATCTTTTTTTATAGGTCCCTGAATTGTTATCTTTCCTGATATTAATCCAATGCCTCCATCTATTTCCCATTTTTTCATATTTCCATCTTTCATATCTATTTCAAGTACAGAAGATAATCTTCCTCCAAATCTAGCTGGGTACCCACCTTTTATTAGATTAATATTTTTAATTGCATCATCATTAAATACAGAAAAAAAACCTAATAAATGTGATGCGTGATAAATATTTACACCATCTAATAGGATTAGATTTTGATCAGGGCCTCCTCCTCTAACATAGAACCCAGAGGTGCCTTCGCTACCTGATTGTACACCTGGTAGAAGTTGTATAGATTTTAAAACGTCTTTTTCGCCTAGTAGTGCTGGTATCTTTTTTACTTCTTTGACAGGTAAATTAATCACACTTCCTTGAACACTTTTAATATCTAAGTTTTTAGAATTTAACATAATTTCTTCTAATTTATTTGAAGTGGGTTTGAGCTTGAAGTCATGATTTAAATTAGATGTTGGATTAATCTTCAATGAATCTGTTTCATATCCAATATATGAACATATAATAGTATCTTTTTGTGGCTTAATATTAATGCTAAAATATCCATAGGAATTGGAGCTAACACCTTGTTTGGAAGATGTGATATATATGTTTGCCCCTATTAAAGTCTCTCCAGTTTCACTATCAATAATATAGCCACTTAAATTGTATTCTTCTTGTGCAAAGGAAGAATATGAAAAAATAAATACAAAACAGATTAAATCTTTTAATTTCATTGTCTTAATGGAATGTAATAGGTATTTCTATTGTTTTACTGTTTCGTTTAATTGTTATTGTCGTTTTATCCCCTTTGTTAAACATACTTAGCCCTTCCATATATTTCATTATGTCAGTTATTTCAAGTGTTCCTATGCGTATGACTACATCCCCTTTTAATATATTGTGTTTATCTGCTGTTTTTCCTTTAGTTACACCGTCAATTCTTAAGCCATCTCCATCATACAGATAGTCCGGCATGATACCTAATGTTACATTAAATTTGGGTGTTTGAGTTGTATCATTTGCTGTTTCTTGAAACTTAAAATCTTTTATTTTCGCAGATTTTTGAATTATGTTATCAACATAAGACATAATTGAGTACATTCCGTTAAAGTTAATTTTTTCAATATCATCAGTTGGTTTGTGGTAATCCTCATGTTGTCCGGTGAAAAAATGAAGTACTGGAATATTTTGCAGATAAAACGAAGTGTGATCTGATGGTCCAATTCCTGATTCAGATGTTATGAGTTTAAAATTAAAATTATTAGATGCACTAAGCAGTTCTTCCCACTTGTTACTTGTTCCGACACCATTAATGGCTAGTTCTTTTCTTTCATTTAGCCTTCCAACCATGTCAAAGTTTAACATAAATTTCACATTACTTAAATCAATAGTAGAGTTTTTAGCAAAATATGATGAGCCTAATAATCCTATTTCTTCACCAGAAAATGCTATAAATAAATAGTTATATAAATTATTGTCACATAGTTTGTTGATTAAATTAATTAATATNCTTACNCCACTAGCATTATCATCNGCNCCATTATGAATTTCTTTTTTNCCTGTNTATAGTGANCCGTAATTTCCNTTNCCTAAATGATCGTAATGTGCNCCAATTATNATTGTNTCTTTTTGTTTATTGTCACAATAACCTACTACATTTAATCCTTGTATTTTTTTCTTTTTTTGATTAGAGTGTGGGTTTTGTTTAATCGTAGTTTTAAAACATTGAAAATAACCTTTATCACCTTTTTCAATCAAGTTGTTTTCTTCGAATTTTTTACTAATATACTTCGCAGCTCTTTTTTCTCCATTAGTTCCTGTTTGTCGTCCCTTAAGCTTATCAGATGCTAGATAGCTTATGTCCTCTTTCATTTGTTGAAGGATATGTGTTTGTTCATTCTGTGAAAATGTGTAATTTGATATGAAAAGAAGAAAAACAAGGATTAATATATTTTTCATTGATTAAATAATTAATTTTGAAAAAAAAGTAAATCAAAATTATGAAAGGATTTTATTTTTTCATTATAATTTTCATGTTATTTTCTTGTGTTTCTAAAAAAACAAATAATAGAAAATATAATGCTGAACTTGACAAAGCTTCTATTATTCATTATAGTCAAGAAAAGTATTTAAAAAATGTAAAACAATTAACTTATGAAGGAGATAATGCAGAAACTTATTGGAGTTTTGATGATAGTAAATTAGTGTTTCAATCAAAAAATAGTCAATGGGGTGCTAATTGTGATCAAATTTTTATTACAGACACTAATAATTATAATATGGACACAGAGATCCCTAATTTAATTAGTACGGGATTTGGTAGGACCACATGTTCATATTTTTTACCAGGAGATACAACAATTTTATATGCATCTACTCATTTATCAGATTCACTATGTCCACAAGAACCAAAAAAACGATCAGATGGTAAATATGTGTGGCCTATATATGAATCGTTCGATATTTTTATTGCAGATTTAAATGGTAATATTGTTAAGCAATTAACTACAACAAGTGGTTATGATGCTGAAGCTACTGTATCTCCAACAGGTGATAAAATTGTATTTACCTCTATTCGTTCAGGTGATTTAGAGCTTTATACTTGTAATTTAGATGGATCAGATGTTTTTCAAGTTACAAATCAGTTAGGATATGATGGTGGTGCATTTTTTTCAAATGATGGAACAAAGCTTATTTTTAGAGCATCTAGACCAGAAACAGCAGAAGAGAAAGAAGAATATAAAGAATTGTTATCCGAAGGTTTGGTGAAGCCTACTGAGATGGAGTTGTATATGTGTAATATAGATGGTAGTGATTTAGAAAAAATTACTGAACTTGGAGGAGCGAATTGGGCGCCTTTTTTTCATCCATCAGATAAAAAAGTTATTTTTTCTTCGAATCATAAATCACAAAGAGGCTTTCCTTTTAATTTGTTTATGATTGATGTAGATGGGCAAAATTTAGAGCAAATAACTTATGATGACACATTTGATTCGTTTCCAGTATTTTCAAATGATGGTAGGAAAATAGTTTTTTCATCAAACAGAAATAATGGTGAAACTAGATACACAAATTTATTTATTGCAGATTGGGTAGATTAAAATAGGTATTATGAAAAAAGAAGAGATTGTCAATTTAATATTGTTAGAGCGTAAAAAGCAAGATGTTAAGTGGGGAGAGCAAAATCACAGTATATATAAATGGTTAGCTATACTTGGTGAAGAAGTAGGGGAAGTAAACAAGGCAGCTTTGGAAGATAAGTATGATGATGTTATTGATGAATTAATTCAAGTAGGTGCTGTAACAATAGCAATGATAGAAAGTTTAGAGCGTAATCGTCAAAAATAACCCTCTGTGAATCATTCTCTTTATAATTAGATATGAATATAAAAGAAGTTTTAACTCAATTTGATACAGTTTCACTAAAAGATATTAATGCTGTAAGTTTAATGAATAGAGTAGATGTTAAATTTGTATTTAAGAAACAAATTTTGTTCCCATTGCTTTCAGAATTAAGTGATTATTATAATGTTCTTACAATTGAAAATGAACAAATACAAGAGTATCAATCACTTTATTATGATACTGTTGATCGTACTTTTTTTATTCAGCATCATAATAATAGAGTGAATCGTAATAAGGTTCGTTTTAGAAAATATGTTGGTAGTGGTTTAACTTTCTTAGAGGTTAAATTAAAAAATAACAAGGGTAAGACAATTAAAAAAAGAATGAGAGTAGATGAAATTCCTGTCTCATTATCTTCTAAGCAAAAAGAATATATTAAGAATGCAGTGGGTCAGCATTTAGATTTAATACCACAGCATTGGATTAATTTTAATAGAATTACCTTTATAAATAAGCTCAATACAGAGAGGTTAACTATTGATTTAGATCTAAATTTTTCTAATAATATTAAATCCGGTAGTTTTGAAGACATTGTGGTGGCTGAGATTAAGAAGGAGCGTTCTTCACAATCTTCAAAATTTACATATATTGCAAAAGAACATCATATTTTACCTACTCGATTAAGTAAATACTGTATGTCAACAATTAACCTTACTCCCTCTGTTAAACACAATAGGTTTAAGGAAAAAGTATTATTAATTAACAAATTAAAAAACGCGTAATGATGCTATTATTAACTTTATTAGAAGGAACTGAATTTCTTGGTGCTCCAATTTTTGACGCTAACGATTTTTGGAGGCTATTATTAAAAACATTATTTAACCTTACCATTGTCTTGATTCTAGCTAGAGGAATCTACTATCCTTTAACTAAAAATAAAGATTATTTATTTACTTATTTGCTTATAAGTTTAACAGTTTTTGTGTTATGTGTTTTACTTGATGACGTTAAACTTCAATTAGGTTTTGCACTTGGTCTTTTTGCAATTTTTGGAATTATTCGCTATAGAACCGATCCTATTCCAATTAAAGAAATGACCTATTTGTTTCTTGTTATTGGCGTGTCTGTTGTAAATGCTCTTGCTAATAAGAAAATTAGCCATGCTGAGTTATTGTTTGCAAATTTAGTTATTGTATTTGTGACTTATGGTATGGAGAGATTATGGTTGCTTAAGCATGAGTCAAGAAAAAATATTGTTTACGAAAAAATCGATCTTATTGTACCTGAAAAAAAAGAGGAATTATTAGCTGATTTACAAAAAAGAACTGGTATCAATATTTTGCGTTTTGAAATAAAAAAAATCGATTTTCTAAGAGATGTGGCAAATATTTGCATTTATTATTATGAAGATAATAAGAATTAAAATCGTTTTCTTTTTCATATTATTTTCTACTGTTTCGGTATTTTCTCAAACTGATAATATATCTGAAGATATCCAGGTGTGGAATGGCTTAGAATTAAAATATAAAGGTGTTAAAAAAACGGAGTTTGTTTTTGAGGGGGGTATTCGTTTTGTTGATAATGCGACAGTAGTTGGTAAATATTTTTCAGACTTGTCTATTAAAAGAAAATATAATGATATTTTCAGTTATTCGGTTGGTTATAGATATCTTTTAAATAAAAATAACGATTTAGTCTTTGAAGCAAAAAATAGATTCTATGGCGATATTCGTTTTAAGCAAGATGTTACTAATAGAGTTAGTGTAAGTTTTCGAACAAGACTTCAAAAACAAATTGATTCAGATTTTAGTGTTTCTCGACAGATTAAAAATAAATTTCGAGAAAAAATTAAATGTACTTATNATTGGAAGAATCTTGATCTTGATATTTTTATTGGTTGCGAACTTTTTTATCTTTTTGATGAAGGGGTAGAAAAAATAAGATATATAGCAGGTCTAGAAAAATCTTTTGGTAAAAGGATAGGTGTAGGTTTTGATTCTATGTTCCAGAATGATTTACTTGATTCTGAAGCATCTTTGTTTGTTTTTCGAACAACACTGTCTTATACTATTTAATATTAATTCAATACTGTAATCGATTCTTAAAGCATTATATTTGTTTTTTATTTAACTCTATAGTGATATGTATAAATTTTTNATTTCAAATTTGTTGTTGTTTCAGTTATTATCTTACTCTCAAAATCTTCCAGATTTTTATTATTTCTCAGATGATAACAAACAGCTTTTAAGAGGTGGTCTTTCTGTGGTTGATGGTCTTTATTCTGAATCTGATATAGATACATTTTTTTTATATTTTGATCAGCCAGAATACTGGACTGAATTACAAGATAATTATTGTGATAAAATTAATATTGCAGCAACCATGATATATAAAAATGAAATTTTTAATGAAGTAGGTGTTAGGTTTAAAGGACAAACCTCATATGCTAACACAAATGGTGATACTGGTGGAGGTGGTCCAGGTGGAGGTGGTCCAGGTGGAGGTGGTCCAGGTGGAGGTGGTCCAGGTAATTTTGTTGAAACAGATAAGAAATCTTTTAATATTGAATTAGACTGGATAAATAGTCAAGATATTAATGGTTATGAAACNTTGAATTTTAACAATTGTTATCAAGATCCTAGTTTTTTAAGAGAGTTTATATTTGAGAAATTATCTAGAAACTATATACCTGCTACAAAAGTTAATTTTGTGCAGTTGATGATTAATGATCAGAATTGGGGGTTGTATCCAAGTGTTCAACAATTGGACAAAAAACATGCAAATGAATGGTTTTTTGATGATGAGTGTACACGATGGAGGGCTGAAGANCCTAATGGAGATGCTCCTGGTTGTGGTTCTCCTGGTAGCGGTGGCGGCCCTGGTAGCGGTGGCGGCCCTGGTAGCGGCCCAAATTTTGGAGCAGGAACATCATCACTTAATTATTTAGGCGATGACACTTTAAGTTATTTGGATCATTACACGCTTAAAAAGAGTTATGTTGAAAACCCATGGGGTAATCTAATTAATGCATGTCAAGTAATAGATCAAGTTAATAGCGTAGAAGATGTAGATGTGTATTCTTTTTTAAATGAGTACCTGGATTTAGATGCAACTTTATGGCATTTGGCTGTTGAAATAATTTTTTCAGATGATGATAGTTATATTAATAAAGGGGGTATGGATTATTATGTATACTATGATGTGTATAATGATAGAGTTTTACCTATAGAATATGATGGGAATACTGTTTTTGGGAACACTAACTGGAGTCCTTTTTATCATCAGGATGATGTTGACTTCGCGCTTTTAAATAAATTACTAGCAATACCAGAGTTAAGGCAGCGGTATCTTGCTCATTTTAGAACAATCTTAATTAATAGTTTTAATATTGAATATATAAATAGTTTAATAGATGAATATGCTGACATGATTGACTCTTATGTTTTTGATGATCCGCAAAAAATTTANACATATAATGAGTTTTTAGATGAGGTTNNTCAATTAAAGGAATATTTTGCAGATAGGTCTNATTATTTGTGGTCAAATAATGAAGTCTCAAACCTTGGTGTTGATATTTTAAATGTAGAATATTATGTTGGAAATATACCTTTTGCTCAACCCAACTCATCTGACGAGGTTTTGGTGAGTGTTGAAATAGATTCAGATGAACCCATTGATTTAATGCTATATTATGGTGTTGGTTTAACAGGTCGTTTCGAAAGGGTTTTAATGGATTATAGTTTTGCTACGGGACAATATACTTATAGTGTCTCACCGCAAAATAGCGGAGAATATATTAGATTTTATATTGAAGCAATAACTGAAGATGGTTCTCGAACATATAGTCCAGATGGAGCAGAGCATAATGTATATATATATCAAATAAAGATGGATGAGGTCGTTTATGTTGATTCAGACATTGTGATTAATGAAATTATGGCCGCAAATGATTTTACAGCATCTGATGAAATGGGAGAGTTTGATGATTGGATTGAGATATATAATAAAGGAAATGAAAGTATTAATTTAGCTGGTTTACATTTATCAGACGATTTCTTAGAATTGGATAAATATACTTTTCCTAGTGTCACATTGGATCCTGATAGTTATAGAATTATTTGGGCAGATGATGACGAAGAGGATCAAAGTAATATGCATGCTACTTTTAAATTATCTGCTAGTGGAGAACAACTCTATCTTTCAGATGCAGATGGTAATATTTTAGATGCAGTTGTATTTGGTGAGCAGCAAGTTGATATGGGTTATGCAAGATCGCCAAATGGTACAGGAGATTTTGTTATACAGCACCCTACATTCTTTTTTAATAATGATTTTTCTTCTTCAGCTATAGAGTCATTTACTTTAGATAAGGAGTTGATAAAAACAGTAGATGTGTTAGGTAGAGAAGGAGTTTCGGATGGTCTCTTAATAGATATTTTTAATAATGGAACTGTTGTTAAAAAATATATAATTAAATAATGCTATTAAGTGGGGTGGCTATTATGTTGTTAGATAGAATCTCGTGTTACATTTAGATCAACATTGCCAATAATACCGTTTATTGTTCCTGTACCACTATATTGCCAAATTTTCGGGCACTGACTATCTAGTAGTATAGGTTCTTTTTTCATCATATTGTTGTCAGGATATGTGGTGAATCCATTTTGCCTAGCTATCCATATTTCATATTCAGAAAATTTATTTCTAAGATAAGTGTTATAGAATCTTTGATGAGCATATATTATTGGTTTTTTGTTATATTTTTTCTCTACAAGTTTCAAGAAGTTNAATATGCCTTTTCTTAAGTTTTTTGAACCAAATCGACTTTTTTCTTCTATGTCTAAAACCGGAGGCAAGTCTCCAATTTCAGCATTGTGTTTAAAAAAATTATTGACTTGTTCTATTGAATTTTCATTAGGTCGATAATAGTGGTATACTCCTACTTTGAGGCCATATTTTTTAGCTTCTTTAAAGTTGTATTCAAATGCTTTATCTTTCCCGTCTTTACCCATAGTTGTTCTAATGTATACAAAACTAATTTTAGGGTTCTCATTTTCAGAAACTGATTTCCAATCAATTTTTGAAACTTGATCTTGGTAATGAGAAACATCAATGCCATAAAAAAGTATATTATTCTCCTTAAATGAGGAACATTTATCAAAACAGCCTGTGTTTATGGAGGTGATTATAATTACAAAAGAATACAAATGGAATTTCCACATTGTGTTAAGAATAATTAACAAATATTTCTACAAGGTTTATGTTTGTTTATTTTAAAATTTTCAAACCACTACTTTTGATATCCTGTAGTATTTCTTCTAAAATACTGCTTGAGTTGTGATCAGTAAAGCAAGTTTTTATATTTTGTTCTTGTAATTTGTAGGATTTTATAAACTCCGTGTTTGCACGTAGTTTTTGTGCTTTCAATTCTAGTAATTCTTGTTCGTTAAATCTACTTTTTAAATCTGTTATAATAGGTTCTACAAAACATTGACATTTAACTTCATCTCTATTTTCATTATCACAGTAGAGAATAGTGACACTATCTATGATGTTTGTGCCTGAAAACACTTGATATGTTACAAATAAACCTGTTATAATAAGAACAACAATAATTAGTTTAAATAATATTTTGGTAACCATTTTAATTACCATAAAACTTAGTAATATGCCGAAAATNAGCATTATTAAGTCTAAATTATTGATAATAAAATCCTTCATATTTAATTTTAGAAATTGAAATATACTATAATTAGTAGCATAAATAAAAATATTTATATTGATTTAATGTTAAATATGATAAATTACTTAATATGAAGANACAACAAACCTTTTCGAGTCAATAAAACCTTTAGAATCTTTTATTCTTATTATATAGATGCCTTTTTCAAGTTGTTTGGTTAAGATATTNTTTAGTTGAATTTGATGAGTCTTGATATTATGTTTCTTTTCAATAATTTGACCATTAACGTTACATATTTCAATGGAAAAGTATTCATTCTGTTTTTTAAGGTAAATAGATGTGTTTTGATTGATGGGATTAGGATAAATTGCTTGAATAAATCTATTTTCTTCTAATCCAATAGATCCTTGTATTGTGGAGGGATCTACATCTAATACTATATCAAAAACACCATGTAAATTATTGTTTAAGTCAGTGTTTAAAGCGATAATTTCGTCACTAATATTCCAGCTATCTAAACCAAGACTTGTGTCTCCTTCAAAATATAATTGAGTTGTTACTTCATTCTCTTCTAAATAAGATGATTTATAGTGTATATGGCTCGCCCTATAGTAACTACCATTCAAATATTTGCCGGGGAGAATTGTTTGATAACCATAATTACCGTTGATGTCGGTATACATTTTTGAACGATACCACAGATCTTCATAGCTAGAGTTGATGTATGAGTTTGTTGCTTCGTCAAACTCCCCTTGATTAGCATGCCAAACATCGACTATAGCATTTGGGATGGGTGTTATACAGTCATTAGCGTAAACGGTTCCTGTTATAAAAAGGAAGTTAGATGTGATATTTGGAGGTGTTAAAATTGATATATTTGGTGAATTTGGGGTATAGAACGGCCCTTGTAAATCAGTATTTGTAAGACATTCTCCAATATCATTAAATGCTTTTAATTTAAATGGAAAAATAGATAAAACGCCTAAGCTCATAATAGTTTTAATAATAGACCTTCTATTTCGTTTAAATTCATTATTCATATAATTGTGATTTATTTTGTAATAAATTTAATCATTATTTTTCTCATTGTTTAGTATATGTAACTCTGTAATTAAAACAAAGTCAATTAATTATTTTTTTTTACGAGTTTTTTTTTATTTTATTTTCTTTCTAAAATAGAATTTTATAGTATATTGGTACTTATGCAAAAAAGAGGTAGACCTTCAACCAAGCCACCTAAATTAAGAGATGGTTTTTATATAGAGCTGAGAACACAGGGTTCTTCAGGGGCTATAAAAATAATACGTAAAAATATGGAAGAGGTAGATAAAGCTCTTGCATTATACTCTAAAACTAAAGTTGTTAAATACCTTGGTCAAGTTAAATCTGGTCAATGGGTAGATGGAGATAATAAGGGTCAAAAAGTATAGCTTTTATTTCAATTTCCTCTTTTTTTAACCACTCAATTTTCTCAATTATAATCTTGTAATTCAATATTTTCTATTATTTATAATAATTCTAAATAATATTGTTATTTTTGTGCAGCTATTTATAATAATTCTAAATAATATAAATTATGAAAAACAGTGTACTATTCTTTTTTTTATCTTTCACATTACTATCTTTTTCTCAAACAACTCATTTTGTAAATGCTGGTATGATGTACTTTACTCCATCAGATTTAGTAATAGAGCAGGGTGATATAGTGATTTGGATTAATGATGGAGGAACACATGATGTTAATGGGAACATAAATTCTATAACGAACGAGCCTTTTAATAATCCTGAAACTTTTGATTCACCGACAATGAGTACTATCGGAGGAGAAATATATACACATATATTTTCTATTCCTGGTATATATAATTATGATTGTTCTGTTTATGGTCACGCTTCAGCAGGTATGGTGGGATCAATCACAGTTAATGAAACAAATTCTACGGGATGTGTTGATGATGATGTAGCGGCAACAGAATTGGCTAGTATGTGGAATCCAAATATTGTGGGATGTGCAGATGCTGTTGAATATTTTATCTCAGTTGGGTATCCTTGTAGTACAGATTTATCTATTTTAGGTATGACAGGTACTATTGCTGATATTTGTGAATGTTCTTGTGATGAATTTTCATCTGATTTGACGACAGTTGTAGATATTATAGTCGATTCAGAGATTCATAATACTTTAGAAGCAGCTGTTATTGCAGCAGAACTAGATGATGATTTAAGTGGAGATGGACCATTTACCGTATTCGCCCCTACAGATGATGCTTTTTCAGCATTACCGGAAGGTACATTAGAATTATTATTAGAAGATCCAATGGGGGATTTAGCAAATATATTATTACATCATGTGTATGCTGGAACTGCTCTATCTACAGATTTATCTGATGGTATGACTGTTACAACATTATTAGGAACTGAATTATCGATTAGTATTTCAGAAGATGGCGTAATGGTTGATAATGCTATGGTTACTATAGTTGATATCATAGCAGATAATGGTGTTGTTCATGTAATTGATGCAGTTCTATTGCCGACAACTGGATGTGAAGATGATAATTCTACAATTGAACAATATTTTGGTAGTTTTTTTATTACAGAGTGTGGTTCTTTAATTAATTATTTAGAAGCTAACTATGGTTATTCTCAAGAAGAGGCATGTGCTTGGAATGGTGCACCCATGTTAGATCTTAATGGACTATTAATTTCAGATATATGTGCATGTTCTTGTAATCTAGAAAATATTACGATTAATGAGCATAATATAATAAGGCAACCACTTTTCATGATAGATCTATCAGGAAAAGTTATATCAAACCCTGATATTAATCAGCCTGTGTTTATGATTTATAATGATGGGTTTGTTCAAAAAATATTCTTAACTAACTAACTAACTAACTAACTCTTTTAATTATGAAAAATTTATTTTATTTATCTTTTATATTTTCAATAACTCTTTTTATTACTAGTTGTGATAAAGATGAGGATAATGATCATGATCACGATCACAATCATGGTGATATTGTTGCGCCTGACACATATAGCTTTGAGCGTGATGGTTTAAGTACTGTTTCTTACCCTGGTCAAACATGTAGATTAGAGATGGCCGAAGATTTATATAACGCATTTAAAACTCCATCTTATTCAGAGGAGGAAATTCTTACTATGTTTAATGATGGTGTTGGTTTTCCTGTTGAATATGAATGTGGTAAAAATGTAGGCAGTAAAACTTCTGCATCATCTACCGCTTCTTCAGTAACTGGAGATAGGATTGAGGGTATGATATCACAAGTTGTTAATGATGTGTTTCCAAATTGGGATGCTGATGCTTCAGCTGGTGTAGCAGGTAAGGTCACAGAAAGTGATGGTACGGAACGCCGAGTTAATGGTGATGGTATGGAAATAGACCAATTGTTTATTAAAAGTTTAATAGGCGCCTTATGTCTTGATCAAATCACAAACAACTATTTAACTGCAACTAAATTAGATGGCGGAAGTAATGATGCTACAGGACTTCAGGCAGGAGAGTATACAGATATGGAGCATTACTGGGATGAAGGCTTTGGGTATTTATATGGAAGAGATGATCAAGAAAACCCTGTTTTAGGTTTAGGGGTTGTTTTAAACAAATATCTTGGTAAAGTTAATAATACCGTTGCTCATGCTGGCATAGCAGATGTGATTTATGATGCTTTTAAATTAGGAAGAGCAGCAATTGTAGCTGGAGATTATGTTGTAAGAGATCAACAATCAGCAATAATTAAATCAAACTTAGATAAGGTGATTGCACAAAAAGCATCAGATTATTTAAGAGGTGGTGCTGATATTATATCTAGTGGTGCTGATAGAGCAGATGCTTTTCATGATTTATCTGAAGGATACGGTTTTGTATTAAGTTTACAATTCACAGACTATTTTTCAACAAATGATGTGAATGGTATGCTTGATCAACTTGAAGCTGGAAATGGTTTTTGGGATATTACAGCTGACGAGCTTAACTCAATGGCAAGCACAATTGAAGTGGCTGCCGGCATGTAATAAATGATACTAAAATCCTTAGTAAATCTGGTCAGTTTCAACACAGATTGGGGTAATCTTATGTAAAGAGATAACCAGGTTTACTAGGGGTTTAATAAATAATATAATATGTTTAAAAAATATCTACCTTTTTTCTTTATAGTTTTTTTTGGATTTTTTGGTTGTGAAACAGATGATACAGTTGATAATAATGAAGATTTATATAATAGATCAGATTTATTGATTAATTGGGCTGATAATATAATCATACCTTCTTATAATAGTTTTTATAATAGTCTTTTAAATTTAAATGAAAGTATAGAGTCATTTTTATTAAATCCAAATACCACATTGTTGAACAATGTGTCAGATTCATGGTTGAGTTCTTATAAGCTTTGGCAATCTGTTGAGATGTTTGATATAGGATATGCTGAAGTTATCAATTATAAGGGAAAAATGAATATTTATCCTACAGACTCTAATTTGATTGAGGAAAATATTCTAGATGGGGAATATGATTTAAACAATAATAATAATTTTGATAGTAGAGGTTTTCCAGCAATAGATTATATGATACATGGTTTATCAGATAATATGGATGATATCGTAGAATATTATGCAACACCTGAATCTGCTTATTCAAGTTATTTAATTGATATAATTGATGAAATGATTTATCAAACTAATCTAGTTGTTGAGGATTGGGATTCTTTTCGTTCGGAATTTATTAATTCGACTGATAATACTGCAACCTCTGCAATGAATAAGATGACCAATGATTTCATATATTATTTTGAAAAAGGACTACGAGCAAATAAAATTGGGATTCCAGCAGGTATTTTTTCTAATGATCCTATTCCCTCTAATGTAGAAGCTTTTTATAAAAAAGATGTCTCTAAAGAATTAGCTATGGAGGCGTTATTAGCAACAAAAAACTTTTTTGTAGGAAAACATTTCAATAGTGATATTGTTGGTGAAAGCTTAGAATCGTATTTAAACTCTTTAGATGTATCTTCCTCTAATAATTTATCAGAAATTATATTGGACCAGTTTGTAGAGGCTGAAGACCAATTAAGTCAGCTTTCTGATAATTTTGTTGATCAAATTGAAACCAATAATATTGAAATGTTAATTACATATGATGCTATACAACAGCTTGTAGTTTCTTTTAAAGTTGACATGTTGCAGTCGCTGGCTATTTCTGTAGATTATGTAGATGCAGATGGAGATTAATCTTAACCTATGCAACAACTTATTTCATCTTATTTAACCAAAAGAGTTCCTTCCTCTTCTCTTTCTGTATATAGGTTCTTTTTTGGTTTATTAATGTGTTTTAGCATTATTAGGTTTTGGCATAAAGGTTGGATAGAAGAATTGTATTTAGATCCAATTTTCCATTTTTCATATTATGGCTTTGAATGGATTAAACCGTTGGGAGACTATACATATTTAATTTTTTTTATTTGCTTTATTTCTTCACTATTTGTTTGTATAGGTTTTAGATATAGGGTGTCAATAATTGTCTTTTTTCTAAGTTTTTTTTATATCGAAATGATGGATAAGACTACTTATCTAAATCACTATTATTTTATTAGTTCACTGTCGTTTTTGATGATTTTTTTACCGGCTAACTCTACATTTTCAATAGATAATATAATCAGTAAAAAGAGTTATCCAACGATACCAAAATGGAGCGTAGATAGTATTAAGCTTCTTATTAGCATTGTATATATATATGCTGCAATTGCTAAAATGAATTCAGATTGGTTATTTAATGCTATGCCTTTAAAGATATGGATATCTTCTAAATACCATTTTCCATTTTTTGGAGATACTTTTTTTCAACAAGAATGGTTTTATTATTTCATGAGTTGGGCAGGAATGATATATGACCTGTGTATTCCATTTCTGTTGCTATATACAAGAACTCGATTGATTGGATGTTTATTGGTGATTATATTCCATATATCTACTAAATTATTATTTCCAATTGGTATGTTTCCATACATTATGATTTTTAGTGCTATTATCTTTTTTTCTCCAAAAATTCATAATAGTATTATTAGTCAATGTTTATTAGTTTGGAATAAAATTAAGAGTGTTTTTAATATATCTTATAATACTAAAATTCATTTAATAAATAAGGTTGATAAAGTATATAATTCCAGTGTTCTCTACATTATATTAATTTTCTTTTTATTTCAGTTATTATTTCCACTTAGGTATATGATGTATCCCGGAGAGCTTTTTTGGACTGAGCAAGGCTATCGCTTTTCTTGGAGAGTCATGCTAACAGAGAAGACAGCGTTAACAAATTTTAAGATTGTAGACCGCGATAATCAGAATTTTTTTTATGTAAACAATAGTGATTTTTTGACTTCGTTTCAGGAAAAGCAAATGAGTTTTCAACCAGATTTTATTTTAGAATATGCACATTATTTAGGTGATTATTTTTCTAATAGCAATGGAGATAGTGTTCAGGTATTTGCCGATAGTTATGTTTCTTTAAATGGACGGAAAAGTCAAAAATTTATAGATAATAATATTGATTTATACTTAGAAAANAGATCGCTTAAAAATAAAACGTGGATTACAACTTTTAATGATGAAATTAAAGGATTTTAAATATTTCGTTTGCTTGTTCTTTTTAAGTTTTTACTTACAAGGGCAAAATGTAGTGTATGGTGTCATTAATGACACGACATATAATGTATTATTGGATAATGTAAAACTTATAGATAATAATGGGGTATTACTTACTACTACTGACTCAACGGGTTATTATTATTATACAACATCAAAAAACTTAGTTAATATATCATTTGTTAAAGAAGGTTATTCACTGTCATCAAAAGATATTGATTTCAACAATACGGTAGAGGTTGAATTTAATTTAACATTAACATTGATGCAGAGAGATTTAAAAGAGGTTTCGCTTTTTGATCAAAAAGATAATGTTTTTGATTCTGGCTACTTAAAAGGTGTACATAACAATTCTATATTTTCTGGTAAAAAAAATGAAGTTATAATTTCAGATAATAAAACAGCTAAATCTATTAATAGTGCTCGNAATATGTATAATAAAACNGTTAGTCTTAATATTACACAAACAGATGATGCTGGACTTCAGTTAAATATAGGAGGGCGAGGTTTAAATCCTAGGAGAACCTCTAATTTTAATGTTCGTCAAAATGGTTATGATATTACACCTGACCCATTGGGTTATCCAGAAAGTTATTACACGCCTCCTTTTGAAGCTTTGGAAAATATACAATTAATAAGAGGGGCAGCTTCTTTACAATATGGTACTCAGTTTGGAGGTATGATGAATTTTAATCTCAAAAAACCTGTTCATAATAAATTGTTAGAATTGGTCACTATCAATACTGTGAGTTCGTATAATATATTTACCAATTTTACAAGTTTGTCAGGGACTGCAAATAAATTCAGTTACTATTCATTTTTTAAGCATATGAATGGTGATGGTTTTAGGCCTAACTCTGATTTTACATCAAATAATTTTTATTCTTTTATATCTTATAGTCTAGACAGTACTTTATCTATGTCATTTGAAATGACATATTTAAATTATTTAACTCATCAACCAGGAGGTTTAACAGATTATATGTTTAGTGATAATATTTATCAAAGTAATCGTGAAAGGAATTGGTTTGAAGTCAATTGGTTATTGTATAATTTTCAATTATCTTATCATTTTTCAGAGAAAACGAGTGGTTTTATAACAGCATACTCATTAGATGCTCATAGATTTTCAGTAGGTTTTCGAAGTAATAGAGTAGATCAAGTAGATTCATTTGAAGAAAGGGATCTTATAAGATCGAAATTNAGTAATATAGGTGTAGAGTGTAAGTTTATCCATAAATATAACATACTCAAGAAAGACATGGTGNTTTTAATTGGTTCTAAATTTTTTTATGGATTAAATGATAGTGAGCAAGGACCAGGTTCTAATGGAATGGATGCGGATTTTAATATTTATTCTAATATTTTTCCTAATTATGAAAACCAATCTTATTATTCAAATCCTAATTTGAATTATGCTTTATTTAGTGAACATAGTATTTCTTTAAATCAAGAAATGACATTAACCCCTGGTGTTAGGTTTGAGTATATCAAAACAGAGTCTGATGGTTATTTTAGAGATATTAATACAGACGCTGCCGATAATGTTATTATGAATAACTTAATTTTTAATAATGAGATTAGAGAGAGGTCTTTTATTTTAGTAGGCTTGGGTTATAATTATCAAATTTTATCATGGNTAGAATTATATTCTAATTTTTCACAAAATTATCGTGCAGTAACATTTGCAGATATTAATACCATTAATCCTAATTTTATTATAAACCCAGATATAAGTGATGAAGATGGACATACATTTGATATTGGTTTAAGAGGTGTATATAAAGATTTTATTTCTTANGATTTAAGTTCTTTTTATCTTTTTTATAACAATAGAATTGGATTTGTTCAAAAAGAAGTTAATGGGTTGGTGAAAAATGAAAAAGGCAATGTCGGAGATGCAAAAATTATCGGTCAAGAAATGTTATTGAATTTTAATATTGATAAGATTTTAAATATGTCATTAGATTATAATTTTAACTATTTTATTAATTTTTCTCACCTGTCAGCAACTTATATTAGCTCTGATATTAATGGTGTCGAAGGTAAGCAATTAGAGTTTGTTCCTGCACTAAACTGTAAAACAGGTTTTCAGTTAGGTTATAAAAATATCAGAACCGATATTCAATATACTTTTATGTCTGAACAATATACTGATGCAACAAATTCTATNGATGGAGATTTAAGNGGTGTGATAGGTCAGATTCCAAAATACTCTATTTTAGATTTTTCATTATCATATCTTTTTAAAAAATACTTTAAATTAGAGTGTGGTATTAATAATGTATTAGATGCTCATTATTTTACAACTAGAGCAACAGGATACCCAGGGCCAGGAATTATTCCTTCACCCACTAGAAATTATTATGTAAGTATTCAATATAAATTATAATTNATATGAAAAAAGGAGATAGTAATAATATGATTATTCTTTTTGATGGCGTATGCAATATGTGTGTTTGGTCTATTCAGTTTATTATTTCTCGAGACACTAAAGATGTTTTTAGATTTGCCTCTATGCAGAGTTTAGAAGGTCAGAAAATTCTTCAAAAGTACTCTTTAGATATCAATTCCATTATTTTAATTCATAATGGTAATGTCAAACATAGATCNTCAGCAGTTTTACATATTCTTTATCATTTAAATACTATCTGGAAATTTCTAATTATTTTCTATATCATCCCATATCCAATTAGAGATTTATTGTATGCTATGATAGCAAAAACAAGGTATATTATTTTTGGTAAACGTGATAAATGTATTGTTCCAGATGCTTCTATTAATTCTAAATTTTTATCTTTATAAATGAATATAAAATTATCATTATATGCATACTAATAAAGAACTTGATAAATGGATTTCTCTTGTGTCTGTTCAAGACATTGACTCAGTTGTAGATTTATATGAAGAAGAAGGTTTACTACTGGGAACTTTCTCTGATGAAATAAGAATGGGTAAAGAGAAAATTAGAGAGTATTTTAAATACTTTTTAGCACAAAAACCTAAAGCTTCAGTAGTTGATTCCGTAACTCATATGATAGGTGATGATATACTAGTTGCTAATGGTTTCTATGATTTTGAAGTTCTTGATGATATTCAAGACACAAAAATAGTGCATGCTAGATTCACTTTTGTTTTTAAATTAAAAGCTGATAGTTTCACAATTCTTTCGCATCATTCTTCTGTGATGCCATAATAGTTGTAAGGTTATTAACAAGACCCTGTATTTTCTTAATAAATATTTTAGTAATCTTAAAGCATTTTTTTTCTAGAATAATGAAAAAATTCTTAAATTAATGTTGAATTATTTATAACCCCTAATTACAAATTTTTATTATGAAAAAAACACTATCTAATTTAGTAATGGCGTTTGCATTGCTATCTTTTTTTAATTCTGAGGCTCAATTAATGATTACAGAGATAACAGATCCTCAAAACTCTAGTGATGCAGGAAGATATGTTGAGATTTATAATTCTGGTTCAGAAGACATAGATCTTTCTACAGGTTATGCTTTACAGCGATGGACTAATGCGTCAGTAGATCCTCAATCAGCAGTTTCTTTAACAGGAACTATTGCTGCTGCTGGTTTTTATGTTGTATGTAATAATGCAGGTAAGTTTTTAACTACTTATGGTATGGAAGCTAGTCAAGATATCGGAACCGGTGGTGCTGCAGATTCTAATGGTGATGACAATATTGCTTTATTAGGTCCCGATGGATCAATTATAGATATGTTTGGTGTTGCAGGTGAAGATGGTACAGGTACAGGACATGAGTTTGAAGATGGAAGGGCGGAAAGAGCTTGTGGAACTTCGGCATCTTCTACTTGGATAGAATCAGATTGGAATATAGATAATGATAGTGGAGGAGGAGATGGTAATCAGTATGCACCAGAAGGATTTGATCCATTTGCTTGGGCTAATGATGGAATATCTTGTGTTGAAGAGGAAAACCCATGTGAAGGTGTTTCATGTACTTTATTCTGTGAAAATGGTTTTATGTTAGATGAAAATGGTTGTGAAATATGTGAGTGTATTCAAGTTGTCGTAAATGGTTGTATGGATACGTCAGCTTGTAATTTTAGTTCAGATGCCAATACAGATGATGGTAGTTGTNCTTATCCAGATGAAAACTATGACTGTGATGGTAACTGTACTGCTGAAGTTGATTGTGCAGGTATTTGTGGCGGATCATCAACGCTAGATGTTTGCGGTCTTTGTGATGGTGATGGNACATCATGTTTAGTTAATGTTACTTTCTCAGTTGACATGAGTTTAGAAGGCGTTATAGAAGGCAATAATATAAAAGTAAGAACATCAACTGAAAATGGAACTTATTCTCCTAGTGATTGGTATGTAATGGATGATGCTGATGGAGATATGATATATACGTATACTTTAGCACTTGTTCCAGGTATTGAATATGGATATAATTTTAATGATGAAGATGGTAATGGGTATGAATCAGGTTCTGATTTAGAAGGTGTTTGTGCTGGTGGTTCTTATGGTAATGATCGAATTTTANTGGTTGAGCCTAATGATATGGTGCTTTCTACTGTTTGTTGGGAGTCATGTGAAGAATGTCCTGAAATTATTTTAGGTTGTATGGATAGTTCTGCATATAATTATGATGCTAATGCAACAGNAGATGATGGNTCNTGTGTNAATGATTTATCNGGATATGCTCCATTATTCTTCTCNGAATATGCTGAAGGTTCTTCAAATAATAAATATATAGAGATATATAACCCNACAGATCAACAGGTTGATTTATCAATGTATGCATTTCCAAATGTTTCAAATGCACCAACTGTAGAAGGAGAATATGAGTATTGGAATTCATTCCCAGATGGAGCAATNATAGCNCCTGGTGATGTTTATNTNGTNGCTCATGGATCAGCAGATCCATATATAGCAGACTTTGCTGATCATACATNTACTTATTTAAGTAATGGNGATGATGGANTNGCTCTTGTGTATGGTTTTGAAGGTTATACNGAAACAGNANGNGANACNGATTGTTGTATTAANTCTGATTGGATTGANCCNATGGCTNTNTGNNCANTNATATATGANCCNGTNATTGGNTGTGATGGT
>PAVX01000024.1 GCA_002713285.1 Flavobacteriales bacterium
ACCTAAAAGTTTATTAAGACATCCACAATGCGTATCTAGTTTAGATGAGCTTAGTGATGGTGCTTTCTTAGAAGTAATAGATGATCAAAGGGTTATAAAAAATAAAGTTAAAACACTGGTTTTTACAAGTGGTAAAATTTATTATGAATTAGATGCAAAACGGCTTGAAATTCAAAATCAAGATATTGCTATTATAAGGATAGAACAATTATATCCATTTCCAAATCGAAATTTAGAAACTATTATTTCTAAATATAAAAATGTAAATAAATATATTTGGGTTCAAGAAGAGCCTAAAAATATGGGTGCATGGTTTCATGTTATGGATCAATTTAGATTAGTGAAATTAAAAATAGAATTAATTTCAAGAGGAGAAAGTGCATCACCAGCAAGCGGATCTTCAAAAAGATATTTTGAAAGACAAACTCAAATTATAAATAAAGTATTTAAAAATTAAATTATGATTTTAGATATAAAAGTTCCTAGTCCAGGAGAATCGATAACTGAAGTTGAAATTTCTAATTGGTTAGTTTCAAATGGAGATTATGTAGAAAAAGATCAAGAAATTTGTGAAATTGACTCAGATAAAGCCACTCTTACGGTTAGTGCGGAAGATAGTGGTCAGATTCAGATATTAAAAGAAGTAGAAGTGACTATACCAGTTGGTGAAGTAATATGTCAGATTGATACTAGTGTTAAGACAGTTAAAAAAGAGGCTTCTAAGGCTAATAAAAAAGCAGTTTCGGCATCGGATAATTCAAAAGAAATAATAGCATCACCTGCAGCTAAAAAAATTATTAGAGAAAAAAATATAGAGATTAATTCAGGGACAGGGAAAGAGGGAAGGATAACGAAACAAGATGTTCTTACAGCGAAACCTGCTATGGGTATTGGTAAGGGGAATAGAGATCAAAGAAGAAAAAGGTTATCTACTTTGAGGAGAAAATTAGCAACCAGACTTGTAAGTGTGAAAAATGAAACCGCAATGTTAACAACATTTAATGAAGTAAACATGTCGGTTATTAATGGAATAAGAAATAAGTATAAGGAAGAATTTCAACAGAAACATGGATTCAAATTGGGTTATATGTCATTTTTTACGAAAAGTGTAGCGAGAGCATTAAAAATGTTTCCAGATGTTAATTCAATGATTGATGGTGATGATTTAGTTAGTTTTGATTATGTAGATATTTCTATTGCCGTAAGCTCTCCAAAAGGTCTAGTCGTTCCAGTAGTAAGAAATGTTGAAATGTTAAATTTTGTTGAAGTTGAAGCAGAGATTCAAAGATTAGCTACAAAAGCTAGAGACGGTAGTATTTCGATTGATGATATGCTCGGTGGCACCTTTACCATAACTAATGGTGGTGTATTTGGATCAATGTTATCAACACCAATTATTAATCCGCCACAATCCGCCATTTTAGGGATGCATAATATTGTAGATAGGCCTATTGTCATAGGAAAAGAGATTGGTATTCGACCAATAATGTATTTAGCATTATCTTACGATCATCGAATAATCGATGGTAAAGAATCAGTAGGTTTTTTAGTTGCTGTAAAAGAGGCATTGGAAAATCCAATTGAACATTTATTAGGAGGTGTAGATGGAATCAGTAAGAGCTTTGGTTTATAAGTAAGTAAGCTTATTCAGGCTGTGCTAATAAGTAAATATACTGAGAAGATGTTCCTCCAAAAACACCCAACCCACCATTAATATTACTATTAACATCCGATGGCGATCCAAATGGACCAGCAGGGTTATTGAATTGTAGGGATGCCCAAAAATCCCAAGACGCTCTATCTACAGATGACCATTTTAAGATTACGGAGTCCCCAACATTCCAAAATCCTGTTGTAGCTCCAGTGCTTCCATCTACTTGATCATCTACATTATCAGCACCAACTTCTTGTGCTCCCCATTCTTGCCAAAATCCACGCCCTTTATACATTGGAAAGCTAAAATCCCAACCATTAGTATATTCATCATTATAATTCCCATCTTGATCTAACATACTCATAAAGAAATCATCATATCCATCGTTATTATCATCAAAGTTACTTGACCAAATAGGTTTTGTTTGTGAAAAAATACGATAACAATTACCAATGCTGTCAGGATCAAGTAGATGTCCTAACATATAACAATATGTACTGTCATCAACACGATACAGGAACCTTAAACTATCTTGTGTTACAGGTGCTAGTTTTGGAATTGTAGTTTTTGCAGTTACAATGGTGTCTCCTTTAATAATTTCTAACATGTATGTCATTTCTTCTTCTCCTATTATAGAAGATCCAGAGTAATTATAGTACCAAGTATCTGTTAGTCCAAAGTTATTTGATAGAACTTCACTCTCCCCTAAACTATTGGTTATTTTGATAGTAGCATCATTTATATACGACCCAATTACTTGATCATCATTTATTGGATCAAAGTAAGGAAGACTTCTTGTTAATAGAATTTTTACTGGCTGCCCATTTTCAATATACCCATTTACCACTAACTCAGCTCCACTATTGGGTAATTTTATTTCAATTTCTTGTGTACATGATACGAATAAGAATAAAAAAATAAATATGTAATTATTTCTCATAATTTAAAATTTAAAATTCCATGATATTGATGGAATGATTGGGAATAATGATACTTGTTGAGCTGTAATCTGAACTTCTTCATCACCACCAAGAAGCCCCTCTGGTTCAAAATAAATAAAATAAGGATTTTGTCGATTGTAAATATTGTAAATGGATAGAGACCAACTAGAATCATATTTTTTATTTGGTTTATTTTTCAATGTAATTGACATATCCATACGATGGTAAGGCGACATTCTATAACTATTTCGATCTCCCCATTCAGTTAATAATTCTCCATTAATTACATATACTGATTTAGGAACAGTCAGCGAGTTACCTGTTGCATATATAAATACTGTTGAAAAATTTAATCTTTCACTAATTTCATAATTAATGACAAAAGACAAGTCATGAGTTCTATCGTATTTTGAATAATACCAATTTCCATCATTTAATTCATCAAATTCACGAGTTGTTTTAGATAATGTATATCCCACCCAACCATTTAGAGCTCCCCGCCTTTTTGAAAAAAATAACTCTAGACCATAGGATTGCCCATCTCCAAATGTTAAATTATTATCTATATTACCTATACCAACTGCAATTCCAGGAATATAATTTTCTTCATATTCAACTAGATTTTCCATTGTTTTATAATAAATTTCTGTTGAAGTTTCATACGTATTATCATTAAAATTTTTATAATAACCTAATGATAATTGTCTACCAAATTGTGGCTTCACTATGTCAGAACTTGGAAGCCAAACGTCTGTTGGAAGTGATGAGCTTGCTAATGATGTAAGATGGATATATTGATAGTTTTGGGTAAATCCTAACTTTAACGAAGAGGATGAGTTTAATAAATATCGCATAGAAAATCTAGGCTCCAACCCACCATAGTGTTCTACTATTTCACCATTATCATATGTAATTATTGTATCTGTTGCAATTTGTCCAATTTGTCCAGAATTATCTTGCATATATCTTTCAAAAGGCCCTACTTGTATAAATCCAGAATATCTAAGTCCAAAATTTAACAAGATTCTATCAGATAGGATATATTCATCATTAGTATATAATGCATATTCATGTGCATACTGATTATTAATCTCTTCTAAACTTAAATCATCATATGACCNACTAAAACTAGTTGGATTAAATTTGTGAAAAACATAATTTGCACCAAATTTTAATTTATGGTTTTTAGGAAAATATGAAATATCTGTTTTTATATTCCAATCTCTAATTCCTGAAAACATTTTAGTTTTAGCATCTGGTAAATTTTCTAATTTCTGAGTNCCATTCAATTCAAATTCATAGTCTGTAAAAATAAGCGATGTATTCATGAACAATTGACTATTAAAAAGATGATTCCATCTTAGAGAAGCTGTCGCATTACCCCATGGAATATTGACATTAAAACCCCAATCTTCACTGTTAAAAGTAAAGACATCTCGACCAAAATAACCACTTATANAAAGTCTATCTTTTTTAGACAGTCTATAATTTGCTTTTGTTGTTAAGTCATAAAAGTAATATCCACTTCCTGAGAATGANGTTGTATCGACATAAGGTTTTGTTAATACNTCAAAATATGTTCTTCTTGCTGANATAATAAANGANCTAGTATCTTTTTTAATAGGTCCTTCAANGGTTATTCTNGATGATATAAGCCCGATTCCACCCTCAGCTCCAAACTTTTTATTATTACCATCTTTCATATTTATGTCTAATACAGCAGATAACCTTCCTCCATAATTAGCAGGCATCGATCCTTTTATTAAATCGATGNTATTAATAGCATCACTATTAAAAACAGAGAAAAATCCAAATAAATGCGAGGCATTATAAACTACGGCCTCATCTAGTAANATTAAATTTTGATCAGGTCCTCCACCTCTAACATAAAAACCAGCTGTTCCTTCTCCACCAGATTGAATGCCCGGTAATAGTTGAATAGTTTTTAAAATATCTTTTTCTCCCATTAATACAGGTAGTTGATCGATTTTTTTAATTTCTAATTCAAGCTTTCCAATATCCGCACTTTGAATGTTTATATCTTTTCTTTTGTCAGTGACTTCAACTACATCTAAACTATTGCTAGTTTTTTTTAAATTAATATTTAATTCATTGTTTTCAGTATCATATTTTATAAACACTTGTTCAGTGAGGTATCCTATATATGATATTTCTGTATTATATTCTCCTTTAGGTATTGTAATAGAAAACCAACCATAAGTGTTGGTGCTAGTGCCTAATTTTAATTCTGGAATAAAGATAGTTGCACCGATTAAAGATTCCCCAGTTTCGAAATCTTTCACATCACCAGAAATAGTTATTGTTTCTTGTGATGACACAAGAAATGGAACTGTAAGTAATAAAAACAGTATATTTTTCATGGTCACAATGTTAGTATTTTATTTTTAATTAAGCATAAATTTTAGTTATAATTTTCATACCATCATCAATATTTTTAATATTATTTATATATAGCTTAATTTTATTATTTATTTCTTTAATAGAGCAAGGTTGATTTTGGACTAGACTTAGGATATTCTTAATAATATTTTCGCTAATATGCTCACTATATTTAAATTCCCTAAATACAATAATCATATTATTATTTTTTAAAATTATTTTCTCACAATTTATTTTTTCAGCTAATGATCGAAGTAAAATTGATTTTAGTAATTCATGGGTTTCTGTTGGAATATCCCCAAAGCGATCCAGCAATTCTTTTTTAAAAACTTCAATGGNAGTTTTGTTTTTTAATTTACTTAATCTCTTATATAGGTTCATTCTTTCCGAAATGTCCGACACATATTGGTTGGGAATTAATAATGCTAAATCAGTTTCTATAGCACATGTAATTGCATTTTGAAAATTATTGTCTGCTAATACATGTTTTTTAAATTTTGTTTCTTTTAATTCGACAATAGCTTCATCTAAAATTTTCTGATAATTTGAAAATCCCATTTCTTCAATGAATCCAGATTGTTCTGCTCCCAACATATTGCCAGCACCTCGAATCTCTAAATCTTTCATAGCAATATTAAAACCATCACCCAGTTTAGATAGATTCGAAATAGCATTTAGTCTCTTAATAGCAAGGTCTTTCATCTTATTAAAAGGAGGTGTCATTAAGTAGCAAAAAGCTTTTTTATTTGATCGTCCTACTCGACCTCTCATTTGATGTAAATCAGCTAATCCAAAATTTTGAGCATTATTTATTATAATAGTATTAGCATTTGGTATATCTAGCCCATTTTCAATAATTGTAGTTGTCATTAGGACATCAAACTTACCATTGATGAAATCTAAAATAGTTTTTTCTAATTTTTTTGATTCCATTTGTCCGTGCGCAAATCTTATTTCTAAATTGGGACACATCTTAGATACCATTAAATGTAAATCAGCAATATTAGCTATTCGATTATGTACGAAAAATACTTGTCCATTTCGACTCACTTCAAACAATATAATTTCTTTTATTAATTCGTGGTTAAAAACTGTAACAGTGGTTTCTATAGGATTCCTATTCTTTGGATATGTTGTCATTATAGAAAGATCCCGAGATCCCATTAGAGAAAATTGAAGTGTTCGTGGGATTGGAGTTGCTGTGAGAGTTAATGTATCTATATTTTCTTTTAAAGTTTTCAATTTGTCTTTGGTAGAAACACCAAATTTTTGCTCTTCATCTATAATCAGTAGCCCAAGGTCTTTAAATTTAATATCATTACTAATAATTCTATGTGTACCAATAATAATATCAATTAATCCCTCCTTTAAATCAGATATAATTTTAGTCGCCTCTTTTTTAGAGACAAATCGATTTAAATACTGAACAGTACATGGAAATTTTGTTAATCTTTTTGTAAATGTTTTATGGTGTTGAAGAGCTAGGATAGTTGTAGGGACTAATACTGCTACCTGTTTATTATCAGCTACTGCTTTAAATGCAGCTCTAATAGCAATTTCAGTTTTACCAAAACCTACATCACCGCAAACTAGTCGATCCATAGGATGTTTACTCTCCATATCTTCTTTAATCTCTCGAGTAATTTTAATTTGATCTTCAGTGTCTTGAAAAATAAATGATGCTTCTAGTTCAGATTGCAAATAAGTGTCTTTAGAAAAAGAAAAACCAGTCTTCATTTTCCGTTTTGCATATAATTCAATTAAATCAAATGCAATTGTTTTGATTTTAGTTTTAACTTTTTCTTTAAGATTTTTCCATCTTGGAGAGCCTAGTTTATCTAATTGTAGATTTTGATCAGCTTCTTTATATTTAGAAATTTTATGTAATGAATGAATACTGATATATAGTACATCATTGTTTTTATATATAATTCTGATTGATTCTTGATTGTTCCCATTCGACTGCTTAATTCTTAAGCCATCAAACATACCTACACCATAATCAAAATGTATAATATAATCTCCTTTCTTTAAATTAGTTAAATCTTTAAGACTCATCATATTATCAGTTTTATAAATCCTTTTGGATTTATATTGATGATGTCGTTCAAAGATTTGGTGATCAGTGTATAATACTATTTTATTTTCGTTATCAACAAATCCTTCTTTTAAGGAGTTGTTAGCTTGAACAAATTGTGCTAGATGCAAATAATTATTAAAAATATTTTTTAATCTTTTCATCTGATTTTCAGATGAAACAGTAATTATATTTTTATAGTTTTTATTTTTATACTCATCTAAATGATTTATTAAAATTTCGAAATTTTTATTAAATGCAGGTTGTTCAGATGAGTTAAATTGAATTATTTGCAAATTACGTATACGATTTATGTTGTTTGTGTATAAACAATAATATTGATCAATTATTTGTTTTATCTCTGAACCAGAAATAGATAATTTCTTTTTTTCAGAATTATTATCATCGAATAATAAGCTAGGGTTATTAATCCAGATTACGCTATTTTTAGGCAAGTATGAGAAAAAAGTTGTTTTTTCAGTTGTTTCTAACCTATTTTCAATATTCGAAATAATACTAATCTCATTGAAATTGTCAACAGATAGTTGTGAGGCTACCTGAAAAGATGTAATGTCATCCACAATATCATTATCTAGTGTAATTCTATAAGGTATGTCATAAGAATAGGAAAATATATCAATGATAAAACCTCGAATAGAAAAATCACCAGGTTCCAACACAAAATTTTGATTTTGGAAATTAAATTTATTTAATTTTTCGATTAATTTTTCTACATTAATTTTGTCACCNGATCTAATTGTTAGTTGTTGTTTGCTAAAATCTTTCTTTCCAATTATTTGTTCTTTAATTGCTTTTACATCAGTGACAATACATGTTTTCTTTTTCGACATAATATTATTTAATGCCTCGATTCTTTCTAGGATCACATTATTGTCNCCAAATTTTATTCTATTAGACGATGGTAATAAGTGAGATGATATCCGAGGATTTAAATTATTCAAGTCATCTAAAAAATATAATGCATCTTCCAAATTATCTAGAATAAATAGGTGGTTAAAATTGGTTTTATTAATGATATTGGATGCGGCGACAGTTTTTAATGATCCATTTAAACCTTTTAATAGGATATGCTGTGCCTGTAATCTACTATTTAATATCTCAACTATTAATTGAGTTTTTTTATCTTTTTCGAAGAGTTGTAATAAATCAATTTTTCCCACTAATTGTAAAATGATAATAATTTATTCACCATCTCTTGAGATCCAACGACAAATGAGGTTCTTTCGTGTATGTCAGATGGCGTAACTTGCAAGATGTCGATCTTTAAATTTGTAGATTTAGCATTTGAATTTTTTGCAATAAATGCAATTGGATTACACTCATAAATCAATCGTAATTGACCCTTTGGTCTATCTGCTGTTTTGGGGTATATAAAAATACCTCCCTTTAGCATATTTCGATGAAAATCTGCTACTAATGAACCAATAAATCGTCCAGTATGTGTTCTTTTACCCTTTNCATTAAGTTCTTTACATGCATTTATGAATTTAACAATCCGCTTGTCAATAGAATTATAATTACCTTCATTTATAGAAAAGATAGAACCAGTGTTCGGAGTTTTGATATCTGGATGACTCAACATATACTCTTTAAGCTTAGTATTTAAAGTAAAGCCAAAAACAGCATTATCTAGAGAAAATACCATTATTGTGGTTGTGCCGTAAATTACATAGCATGCTAATTGTTGAGATTCTCCTTTTTGAAGAAATCCATTCGGATTATTTTCTAAAACAGAAAAAATACTTCCAACGGGTATATTGACATCAATATTTGATGAGCCATCTAATGGGTCCATAGCAACTAAGTAGCCCCCCCCCGGATTTAACTTTATAATATTTTCATTTTCTTCGGATAATATNCTATTTATATTGAGATTGTTTTGAAACGTCTTAATAAAGATATCATTAGCAATTAAATCTAATTTTTGAACATCTTCATTTTGGATATTTTTTTCACCAACAGAGCCAAAGACATCATATCCATCCTCATTTAATTTTTCATATACTTTAATAGAGCCTTCGGCGATATTTAATATGATTTCTTTTAATTGGGCATTATAGTTCTTTGATTGTAAAAAAGTGGAAAGATTCATAATAATTAAAAAAGAGTAATATATTTAAATAACAAAAATAAAGCTTAATATTTAAATGAAGGTATTAAAATTTGGCGGAGGTTGTCTAAAAGATGTACATGCAATCAAAAAATTACCCAGCATTTTGAAAAAATATGATAATAAAATTATCATTGTAATTTCAGCATTTGGTAAGTTAACAAATTTACTAGAAAGAATATATTCTTCAAAAGGACGAGATGTAAAAGAGGTTATATCTTTTTTTAAAGATATTATGTTACAATTGAATTTTTCAAATGAATTAATAAGAATTATTATCAACTACGTTTTAGATTTATCTTCATCAAANACATCCTCAAAGGCTAGTTTTCTATCTNTTGGNGAGTTGATTTCTGCCAAAATTNTAAGTTTTTATTTTCATCAAATTAATTTTGNACATAACCTATTGAATGCATATACGATTATACAAACAGATAATAATGGTGTTAATTCATCTGTTAATTGGGATTTGACAGTTGACAAGTTCACTATTTATAAAGATAAGGTGTTAACAGAGAGGTCTTTACCTATTTTAACACAAGGATTTATTGCTGGATCGGGTACTAATGAAAATTTTNCTATAACATGTTTAGGACGGGAAGGNTCAGATTATAGTGCTGCTATTTTCGGTAATATATTTAATGCAGACGAAGTTTTATTGTTTAAGGACGTGAACGGTATTTATAGTGAGGNCCCTAAAAAGAATCCTTCTTCAGTATTCTTTTCAGAATTGAGCTATGAAACAGCATTCAAAATTTGTAATCATCAAAATACGGTTGTTCATCCTAAAACAATTAAGAAGCTACAAGAAAAAGGCATACCTCTGATTATTAGAAAATTCAATGATTTAAACTGTCCAGGTACTAGAATTAGATAATTAATAATTTATTAAAGACTGCCTCCAATCAATTTCGAACCAATATCAGAATTTAACCCAATTCCAATGGTAAATACATCATATTCCGCTTTTGTCCATTCTATATGAAATGTAAATAATAATAATTTTAACCTTGCACCTAAAGTAGCTTTTAAGCCATTCACACCACCAAATGAAATATCTATTGGATCTGATATAGGAAATATTTCCCCTGGATCGATATCTGTTCCATTCCAATCTAAAATGGTATATTCTCCTGTGAGAGATAAGATAGATTTAGAGTATTGGTATCCCAAGCCCACATATGGAGTGAATCCAAGAATTTTTTTACTTATAATTAAGTTAGAGTTAAAAGCATTGACATCAAAATTTAAATCTTGGTCAGCATTAAATGTTAGATTACTANTAAGTTGTGAGTATGCTGCTATTACAGATAAATCAAATGGTAATATTTTAACACCAGGAATCCATTGTTTGATATCGTGTTTGACACCTATGCCCCAGTATCTGATTTGTAAATCTTGGGACTTAACAGGAGGTGTTAACCTAAATAAAATTTCAGTTTTTTTAATTAAACCAATACTTCCTTGTATATATGGCATGGGAATAGGGTCTTTCCCATTAATCACACCACCAGGAGCATTAAATAATGTTTGAAACTCTCCATNATCATTATTATATCCAATTTCGGTATTATTCNATGGCCCAATAAATGTTGAAAGTTCTTGGTTTGTAGAGTTGACAATTAAATTATTTAGAGTTGGAGTAAATAGCATNGCAGACTCTGGAGGCTGAATTAAATGTATACCACCTGTCACATCAAATCCTGGAAATTGATGTGATTGAGCTGTATTATACCATCCTGCATTTAGTCCAGTTCCAAACCATTTCCCAAATGGACTCATATAACCTTCAATTAATTGTTCAGTATCTTTAATTGGTCCATTTAAAAATTCTTGCACCATTTCTTGAGATTTAATGAAAGACGACAAGAGTATTATTGTTGTAAAGAATATATTTATTTTATTCATGTTAGTTTGAGAATTTTATTAATTAATACTTCGGATAATTTTTTATTGGATTCTTTTGATAATCCAGCAATATGTGGAGTGATAATAACATTGTTACAATTTACTAAATATGTAAAATTTGAATCAGGATGAATTAAATTAAATTTAAAATTTTCATTTTCAATTACATCTAAGGCTGCTCCGAGTATTTGTTTTTTATCTAAACCTTNCACGAGATCTTTATTTGAAACCACAGAGCCTCTAGAGGTATTTAATAAGTAAAATGGCTTTTTCATTTTATCAATAAATTCAGCATTGATTAAGTGTTGAGTTTCATTACTCAATGGCAGATGTAAACTAATAATATCACAATTATCATAAATATTTTGCATATTAGATTCTGTGACATGTTGATCTCCAAACCCTTGTTTGTATTTGTCATAACTTAAAATTTGGCAATTAAAGCCTTGAAGCTTTTGTGCAAAAGCTTGCCCAGTATTACCATAACCAATAATACCAATTGTTTTATTTTCTAACTCCACACCTCTATTTGATTCTCGATGCCAAATATTCTTTCTCACTTCATTAGCACCATTGTTGATATTGTGCAGAAGCGACAATAATATCCCAACACAATGTTCTCCCACTGCATTAGCATTTCCTTCTCCTGAATTAAAACATTTGACATTTAATTTATTGGCTGCTTCTAAGTCTATACATTCCATTCCTGAACCATAGCGTCCAATAAATTTCAAATTTTTTGATTTATTTAAAAACTCTGCATTAATTTTCAATCTATTGCGAACAATTAATCCTTCAAATTGATTAATAATTTTCAAGACTTCTTCTGTAGAATCTTTCAAATTAAATTCATAATCTAAATTATATCTACTAAGCAGTTTGGTCAATAAAGGGTCTACTTCGTCTGTAATCAGAATTTTCATAGAATTAATTTAGCAATTGAAAAATATATAAATAAACCAATAACATCATTAATTGTTGTAATGAATGGACCTGTTGCAAGAGCAGGATCAATTTTATATTTATTTAAAATTAATGGAACAAATGTGCCGAATAGTGCTGCAAAAACCATGACCGAAAGTAATGAAAGACTGATGGTTATAGAGATATTTGGTTCAGGATATAAAAAGACAGATATAAAAAACAATAAACAACAACATATTAAACCATTTACTAATGCAACACCAAATTCTTTAATCAATCGTTTTGACCAGTGGGACATTCCTAAACTTTTTGCTGCTAACCCTTGTACAATGATTGCTGAAGATTGTACGCCAACATTACCACCCATCGCTGTAATTAATGGAATAAAAAAAGCTAATAGTGGATTCTCTTCTATTTTAAAAAGCCCTATAATTTGTGCTCCAATTAACCCTCCAATCATACCAATTATAAGCCAAGGGATTCTTGCTTTTGTCAATATAAATATATTATCTAATGGCTCAATATTATCACTAATACCAGATGCCATTTGGTAGTCTTTTTCAGCTTCCTCTTTCATAAAGTCAACTACGTCATCAATAGTAATTCTGCCTACTAATTCTTGCGTATCGTTGACTACAGGTAGTACAATTAAATCATATTTATTCATTATTAGTGCAACTTCTTCAGCGCTTGTAGATGTTTCTACAGAAATAATCTGTTGATTATATATATCTGAAATAAAAGTTTTTTCATGTGTTAACAAAAGTTTTTTTAATGACACGGTTCCAATTAACTCATTACTTTTATTCACAACATAGATGGTATATACTTTATGTACATTTTGGGCTTGTTGCCTCATTTCGGAGACACACCTTAGAATACTCCAATCTTCATATACTTTAATTAATTCGGTTGCCATTAGTGCTCCAGCAGAACTGTCTTCATATGATAATAAATCTGCTAAATCACTTGCTTGTTTTGGGTTAGCAATTTTAGATAGCACTTCTTTTTGTTTGTGTTTAGGCAATTCTTGGATTACATCTGCAGCATCATCAGAATCNAAATTGTCAATAAAATCCTCTACAATTTCTGTAGAACTCAAATGATTAAGTAAACGCTCTCTCAAATGGTCTTCTAGCTCTACAAGAACATCTGCAGAAAGTTCATCATTAAAGAGACTAAATAAGTATTTGCATTTTTCAAAATCTAATGCTTGTAATATTTCGGCAATATCAGGGGCTAGACAATTATCAAACTTTTTTATTAATTGGGTATTATTATTTTGGTCAATTAATAGTTCAACAGATTCAATAAATTCTTCGGTTAATTGAAAATTCATTTTTAAGATTTTGGGAAAATTAAATTTGTTAATTCAATAAAATCAGACACACTCAATTCTTCTGCTCTTTTTGTCAGCATTTTATTTGTATTTAGATAATCCAAGGTAATAATTTTTTTTAATGCATTTTTTAATTTCTTTCTTCTTTGAGAGAATCCTAACTTTACTATTTCTATAAACTTATTGTAATCACAATTTAATTGCTTCACATTGTTTCGAGAAAGTTTAATTACAGAAGAATATACTTTTGGTTTTGGGTTGAAATTATTTGGGGAGACATCAAATAATTTCTCACAATCGAAATAAGCTTGGATTAAAACACTAAGGATGCCATATTTTTTAGATTTAGGTTCACTGCAAATTCTGTCAGCAACTTCTTTTTGAAACATCCCTACAACTTGATTAATATCATTTCGGTTTTCGAGAACTTTAAATAAAATTTGACTAGATATATTATATGGAAAGTTTCCAATAATTGAATATTTTTGAANTCCAAGTTGCTTTAATTCAATTTTTAAAAAATCATCACATATAATTTCAGTGTTTGGAAATCTATTTTCTAATATCTTAATGCAATCTGAATCGATTTCAATTAATTTAATCTGATNACTTTTTGAAATCAAGAATTCTGTTAGCGCTCCTCTGCCGGGACCTATTTCGATAATATATTGTGCTGGATCAAAGGTTATGCTATCAACAATTTTTTGCGATATCAATTTATTTATTAAAAAGTGTTGACCGAAGTATTTTTTTGCTTGTTTAATCATCACTATTAATGTGTTTGGATAAATAAAGATCTTTTTGCTGAAAATTTAGATTTAAATTTTTTAGAATGTTCTTCTTGAAGTTGTTTTGCATATTGCTTGACGTATTTCAGGTAATTTATCAGCCTATCTGTGCTATATTGAATTGTATACGAAACTTTATTATTGGTTTCCGAATTTTTATAAACTTTAAATTGTAAAAAAAGACTTGTGTTTATGACATCCGGGATGTGCTTTATGTGCATCCATTCCAACCATTTTTCAGACACATCTTTAGATATGAGAATTTCCACAGAATATATAATCATTGTAATTGTAAAAAATTATTTTCTCGCAGNAGCTTATATCGATTGCGAGCTTCATTTATAAATATACTGTTCGGTGTTTTTAGAAGAATAGTTTCATATTCCTGTTTAGCTTTTNTGTTATCTTTTATAACATGTTCAAAAATTTGACCTTTATAAAAAAGAGCATCATCATATAATATGTCATAATAATGATTTTCACAAATTTTATTCAGACATTCTAATGCAGGCGTATATTCTTCTTGTTCTATGAAGATGTTAGCTTTTTTGAATAAAACTTCATCTAATAATGTNTGATTTGGAAAACTATTTTCTAATTTCTCCAATTTCTNNAAACAATCATTATATTTTTTTTGTTCAAATAATAATTCAGCCTTTGCGTATAACAATAAAGCACTGGAGCTAGTGTCTAAATTTAAATTATCACTAATTAACAAGGATAATTTCATCGCATTATTTGCAATTAATTTAGAAGTAGATAGTTTCAATACCTTTAGTTGAGTTTGAGCCCATTCAAAATCACCTTTATAATAATCAATTTTTGTTTTTTCAAATTTTGCTTGTTGACCTATTATTTCCTCATTAAATTGTTTTTCTACTTGTGCATAGAGAAGAGTTGATTCCCACATTTTGTCATCAAGAATTAAAATTTTTGCTAATTCCATTTTACAAATTGCGATATCATATGGATCTAATGATGGACTTGAAATAGTATTGTTAAGTAATTCGATAGCCTGTGCTTCTTTATCTAAATAAATTGCTAGAATTTCACAATAATTTTTCAGTGTAAAAATAGTTTCTGATTTTATTCCTATTGTGTTTAATGTTTCCTGATATTCCTTTGCTAACTTTTCTGTTCTGTCTTTTTTGATAATTGTTTGATTCGTTAATTTTTCAAACTCTATATTTAGTATTTGAATACTGCTGTATTCATAATAATATGAGTTTTTATGATTGTGATTTAAAATATATTCAAATGCATTTTTTGCAGTTTCATAGTTTTTATTTTTAAAAGCAATATCACCCAAGTTCATGATGTCTATTTGATTATTAGATATTCGCTTATCAATGCTGATTTCATAATCTAAAGCTTCTTCAAACTTTTGTTCTTGTATAAAAAGCCAAACAAGCAGTTTTGAAATTTCATAGGAATTATTTTTTTGAATATTTTTTATTAGTAATTTTTTCAGTGTTTTATTATTGTGATTTTCACTATCCTCACTAATTGTAATTCGTAGTTTATTTTTGCATGTTTGAAAATAATTAGGATGAGTATATAACAATTCAACTAATTCAGTATACATATTTTCCACTTCTCCTAAATAAGAATAAATATTTGCGATTTGAACACTATAACTCGCTTTGTTAGACTCTTTTTTTGCTAACCTGTATGTTTTTAATGCAAGCTCATAATTTTTAGATTTTAAGAATTTAGAGCCTAAAGCAGGTAAAAAACGTTTGTTTTTTTCCCCTGCATTTATTGCAGATTTAAATTTCTTACTAGCCAAATCAGGCTGACCTTGAATAATATAAAGTTCCCCTAGATCAATTAAAATAGTGGGGTCATTAGTTTTTTTATAAAATGATTTAATTATTTTTTCAGCCTTTTTGTATGATTGTATTTTAATTAAGCAGTCTGTATACTTTGCGTAAATACTTTTTATTTTCTTTTTCTTATAAACTTCCTAAAAAAGTTGACTTGCTTTCAAAAAATCACCTTGTCTATAGTATTCTTTTGCTAGGGTTTCATTTTTTGTGCTTTGTGGATAAAGAAATCCAAATAAAAAACTAAGTATTATTGTAAAATAAATTTTCATAATTAATTAATTAATAATTCCATTTTTTTATTTACACTATTAAATTCCATGATTTGCTTTTCTAACTCATTAATTAAACTTTTTATTTTGATAGATGTTTCAGCCACAATATTACTTTCTTCCAATAAATATTTATTTAAATCATCTCTTTTAGATCTTGAGTATTTATAATCAGCTTTTATATGTTCTAATTGTTTGCTATTGGTCGCTAATATTGTGTTCAGAGTATTGATTTCTTGAGAACCTTCATAAATTTTATTCACGCAATCTAAATATGCTTTATATTGGAAATAGATCAATTCCATTGTAATGCTATCAAGTTTTTTCTCTTCTATTGTTAGCAAATTTAATTTTGCAATTTTAAGCGTATTTGCAATATCATCTTCAACTAATAAGTTAAGGCTTTTATAGTCTTCATTTGTTGTTTTTTGAAGTTGGGTAATCGCATCTAATTTTTTCTTATTATAATAGCTATTACATGATATAAATATAATGAAGAGAAAAATATAAAATCTATTTTTTTTGATTATCACCGACATTATTTAGAAACACTTATTTTATCAAAAGATAAGTATTTTAATAAAATATCTGGAATCAAGATACTGTCCTTTGTTTGATTTTGCTCTAATAAGCCCACCAAGATTCTTGGTAATGCTAATGAACTACCATTCAATGTATGACATAAACTACTCACTCCTTTTTCTCGGTATTTTAAGTTTAATCTATTTGCTTGATATGTCTCAAAATTAGAAACAGAACTTACTTCTAACCATTTTTTTTGAGCAGGCGCATAAATTTCAAAATCATATGTTAATGCAGCTGTAAATCCTAAGTCTCCACTACATAATTTTAATACTCGAAATGTTAGTCCTAATTTTTTCAATAATTCAGAGACATGTTCGACCATAGTATTTAGTGTGTCATATGATTTATCAGGATGACAAATTTCAACAATTTCCACTTTGTCAAATTGGTGTAATCGATTTAATCCTCGAACATCTTTCCCATATGAGCCGGCTTCTCTTCGGAAACAAGGGGAGTATGCTGTGCATTTTATTGGGAGTTCCGAGGTTTCAAATTTAGTGTTAACAAATATATTTGTAATAGGAACCTCTGCAGTTGGGATTGCATATAAATTGTCATCTTGGATATGGTACATCATTCCTTCTTTATCAGGAAGTTGACCAGTATTAAATGCAGACTGTTCATTTACAAAATAGGGGGGTATATATTCTGTATATCCAGCATTAGTATTATATTCTAAAAATAAATTAATTAAAGCTCTTTGTAGCTGAGCACCCATACCTTTGTATAATGGAAAACCAGAACCAGTAATTTCAGCACCTTTTTTAAAGTCAATGATATTATATTTTTCAGCTAAATCCCAATGAGGAAGTAGACCTTCGTGTGTTTTTTTTTCACCCCATTCAAATTCAATGATATTATCTTTGGCCTGTTGGCCTTGTGGTACACTTTTATGTGGAGTATTTGGAATTTGAGTTAAAACTTCTTTTATATTTAGCTCGGTTGTTTTACTGATTTCAATTAATTCTTTCGATGCAATTTTTATTTCAGATGCACGATTTTTCAAAACAGATAAATTCTCTAATTCTCCCTTCTTTGCTAGTTGACCGATTTGTTGTGCAATTTGATTCCCTTCTGACAATAGAGCATCTAATTCTTGCTGATTTTTTATCCTTTGCTTATCTAATTGAAGTACTAGTTCTATATTCTTCTCAACCTCAATGCCTCTTTTTTTTAAATCATGAACAATACCACTAGTATTTTCTTTTATTTTATGAATTTCTAACATGGTAGTAATACAGTATTATTACTCAAATTTAAGTTTTATTTTTGGTATAATTCTTTTGAAATAGAAAATAAAAAAAGGCCTTCAGGCCTTTCTTTATTAGTATTTAAGCTACTGTTATTCAGTTATTACTGAGACAAATGATTTATTGTCTGCTTTCTTTTTAAACTTAACCACACCTTCTTTAAGAGCAAATAAAGTGTGATCTTTTCCCATTCCCACATTTTCCCCAGCTTTATGAACAGTCCCACGTTGTCTAATAATAATATTCCCCGCATTCACTTTTTGTCCACCAAATATTTTCACACCAAGTCGTTTAGAATGTGATTCTCTTCCATTTTTAGAACTACCTGCTCCTTTTTTATGTGCCATATTTTTTTATTTTTTAGCTGTTGTTTTTTTAGCTGTTGTTTTTTTAGCTGTTGTTTTTTTAGCTGTTGTTTTTTTAGCTGTTGTTTTTTTA
>PAVX01000025.1 GCA_002713285.1 Flavobacteriales bacterium
GAAGCTCCAGCAGAAGAAGCTCCAGCAGAAGAAGCTCCAGCAGAAGAAGACAAACCTGCGGAAGAAGACAAACCTGCGGAAGAAGACAAACCTGCGGAAGAAGATAACACAAAAGAAGATTAAATTAATATGTTGCACATTGGACATGTTGCTAAAACCCATGGAACAAATGGGCATTTTAGCATAAAATTATCTTTACCTGTTAATTTATGTCGTTTATGTAAAGATATCCGGATAATATACTTAGAAAATCAGCAAAACCCACTTAACATAACGAATTCTACTCTGAATAATAAAATATTCTTAAAAACAAAATTGGAGAATATTAATTCAAGAGAAGATGCTAAATTACTTTTAAGAAAGAATATATATATTAAAAAAGGTGACCATACAAATATTGACACAGCCGTTAATCAGAAAAATAAATTGTTAAACTTTCAAGTTATTGACAAACAACTAGGTAACATAGGAATTATTAATAAAATTGATTTTAACAGACCACAGACTATTTTTTATGTGAAATCAGATCAAAAAACTATATTAATACCTTATGTAGAAGAATTAATCACTAATATAAATAACACAAAAAAAGAAATTGAATTAGATTTACCAGAAGGTATAATTGATATATGTAGTGAATAAAATATTTTAATTGTATTTTAGACTAAAAAAAGCAAATGAAAAACCTATTATTAACAATTTTAATATGCTTCGCAATTACCACAAGTTATGCACAAGACAATATTGTAGGTGTAGGATTTACTAATTTTAGCAATATTTCTATCAATTATGAAAAGCAGATACATAGTGAATTAAATCTAAAATTGTCATTTTCAAGAAACTTGCTTAATGGTGAAAAATCGAAAAGAAAAATAACCTATAATTTTAGCTCACTATCTGCTAAAATGTATGGTCGTGACATATTTGGTTTTGATTTTTATCATGGACCTGGAGTATTAGTAGGATTTTATTATGAGTATATGAACTTTAATAAAAACAATAGCTACTACCCTATTACTAATATTACGTTTGATGCAATTGGAACTGATGATAATAACCCCGATAATTTTCAAAACTCTTCTTTCATGTCTCCTCAATATCAAGTAGGCTTAGAAAGAGATTTTGGTGGCTTCTTTGTTTCTGGTGAATTAGGATTAGGTGCACATTATTTATTTAATGACTATATGACGATTTTAGATAGATATAATATGGGAAGTTTCGTACCACATATATGGTTTAGTCTATTTGTGACATATAATTACTAAATATCTAATTAGAGAATTTACTTTTCTGCATAAAAGATAAGTGTACCACTCCAATCTTTTTTTTGACCAAATTGATGCTGTTTAACTGTATTAAATCCTGCAACTTTAAACATCTTTTTCCATTCGCTAATAGAATAAGTACATAGAGATACATTTAAATCTGCTTCCCAACTCAATGATGGCTTATTCTCTAAATAATGATCAATACCTATAATACAACAACCACCCTCTTTTAAAAGCTTAGAATAAATATATTTTAATGTAATTTCAGGAGATTTTAAATAATATAACACCTCCATACTGAAAACAATATCAAACGCGGATAAACCAAAATCTATATTTGGCTGATAAGATTCTAAATGGTTGATATCTAAATGTAGATACTGTGATACTGAATCACTTAATTTGGCTTTTTTTATCATTTTTTCAGCACCATCTATTCCCAGTGAAAATTGACATTTGTTATATTGACCAATCTTTTTTACGACCCATCCATTACCACATCCAATATCAACAAAAGAAAAATGTTTCAGAATTATATCTTGAGGAATTAAATTTAACATAAATTCAACTGATGGCCCATGATTTAACACCATACCATTATCCTTGCCTAAATCTACCCAATTGTTAAAAAGATGAGTTGCTTTCATAATTCTATTTTTTGAATCTGGAACATTGGTGCCCCTTTTTCTCCAGAATCATTATAAAAATCTAAAAATAATAATTTATAATACTCATAAGCTGATTTTCGAATAATATATACTGGGGAATCGATAGAATAAAGACCTAATTCGCCGTTATAATATTTCCAATCGTATCCTATTGTATTACGTTCAGTATTAAATTGATAATTAATAATATCATCTATATTAATCTCAGAAAAATCATTCAGCGTATCTACTGATACAGCAATATGTGAATTTTGAAGGACACCTACAACTCTATAAGTTGGTAAAGTTTCAAGATTATCATTACCTCCAGGTGGTGGAACATTGAATTCAGTATATCTTAAAAAACAAAGATCCCATAATTCATTGCCAACATCTACAAGAGTATTGCTGATTAAATCATAATAACTATAATCATCAATAACAGTTTTTGAAATTTCTAGTATATCATTGTACTCAAAATTGACATTATTATCCAAGACTATAATCTCTATGGTCTGAATAAAATATGATGCCTCATTAGCATCAATGACTTCAATAATAAAATAGCCTAAATGATTTGTTTTACAATCATAACCTCGATCTACTAAAAAAAACTTTTGACTCAAATTTCCTGCATGATGATTAAATGCAAGTAAAGCTTCATCTCCATTAGGATTATCATAATACCATTCAGTATTATTTAAAATTAAATCTTTGATAGATTCAGTATTAAAATCCATTTCAATCGGAATAACTCTCATGTATTTTGATGAATTTAAAATAATCGCATTTGATTCATTTGAAAAAGCTAAGTCCCATTCAGTCATCAAGTTTTCATGGACAACCATATTATTAGTGAGATTATAATATTTTTGATAACAATAGTCTTCACCTAATTCAATTTGCATATAATTCAAACCATATTGTTCAATAAAACCTTCCACTGGCATTTCTTCTGGTTCACAACTGATAAACAGAAGGAGTATTATGAAGTAAGAAATAATATTTTTAATCATATTGCACATTTATTTTTAATGATGTATATATATATCTACCACATGACAGTGGTACACCTCCTGACTCACTGCTATGAAAACTGGAAATTAATGTTTCTGAATCCAAATTCTGTATATCAAATATATTATTACATCCAACTGAAAAGTCTAACCATTCATTTAAATTTCGATTATATGATATATGTAACATATTATAACTTCCTAAATTGTCTGCTAAAATCTCACCAAAAGTGTTTTTTGAAATTATTGACCTAGAGCCTTTAAATGAATAAAAGAGAGCAATTTCATTCTGAGCATTTAATTGATATTGAATTTTATTATTAAGAGCTATATGAAAATTTACATCTGGATTATAAATAGAGCTCTGACCTAAATATGCAATATTGAAATTAATATTTGCATTCCCTGCACTAAATATTAATCCCAATTTAGTTCCTAAAGTTTTATAGTTACCAATATTTACATACTCAAAATTAGCCGTATTATCATTTTGAATCAATGTGATAAAATTATTAATCGTATTGTAAAAAACTTTGCAATGGAAATTATAATCCTTTGTTATTTTTGAATTTAAGTTAATTTGTAAGTTCTTTGAATACTCTGGTATTAATTCCGTATTACCTTGTATATTATGATTCATGTCAACAAAATTAAAATACATCTCCTTTAATGATGGTGTTCGAAATCCATAAGCATATGAAAACCTTAAATATGTTTTTCCTAAATTCATTTTAATATGCACAGCTGGAGTAAATTTATCTTTATGTTCATTCGTGTATAAATACCGAAAAGCTGTACGAATGGAAGTTTTATTAAAATTATAGTCTAAAGAAGAAAAAAATGATAGTTCCGTTCTTTCTTGCTTATTATTAATTATTCTCTGTGTATTTAATAATTCCGAGTTAAAAGAATAACCATATTGATAATGCAATCTCTCCTTATTAGTATTGGAGCAAGTTACTCTGTGAGTAAATAAATTTATGAGAGTACTATCAACATCTTGTGTTAAAAATTGTGAAAGATCTGTTAAGTCTTTATAATATTGATTTTTTATTTTACTATATCTATTATGATGAAAAATAATATCAATATTCCTGTTGAAAAAAGGACCTTTAATAACAACTCCCTTATCAAATTTTCGCGTAAAATAATACTCATCAAAAGCATAATCAGAAAATGCACCTTGTGGGAATCCTTTATTGATTACTTCTTCATTCAAGTAATCAAAATAAGGTTTAATAATTAAATTACTTTTTGTTTTATATATATAACTGCTCTTCAAAAACCACTGTTCTTTAGGTTTCCATGAGTGAAAACGAGTGCTGTCTGCGTAATAATTTAAGGGTAAAAAAGAAATATGATCATCCGGGGACCATCCATCAAAATAGTGCCTTCCTAGAGAAACAAAAACAGTGTTTTGGTTGATTTTATAGCCAATATCTCCATTAATATTATATTGACCTATAGATTCAAAATAAGATTCAATTGACATATTGAATTTCTGATTCTGATTAGTTTTAGAAATTAAATTAATTGTAGATCCTATAGCATTATTACCATATAATGCACTCAATGGTCCTTCAATGACTTCAATTCTTTCAATATTACCAAGATTAATTTGAGAAAAATCTACGCTGCCATTTTGCAACCCTGTGACTCCAATCCCATCAATTAACACTTTAATATTTTCACCAGAAATTCCTTGAAAATTAATATAGTTACCCAGAAATGGATCATGAAAAATATCAACACCTATTTGATGACTTAAAACAGAAGATAAGTTTTGTGAACCAAAACTAGCTAATTCATCTTTTGTGATTGTCTGAACTGAATATATAGAACTATCAATATGGGTAGGTAAATACTGTCCTGTTAAAACAACTTGCTTCAATAAAACTGAATGATCATCTAAATGTTGAGATATAGATGTCAAATAAAATAAAGAAAATAAAATTAAAATCTTGATTTTCATTCAAATAATAACGTATTTAAAATAATGTCAAATTTAATTTAAATCTGATGTCATTAAATCATGCATTTCGACAAAAAGCCGAGTTGCAAAAGTAAATACTTTTTTGGCTTCTTCAGCCATATCATCATTTAATATCTCATAGATAGAAGTAGCTAACTCATTAGGTTTGTCAAAATCATAATAACAACCTTTACCAGGTATTTTTTTTGCAATCATTTGACCTCCTCTTAAATCTCCCAAATAACGAACATAAACATGAGCGTTAAAATCCTCTTGACTTTTTATATTTTTGACATGCTCAATATAATCCAAAGTACTTTTTGTTAGCACATTGGTTATATCCATTTTTATACTATCATTGAGTTCATTAATATCTGTTTTTATCTTATCCATTCTCTTTAAATTTGGATGAGGTAAAACAAATAGNGGATGANNCTCTAATNNNTNATAACAAGNATGTTGATTAATCAAATATATTAAATAAAACTTTTTAGGTATTTCNCCNCTCATTAATANNCNAGCAAATTTTTGTCTTTCAGCATTACGATGTTGCTGCATTGTTAANTCTTTTAANCTCATTTTTTGTAATTTAGGGTAATCTTACTAAGTATAATATATTAATAATTTTNAACACTANCAAAACATGCTTGACAAGGAATTATCAATAAATATCAAAAAAAGACNATCCATCTTCCCAAATCAATTTAATGGGGAAGTCATTGATAAAAACACTATTCTGGAATTATTACAAAATGCTAATACTGCACCAACCCATAAATTAACTCAACCATGGTTTTTTAAAGTGTTTTCAGGGAAAGCTAAAAATAAATTAGCAAATGCACTAATAAAAATGCACAATCCAACCTCTATGTTATTTAATGAAAAGATTCAAGCTAAATTTCATTTATCTAGTCATATAATATGTNTNTGTATGCGTCGTGANNCGAAGGANTCAATCCCAGAATGGGAAGAAATTGCCGCAACGGCCATGGCAGTTCAAAATATTTGGCTATCATGTGTAAATAGCAAAGTTGGTGGATATTGGAGTACNCCTAAGGAAATATATCAATTAAATTCTTTTCTTAAGCTAACAAAACATGAACGATGTCTAGGTTTATTTTATTTAGGAATACATGAATTGATAAAAGCAAGGAATCTNCCTAGAAAAGATATTCAGCAAGACGTTGAATGGTATGAGTGATGTTTTATTTAGAATTATTATAAATAATNTATGTTTATTGNTTATCTTATTTAGAATTATTATAAATTAACTATATTTAAACNAAAAAACCATGAATGAATTTATTATAACATTTCGAGAGTGCTTAGAAGCAACTTTAATAGTTGGAATTGTATATACATTTCTAGCTAAAACAAAGATGCACACACAAATAAAATACCTTTGGTCCGCTGTAGGATCTGCTCTTATTGCAAGTATCGGAGTAGCAATATTAATAATATCGCTTAATAATAGTTTAGGTAATAATGCTATGGCAAAATTNTTTGAAGCGATATTTATGTACATAACAGCCGGCCTGCTTCTTTATGTTGTTTTCTGGCTTTCCAAATCAATCAGTGACAAAAAGAAACTTGAAGAACTAGCATCTAAAGCTAGCACATCNAGTAAATGGGGAATCTTTTTATTAATTTTTTTCGCTATACTTAGGGAAGGTTTTGAAACAGTAATGTTCTTAATGGCTGGGATTGTTCAAACAGGAAGCTTTTCATATACTGGATTTACACTAGGNGCTNTACTTGCATGTGCGCTTGGATACCTNATTTTTAATCAAGGTCAAAAAATTAATCTAAANCCTTTTTTTGCNTCNACTACATTGTGCCTNGTTTTATTNGCAGCTGGAATGAGNGCATATGGAACTCATGAAGTNGAATCTTTTTTAACAAAACAAGAATACATATCAAAAGANATCTCAAGACCATGGGANATTTTAAANCCCAAAACAGAACTAAATACAAATAATAAACCCATCTTTTACACATACAATGAAAGTAAAAACCAATANATCCATATACTTCANGACAAAGGCACTATAGGGGTGTTTTTGAAAGGTTTTTTTGGATATAACTCAAACCCAAACTGGNTTGAGCTTTTTATATGGATTGGGACACTTGTATTTGGATTTAGAATATGGTCTCGATTTTATTTAAAAACATGATATTGNAATTAAAAATTGATTTTTTATTANAAAAAATAATATATTAGAACGNCCGTTCTAAATTTAATTAAATATATNATGAAACATATTGTCTGCATACTCATTTTATTTNCTCAAACAACCTACACACTTAGCCAAATCATTTCATATGAACTATCCGAAAGTTGGTCACAAGAACAAGTAAGTCAATTATATNCTCAATATGGNATACCGGAATCTACAGGAAGNATTAATTACGCGGTAGATGGCTANAAAATACTGTACCAAACCCNNGATTACAATGGAGANCTTGTATTNTGNTCAGGAGCTATGTTTCTGCCCGCTGANATAGGNTGTGANCCACCAATACTAAGTTGGCAACATGGAACAGAGTCCAACGATAATGGAGCACCTTCAAATGTAGGNANCAGTTACAATGACTTAATAGGTGTTATTGCAGCAGCTAATGGGTACATAGTTACAATGAGTGATTTTATAGGTCTTGGCGAAGGAGAAGGTATTCACAACTACATGCATGCAGAGACTGAGGCGTCCGCAACAATTGATTTAATTATTTATGGAAAAGAATTGGCGGCTGAACTTTTAGGTATTAGCTCAAATAATCAACTTTTTTTATTTGGATATTCTCAAGGTGGACATGCGACAATGGCCGCAGTCAAAGAGATAGAAGAAAATTATTCTGATCAATTATCAATTACAGCNTCATCTCCAATGGCTGGACCATACAGTATGTCTGAAGCACANCGATTGATGCTAGAAAATGGAGGAGCATATCCAAACCCTGGATACTTNCCATATGTTTTGTTTTCATATAATAAAATATACAACCTGTATGATGACATCAATGATGTTTTAAAACCACAATACAANGACTTATTATCAATGTATGATGGNACATATGACATGTGGCAAATAAACAACGTCTTACCAAACAATCCTATTCAAATTTTTCGAAACGATTATTATCAAGAATATTTAGATAACGACAATCACCCCTTTAAACTAGCTTTAGATGACAATGATGTTTATCAATTTACACCGCAATCTCCAATGCGATTACTCCATTGCAGTGGAGATGATAATGTGACTTATGAAAATTCTCAAATTGCATATGATTACTTTATCAAAGCTGGAGCAGAAAATATTGAATTAATTGATGGAGGAAACTTTAATCATTCTGACTGTGCAGGAATAGCTATTTTAGCAGGAAAAGTTTGGATTGATACAATGGCAGATTTATGTGAACCAACTAATATAGATGAGAANATAAAAAAGAAAAAAGAAATTANATCACATATTGATNTNTTGGGAAGAACTGTCACAACAAACATATTCAATCAAAACATTATTACACTATATAGTGACGGGTCTGTTNANAAAAAAATTAACCTAAAATTTTAGCCAATTTTTGTTTTAGATTTGTNTANGGAGGATATATNAATTTAGCAATTGAAAATCCTGACTTTTGAAANAAAACAGATTTTTTATTTGAAAATTCTAAAAACCCGTTATGACCTCCTGTTCTACCAAGACCACTATTATTGACACCTCCAAATGGTAGNTTTGGATTTGCATACTGTAACATACAATCATTTATAGCCACTGTGCCTGATGATGTGAAGTTTAAAAATCTATTAATTCGCTTATTTGATTTGGTNAACAGATACATGGCTAAAGCTTTGTCTTTTTTNTTAATAAAATCTACAACAGCATCAAAATCATCATAAACAANAACTGGAAGTATAGGNCCAAAAATTTCATTATTTAAAATCGGATTATCAATACTAACATCTTTAATTACTGTAAGAGGAAAATGTTTATTNGACAAGGAGGTTTTAGANGNTGATAAAACACTNCCGCTATGATCNAAACANTNTTTTAATAGTAGNGTTAATCTATCATGATGTTTTTCATTAACAATTTCACCATAATCAAATTCTTTGGAAAAAAAATACTCCAACACTGAANCTAGATGCGTAAGGAATAAATCATATGATTTTTTATGNACAAACACATGATTTACAGCAATACATGTTTGACCACAATTAACATATTTTGACCAAAGAATTTTTTCTACTGCATCTTTAATATTNGCAGTTTCATCTACCACAGTATGNTTTTTTCCTCCTAATTCAAGAGTNATCGAAGCTAAGTTTTTAGATGCAGCCTGCATAACAATTTTACCTATATCTGGAGAGCCAGTGAAAAATATATGATCAAATTTTAAATTAATNAAATAAGAACCAACATGATAGTCTCCCTCGATTACTGCAANTTCTTTTTCACTAAATATAGAAACCGCTATTTTCTTAAGTAAAGATGATGTGNTAGGTGTNAATTCAGATGGCTTCACNACAATACAGTTNCCAGCTGCAATTGCTGAAACCATAGGGTTTAAAGTTAAATTAAAAGGGTAATTCCAAGGTGAAATAATTAAACAAACACCCTTTGGCTCGTAATAAATCTTNGATTTTGTTCCNATCAAGTGAATAGGAGTCCATACTGATTTTCTGGCAGCCCATGNTTTAATATTCTTTAATGTAAAGTCTATGTGATTTAAAACAGGCTTAAANTCAGTAGTATAGAATTCAGAAAGCGGTTTTTTATAATCTTTTAAACAAGTTTNAATAATATATTGCTCATTGTTNACAATCCACTTTCGAAGTNTTTTAATTTTNAGAATCCNCTCATTTATAGTNGACGATAATAGNGCATNTCTAAAATATNATTTTTGATCACTTAAAAGATTATCAAANTCTTTCATTCTTCTAAAATTAATTCTTTNTCTACACTACCATCATTATGTAAATTGATGATAATACCTTGATCTAAAAGCAAGTCCCTACCTAAAATATCTATTTTTTTAATCACAGCTTTATTTGTTTCAATCTCTGGAATTAAGATAGACTGACAACTATTTTGACATTCTTCTAATGTCCAAAATGGAACAACACCGCCACAACCTCCCCATAATGAAACTTCACATTCCCCAATAGTTGGATTAAAATAATAAATATCAATATCAGCGAAACAAAAGCCTGGATCAGGAACTAAATCACAATTGTCGGAAATAATCACATCATTCCAAACACATGTTAAATAATCATAATACCATGTATGAAGCTCTAAACTAACATAATCTGTGATTTCTATATTTTCCTGAATATCTAAAATGTGAATACTTGATTGAGCAATACCATAATACTCAACATTCTCAATCGCAATGGTATCACCAAACTCATTGAATAAAATAAAGCCTGGGTATGCGAAAATATTGTCCGAAGAATTATTTTCTACAGTGACACTCAATTGATCAGGGTTTATTTGATTAATAGATAACACCTCTATCTCTAAACACTCTGATTCAAGCTCATCACAAATACCATCATCATCCATGTCATTGATACACACACACTCTCCTAATACACATTCATAAAATTCCCAACAAAATACTGTCAAACATTCTAACTCATCACAAACACCATCATTATCAATATCATTTAAACACTCGTTATTACAATTATAATAATCCTGTGCATATGCACATGAATTATCATCATCTGTTGCTGAACAATTATAATTACATGCATTTGGGTCTAAGCACCCATATGTTTCCTCACATGAAACAGAATCTCCAATTTGAATATCTATACTACAAGCATTACCATCATCCAAAGTTCCCGAACTGATTATATTGTTGTTTTCTGTATAATATATTGTGTAATTAACATCACTCCAACCGTCACCATTACCATCTGCATCATACATATTAAAAACCCAACAATCATCTTGAATACAAAATTCCGACACATTTTCTAAACCACCTGAAATAATAGCCCATCCATTTGACTGTGCTATACTCCACGCTATACCAGCATCTATACCCGTAAAAACAATAGATATTTCATTATATAAACAATCTTCTGTCTCATCACAGATGTTGTTACCATTAATGTCATTAATGCAATTACCATCGCAATCATAATATTGAGTTGGATACTCACAAGAATTATTAAATGCCTGTGCTGTTGCTAAAGGGTCAAAATTACATGCTGCAACACCAGGAAAAGGAGACCAAATCTGATTACCATCATCTGTACAACCTACAAGACCAATGCAATTACAGTTTTCATCCAATACCCCTCCATTCATTATAACAATATTACTCGAAAAAGGATCATCAAAATTCAAAAGTCCTTCACAACTAAATGGATAATCGATGTCTTGATTACAAAGACAATCACAAGGACCACAACAACAACAATCAGCACCAACAACTAATGGACATGCAGAACCAGAAAAATAACAAGGACCATTTGCATTTGCATCAGGATTATAATTACATGCAGTCATATCTGTACAACCATAAATAAAAGCAACGCAAGAGTCATCATCTATAGTTGCATCAGGATTATAATTACTTGCAAATGGATTTGTGCAACCCAAAATACAATCATTCCAATATGGATTTAAATCACTAGCAACCTCTTCAATTGTTGGCCAATAATCTACACAATCTTCTTGAGAAACATTATAATCACAAATCTGAGTGTCTAAATTATAACAACAAAGGGTGTGACAAACACCACAATCATCTAAAACACCACAATTACCATCATCTATCGTTGCATTAGGATTGTAATTACATTCAAGGGGATTGGTGCATCCTATACAAGAATAATCACAACCTAAATCAATGGTAGCTGTTGAGTCATAATTACATGCTTGAGTATCCACACAACCATAACATGAGTAATCACAATCGGATGGAATCGTACATTCTGAACAAAAATTACAAGCCTCTTCACTGAGACATCCTTGACACGATTCATAGTCACAATCAGATGGAATCGTAGCAGTTGGGTCATAATTACAACCAAATACGTCCATACAGCCTATACAAGTATAATTACATGAGTCATCATCTATTATTGCTTGTGAATTGTAATTACAAGCAAGTTCATCCATACACCCAATATCATTTTCATCACCTAAATATATATTCTCATCACCTTCCTGATATTCAACGTATGCAAAGGGAAGGAAAAACATTTCACATGTAGTATAATCACACCAAAACATATCTTGAGGTGGAGAATTTGGATTTGAAGGATTACTAGATGTGTTGTCATATGTAGCATATGCATGTAATGTGTAACCTTCTGGTAACTTCAACATATACTCTGGTTGATAAAACGTTTGCCAATTAAAATCCCAGTCTGGAATACTAATAATTGGTATAGTATCCCCATCATTTTCAGCATAAATCAACCATGATTCACCAATCAAATGCATATGAGGAAGAACACTGATAATGCTCATATCAAAAGGAATCTCATAAGAATAATAATGAGTGTAAATTTCATTTGCAGGAATTTCAAGTTGAGTATCTACAATAGTCAATACTTCCACTTCTCTTTCTACAGGCTGATCTTTAAAAAATAAATTGACTGAGCTTTGATCATATTCATCAATTGAACTTGGAGCGTAATGCACTTGTATAGCAAGATCTGCACCAGCAGGCAGTACTAAGCCAATATCATTATTCCAAATAGGAGGAACCATTCCGGGCGTATAACCAGCAGATAATTGAGGAATATTACCAACACAAAAACCACTTTCACATTCATAACCATATTCTGGAGTAGAAGCATCTAAAGCCGCACAAGCACCTTCAGTATCAATATTCACTAAAACATGATGTACAGCTGATAAATTACCAGGTATAATTTCAATTGATTTCAAATATTTATCCTCAGTGAAATTTGTTGAAAATACAAAAACTCGATAGTCATCTTGATTATTACCTTCAATCAAATACTCTTCTTCCATAGTGAATACTGCATCAGGTGTACCAATCACAGATCCTTCTGGAAATTCAGGAATAGAAGCTTCTAACGCCGGATCTCCTTGAGGCATTCCAGCTTGTACCCAATCAGTAATTAATTGTTTTTCCTCGTCTGTCAAAACCCTTTCACCAATAAAATGTGAATAATCAGGATCTGCATGCCAAGGAGGCATATATCCTGATTGAGTCACATACTGCACCATAAAACCAAGTGCGGCAACATCCTCATAGCTAGTAAAAGGCATAGGACCAGCACCACCATCTCTATGGCATTCCGTACAATTATTGTAAATAATTGGAGAGACATCTTCACTAAAATTAACCTGTGCAAACAAAACCGTCGGAAACAGCAATAAAAGAAAAATGTTTTTCATAATTTTGACTGGTTTTTTAAACTTAGTACTATAAATTTACGAAAAAGAATAATCATTCTAATATTGAATAAAATAAAACAAAAGCTATGAAAAGTGTTATAACATGTGATATGGAAGGTGTCATTGAAACTATGAATAATGATGCTGAGAAAATATTTGGGTATAAAAAAGAAGAATTAATTGGTAAAAAAAGAGTATCCTTATTTTCTCCTGGAGAAATTGTTCTCCAAAATGTAGAAGGATGGCTAAATACAGCTGTAAAAGAAGGAGAATACATTGGAGAAACATACTTTTTAAGAAAAGATGGAGAAAAAATTAATGCTAAAATTAGAATTACGCCAACGTTTGCAAATGGTAAAGATAAACCACAAACGGGATACTGTTGCGTAACAGAAGTTATTGATAAAAATATTGAAGTGCCTATTAATTTTTCTACAAAACTGATCAAAATGCTTGCAATTACAAGAATGCCTTTTACATCAGCTTCTTTATTACCAGTATTTGTTATAGGAGCTTATTTTGCTGGTATAGGTGATGATTTATTTAATGTGTCACTATTTATTCTTACCATTTTCGGTATCCTAATAGCACATCTTGGTATCAATGTTTTTAATGATTATTTTGATGTTAAAGATGGTACGGATGAAGCTAATGCGGAATACTTTCAACAAGTCTCTGGAGGTAGTAGAGCAATAGAACTGGGACTAATCACATTAAAAGGCACTCGATTCCTTGGGATTATATTAACAATGATAGCATTAACAATAGGTGCAGTGATTTTATCAAGCATAAATGAAGTTAATTTTTCTGGTGCTATGCAAATTACAATAGCAGGTCTATTTTTAGGTTATTTCTATACCGCTCGACCATTAAGACTTGTGGCACGACGAGGATTAGGTGAAATAGCTATTTTTCTAGCCTTTGGGCCACTTTTAACACTAGGGGTGGGTTACGCTATATTTAATGGGGATTTTGAAAATAGCGTTCATTTTATGAATTGTTTACTTTTAGGGATTCCTTTAGGATTATTAACTACTAATATCTTGCTAATAAATGAATTTCCAGACATGAATAGTGATGCTAAAACAGGAAAAAATCATCTTGTAGTTACATTTGGAAAAAAAGCAAGTAGATGGATTTACCTGATATTTTTACTGCTAGCAGTTGGATCTTCTTTTTATATGTATACAGAATTGGACAATAGGTACTTATTAATTCCTACTATATTTTGTCTTGCTTTTGGGCTTTACATATTCAAACACATATTAAAACATTATGAATTAAGAAGTCTTGTAGATGCTAACTGGAAAACTATAGGCCTACAAGCACTATACTCAATTATTGTATGTATTTGCTTAATGCTAGGATTTTAGGTATCTTTATTAGATGAGACATTATCTAATATTAGCAATTACCCTTGTGTCCTTTCAACATGTATTAGGACAAAACATTGATTACGAAACACAGATACAGCCTATTTTTGATAATAGCTGCATGCCTTGTCACCAAGGCAGCAATCCAAGTGCAGGACTTGATTTGAGCTCATATGAAAATGTGATGGCTGGCAGTAATAGTGGGTCCGTAATCAGTGTTGGAGATTATCAAAATAGCGTTCTTTGGCAAGAGGTGTCTTCCGGAGACATGCCGAACAATATTGCTAATAACAATATGGGGATTCCCGATTTAACAGATAATGAAATCGAACTTATTGAAAACTGGATCCTTGACCTTGAATGTGCAATGATATTATGCGAACCAGGTTATCAATGTGTTTTTGGTGAATGTGTTTGCATTAATGATTCTGATGGAGATGGTATATGCGATGAAGACGATATTACTCTAGAAGAGATAAATAATAATTATAAAGTAGTTTACCAATTTAATTTATTAGGAAAAGATAATAGTTCAAATTTAAATAAAAATATCATTATCAATGTTTATGATAACGGGACTGTTAAAAAAGTGAAAAACGTTAAATAAATTTATTGTATTTGATACATTTTTAGAATCTTACCATCTCGATAAACATCAAAATAAAAACCTTTTTGAACTTTAGTTTCTCGCCCAAGCATATCTATTCTCTTAACTATTTCTTCACTGTTAGCATATTCATTTAAAATAGTCTCATTACATAATATAGGGTAAATATATGGAGGACCTTCAATTGGTATAGTGGCAAGTAATTCATAATCTTGAAAACCCTCAAAATTAAAATCAAATTTCTCACATCTAAATACACTATTCGACACTACAATTTCACCAAAGGGTCCTTGAGGTGGTGTTTCACCTTGATTTAAAATAATATTACCAAACACAGGGTTTTTATATTCCCACAGGATGTTAGACATGTCATCTACCTCATAGAATATACCATCTGGACCACTACAAATTAATGTATTGCCATTTGGAAGTCTCTGACAACCTGAAATATGATCTGCATAGAAATCTGGTGGATTAGATGCTACATAACTCCAAACTAAATCAGAAGGGCCATACGAACTATTGAACTCAATATCATAATTATAAGCAGTAATAGGGGGAGATAACTCATCTATACTAGAATAATTCCCATCTGGCCTATTTCTACCATTATTAAATAGTATAATATTATTTCCACCAGGAAAATCTTTGTCAATCCATTGAGCATGATGCTGGCCAAATAAAACACGATCATTAATAGTACCTCTGTCATAAGCTNTCGGATTACCCCATCGATATAAAAGATTACCTCCCATACCAGCATTACCACCAGAGTTACTAGCTGCCTCTTCAGTTGTTGTACTATGGTCAATAATCCAAAATTCACTTAATGCTCTAGAACTAATAATAATCTGATCTAATTCTTCATTATAATCAATACTATTNGCATGAATCCAATCAGCCTTCCCTCCAGACGCATTATTTCCTGGTCCCATATAATTTATATTCATCAATTCNGGATGTTCCGATACAACGCCATAATTNGAGAGAGTGGAGTCAATATCTTGAATAAGGTGATCCCAAAGATGCCATTCCCACACTATATTTCCTCCATCTTCAGTTGGCTCTATCTCTACAATATGCTCTGGCCAAAGTTCATTATCTTCTAGCAATAAAGGATTTCTACCTTTTTGAATTGCCTCTTCTGCAGTTTTAAGTTCCCACCCAAGTATTAAAATATTGCCATTTGGTAAAGGTTCTATGTCATGATGTTGATGATAAGTTTCACTATTATATGGGTAATTCCAAATGACATTACCATTCCAATCTAATTTTTCAACACCTCCACCAATACCTCCACCTTGAAATACATTGAAATTGTTAATTNTAGTTGTTCTTAATAAACTACCATCTTCTAATAAATAAACTGCTCCACCTGTTTGATAATTACTAGACCACATATTTACAATCTTACCACAATTATCAATTAGATACGTGTCTCTTGAGGGACTAAACAATGTATATCCATCATAAACACCCTCAGTATACTGAAAAACTCCCACTGTTTGATTTTGGGAAAACATAAATGAAGAAACCGACAAGAAAAGAAGAAAATATTTTTTTAACATATCCATATATTAAATTTATTAAATATAATAATACTTAATTCTGTTTCTTTATAATAGATAATAGAAAACAAGACCAAGCAACCAGTAGGATAACGCCTCCAAATGGAGTTATTATACCAAACAAACTATTGTTTGTTAAACATAACGTGTATAAAGAACCGGAAAATAACAATATACCTATAAGACAAAAATAGAAAGCATAGTGAACAAGCTGCTTATTAAACAACTCATAAGACAAACCTAAAATGAATAAAAAAAACACATGGTAAAATTGATATTTCACAGAAATCTCAAAAGNATCCATTTTTTCTATCGAAATTAAATAATCATTAAGACCATGAGAGCCAAAAGCCCCAATAATAATCGAAATCAGACCTAAAAAGGNAGCTGTAAGGAAAATGATCTTTTTCATTAAAAAAGTCCCTTAGCAAGCAAATATGGAATCAAAAGCCAGAGCAACCCCTTCCCTAAAAAAAAGAAAAATAGAATTACAGCTATAATCCAGCCCTTTTCTTTAATTAATTCCTTTAAACCTCTTTCTTTGTATATCTCTATATATTCCTTAAACCACATAATTTTTTAAATAAGATTGTAAAAATAATAAAAAAAGAACAATAAAAAAGGGGCTTTNAAAGCCCCTTTTTTATCAATAATTTGAAAACTGATTATTCAACCATAATCGTTCTGCTAAGAACATCAGTGTCTGATATNAAGTTGATTTGATAAACACCTTTCGAGTATCCATTCATATCTAATTCAATATCTAATAAACCATTTGTTACTACAAATTTGTCTGAACTGATAACTTGACCAATTGCATTAACAAACTCTATAGTTACATTATCATTAGAATTTGAATTAAACTCAATATTTAATACATCTGTAGCAGGATTTGGATAGATTGATAATCCGCTGATAGATTCTTCAAGACCCGTAATACACCAGTGCTGTTCTAAANCACCATCAGCATTAATAAGATCTTCACCATGACAATTATCATTATCTGCCCATGTAGCATTTGGCCATCCTTCGATAACTGGGTCTACTAAGTCAGATTCACATTCTGAAATAGTGCCCTCAACATCATCGAAAAACCCTCCTGCACATTCATTACCACATCCATCACCATTTAAATCTAAGAACCATGCTCGTGCAAATTCACATGAACCATCATCAAAGTCAGCTGCTGCATCATAGTTACATGCTATTTCATCTGTACAACCTGGAGCAAAATAACATGAACCATCATCATCATTTGCTGTTTCATCATAGTTTACTGCAGTTTCATCAGTACATCCTGAATATATACAGTATGTACCATCATCATAACATGCATCTGGATTATAGTTGTCTGCATCTGAATCCATACAATCACAAACTAAACAACATGATCCATCCTCACTGTTCGCTTCTTCATTATAATTACATGCTGTGTCATCTGTACAACCATCGATACAAGTTCCAAACTCATAGTCTGCAGTTCCTTGTGAACTAGCAACTACATATAATTCGTTGTTTTCACAATCTCCATCAAGACCACAATCAAGACACTCATATACATTCCAACCAATAGCATCAGTATTACCATCTACAGAAACAGTATAACAGTCATCTGCTGGCCAACAATAATTTACATATCCACTTTCACCAACCCAGAAATCTGCTGATAACACTACGTCACCTGCTGAATTAGTTATAGTAAATGCATTATCTAATGTACCACTATATGCAAGTCCATATAAACCATAACCATCTTCAGTGTTACAGCCACATAATACTTCACATGACCCATCATCATCTGTTGCTTCTGGGTTAAAGTTTGCATATCCACCATCTGTACAACCAGGAACTTCACACGCATCAGGAACACCATCACCATCAGCATCCTGTGCATCATCAAATCCTTCACAAGCATCTACATCTCCACAAACACCATCACCATCNGCATCATTAAATTCATCATATGGACANTCATCTACATCTCCACAGATACCATCACCATCNGCATCATTCTCTGCATCATNTGGACANTCATCTANGTTACCACAGATNCCATCACCATCNNNATCNTTNTCTGCATCATAGTCACATGGATCAACATCTCCACATAAACCATCACCATCTGCATCNTTCTCTGCATCATTTGGACAAGTATCACAAGCATCAGGTATTAAATCACCATCAGCATCAGCTGTATCATCCTCACCAGGACACACATCATCAACATCACAAACAGTATCATCGTCTGCATCATTGTCTACGATTGTACCTGTACCATCCGTTTCACCTGAACATGTATCACAGATACCATCAGGATAGATACACCAGTCTTCCATATGTTCTGTTGCTTCCATATCATAATTACATGCATCTGCACTCATACAACCTTCTATATAATATAAACACATTTCTGCATCATGAGCAGTAGCGTCTTCATCATAGTTAACAGCATACCAGTCCATACAGCCAACAAGCTCTCCGTAATTAACATTATAATCAGGATTATCACACCAAACAACTTCTTCCTCACCATCCTCATTTGTTATTACAATTACAACACCATCCTCATCTGTACAAGGAATAAATTCATCTGGGTCACCTGACCAGTCTATTGTATTGAAACAATCAAGTGTACCATCAGCACACATACCACATTCACTTAATAATGGTATACACTCTACAACATCACCAGCGAAAAATTCATTTGTTGATGCTGATTCATTATCTTGAGTATAACCGTTACCATAAGTATCAGTAGTACAATCTGCACAATAATTAATAAATGGAGTCCAATATCCACTATCATAATACATGCCTTCCTCTGTACAACCTACACATGAAGACCAATCTACACAGTCTTCTGGAATTGATATTACTGCATTAGGGTTGTAATCACATGATGTTGGATCCATACAACCCACACATGATTCATATTCACAAGAACCATCATC
>PAVX01000026.1 GCA_002713285.1 Flavobacteriales bacterium
CTCCTATTACCCAATAATCATTAATTCCATCACCATTCGGTGAAAAAGCCGTTGGAACTTCAGCGCAATCATATTCTGACTCTAATACATAATCATAAACAACAGGGTTGCAACCATAGACACTCTCCTGAATACTCAATGAATATATACCAACAGGAAGATTAATTAAATTTTCATTACTAGATTGATTTGAAATATCAATTAAATTACCATTTAAATCCATTGCACTCCACTGATAAGTAAATTCAAAAGCAACATTATTACTTGTTAAATCTGGGAAAGAAATTGATCCATCCGAAGAAAAATCACAATCTGGTAAATTAACATTATCTAGCAGATAATCAAATGAAGGGTGAGGATTATATAGATTAATTATTGGAGATGGGATATCAGGATCGTCTGAATACCCAAAACCAACAGAAATCAACACTGTATCTGAACAAAGATTAGCATCTTCAATGAAGATCTCATAATTACCACATGTTAAATTAGAAATTGTTACATTATCATCAAATGAACCTAACAAATCAGTATTATTGTCATCATCAAGAAAGTTTAATGGCGTTAAATATACATTAAATGGAGAATTGTCACCTATTATATCAAATGCAATAGATCCAGTAGAATCACACTCTTCTAAATTATTAAAACAAGGGTGATTAATAATAAAATCAACTGTATCAATCGATGGCGGATTATGTATAATAATATTATCTTGAGAAGCATAACAGCCATTATTGAAATATAAATACTCTGGATCTGCTGACAAGCCTAAGTCTGCAAAATTGTCATCTGTAACATAAAAACCATTGATATCATAGACAATTAAATCAAATGTATCAGCAGGAAGATTTTCAATAAATATCTCTCCTGGTTCAATCAAATTAATACCAACAACAGCCTCTCCATTTATATAAACAAGAGAATCTGTACCACTATAATATAATCCCCAATTCCAATTATTTGGTAAGCCACCAAAGAAATTTGAAAAAATTGAACCATCACTAGCTCCATTGCATGAAACATCTGTAGATATAACAAGATCCAACTCTTCAGTTGTTAAGTCAGAATCTAGGTGCAAAAGATTAGGAGGTGCAATTAATTCGATACCATCAATTACTTGCATTGGTTGACAGGAACCATCACTAATAGTAATTGAATAGACACCAGCTGCTAAACCACCTAACTCTACAATTGTTGACATCGGTCCTGCATAATATGGTAAATCATCATTATCTTCACAATTTGAGAGACAATCACCTTCAAAATCATAAATTGCAGCATTATTACAATTAGAAATACAATTACCATTCTGATCATACTCACCATCACCATCTATATCATCATCTTCCCAATTCAATAAGCCATCACCATCTATATCCAGATTAACAGTGAGATCTATTTCACAAGGCTGTGGATCTAATACTGCACTTATTTCATTAATCTGAACCCCATCGCTATCAAAAAATAAAACATTATATATACCACTACCACCTTCTATTTCAACAGTAATAACACCGTCTTCCGCATCAGCACAACTCACACTATAACCATTGTAATCATTATCTCCAAGAATACCATCAAAATCAGATATAGTCACATTATCTATAGTAGATGAGAAGAACTGTGGCTCAGATATATAAATCGGTCCAAATACATTATTACAGTTTGTAGAATCATCTTCAACATATAAATGATAATAACCTGCTGACAAGCCATCGATGCCAGTTGGGTATCCATCATTAGACATTTCTGTAATAGCAGGAAAAAGACTTACTGGAAGATTGTTTTCAAAATCTATAATAGTATCATTATATGTCCAATAATGAGAAAAACCTAAACCTGCACTAGAAAAAATTGGCAAATCTAATGTAATTTGACCATCAGAGACATCATTAAGTCCATCATTATCTTCATCTATAAAACAAGAAATATTAAAACAACTCTCAGCATACGTTAATTGATTTACATTAAATTCAATAGGATCTGGTGTAGTAATAGTAATTGTTGTATCTGTTTGACACCAATATAAATTGTCATACACAGTTAATGTATACGTTCCTGCAGAAAGGCCATTGATATCTGGTAAATTATCTTGCCCATCAAGCCCTTCTCCTTCCCAAGAATATATGTAATTATATTCTTGACCATTACCTATTCCTCCAGAAACGGAAACATCAATAAAAGCATCTGAAACACCGAAGCATGAAACATTATATCCATTATAATTCTCTAATTCATAAGTAATAATTAGTTCATCTGGTTGAGTAATTACAATCTCCATTTCAAAGTAACAAGTTGTGTAATCAAATGAATTCAAAATATTTAAATAATCATTAACATAAGTATTATAATTAGAATCTGTAACATATAACATATACGTTCCTGCTGTTAAATCATTAGATATATTAAACTCAGGGGTGTCTAAAAAGTCTTCTAAACTCAAGTCACCGAACTCTACTAAACTATCACCCAGCATTAACTTGTATGTGTACACACCTGTTCCTCCTGAAACATCTATATTAATAAGTCCATCATCCTCACCATAACAAGAAACACCATAATCAACAATATCTCCATCTTGATAAAGTATGGTGTCTGGAGAGCTAATCAAATCTATATAATCCTCCGAATAACTGTTATTAGTAAAATGATGAACATATACATCCACTTCAACAGGACTACTAGGCTCTTCTAAAATAAATGTCTGAGAAACATAACACTCTGAAAAACTATTAAATAATGTGGAATCTAAGTCATTGAAATAATAATTTTGATCTGTCACAATCACCGTGTAAATTCCTGCTGATAAAGAAAGTAAATCTTCATTATTTTCTTGATTTAGTAAATCAATAGATTCGCCATTAAAATCTTGCGCTGTCCATTGATAATAATACTCACCAGTTCCATTCTCTACTTCAATATTTATAAAACCATTACNAGAACCATAACANGANACCCCATAATCACCAAATATTAAAAGATTTCCATNAAGATAACCNTCNGNATCTTCTNAATTTAANACAAACGACACATCTTGCGCCCAATCATCTTCTATACCATCTAAATNATAATCAACAATCATATTAATTGATTCTCCATCTGAGTTTATCGATGGAGAAGCAATACCTATTTCACTTGGAGCCTCTAAAATAAANGGAGGTAATTCTAATTCACAACCATCAGGATCAGAAAGGTCAGAAATAACTAAAATATAGGTTCCAACCCCTACACCATCTAAAGAGGTNTCATTAGAGCCAAACCAAGTTGCATCAAGTTCNTTTTCAGGANCTACACTACCTAAATACCATGTATATACAAATGGGCCAATACCACCTTCTACCTCTATTAAATTATCAACACCAATTTGACCATCCTGTCCACTAGAACATGACACCTCAAAACCATTNTAATCACTAACATAATCAGAAGATAGCGTGTTTTCTCCCATTAACTGCATACCATCAGGCTCTGTAAGNTCAACTACTAGTGTATCTGAAACACATCCATTTAGATCTATAGCATAAACCGAATATATNCCCGCAGGTAAATTTGGAGTGTTTGGATCGATGCCCACTACATTTTCATAGTNTTCATTGACAAATATTANTTGTGGATAAATAGCAGGAGGTCCTTCAAATATAGGNGTTCCTCCAGTTATTTCATACTCTATGTNACCATCAAATGCTCCACTACAAGANACACCAAATCCATCATAATTACTAGCTGAAATTAAAGAGACAANTAACTCTTCAGGTTCAGTAATAGTAAATTCATGAAGAGCAAAACAATAGTTTGCATCTTCAATCGCTACTTGATACTCACCAGCGGCAAACCCACTGAGAGCAATCACTTCTCCAGGNAAATACTCTTCAACAATATCCGAATCTGTCCAACCNGGATTAATNCTATAAGGAGGAGCACCNCCATTTATTATTAATTCAATACTACCATCAGACAATCCATTACAGGAAACATTCGTTACATTTGAAGAAATTTCTAAAATATCAGGTTCCGAGATAACAACTTCATAATANGAAATNGTATTACCATCTAAATCAANAGTGATTCCNTTGTCAATATTCGAACAACCTAAAGTATCAGTTACAGTTAAATAATAACTCCCTACTGAAAATNAAAAATTTGAATCAAAATCTGAAGAATTAATAATATCATTACAATCNGATGAAAANACAGAACAATAATCAGATGAAACTGTGCTACCAATTAAATCTTCTAAACCATTATTAGATAATGTATTATAAAGAGATACTGTGTAATCACCTAAACCACCAGCAATAACAATATCAAAAAACCCGTCATTACCACCATTACATGAAACACCAAAACCGTTATAATCACTAGAATCAACAATATTTACATTAATTGGTTCTTGNGGTGTTGGTATAATAATTTCAATAGTTTGACTACAACCATATTGGTCAACAACAGTAAATTCATATTCATCGTCATAACTTGGATTAACTATACAAACCGTCTCTCCTCCACCTTCTCCAGATACTGGAGTATCTCCNACAATGATACTAGTAATTTGAAAAAATTGNAGTGGAGCACTATCAGNATAATANCTATCTCCAAATATTCCGCCTGATTGAAAATTNATAGTAGTTGGATAAATCTCNACCTCACCTTGGTCATTAATTCGCTCAACNAAGCCAAAAATAGATTCAGAATCAGAATTAATAAAAGATGGNGCNCCAGGAGGAATGACACCATCATTACTCGTTGGGNTTTCTGCATACCATACAATTAAAGGNAAAGAACCTCCAGANAACATATCATTCGTCCAAGGGGTAGGCTGTANATATGATTCTGAACATCCTTCTTGTTGCAATACACTNTTNAAACCTCCNACACACATATATCCTGATTCCATAGAATTACCAGACGCCGCAATTGTNTTAGGAGTTACTTGNTGGAAAAGTCCAAATACATCTCCTTCCTGNAAATTAATTGAATCAGTTGCAAAATTAACACCAAATGTCGGATCTANTACCCCAGAAGCATTATTGTTNGTAGGAGCATAATAACAAAATTCTAAATCAATCGAAGATGGTGCAAAAANAAGTGTATCTATTATAACATCAGAACTNTCAACATAAACATTAAATGTTGTACTAGTAAATTCCCCANTTTGAGTAATTTCAAGATCTATATACGCAGCATCATCACCAAAACATTCCAATGGTTGTACAATTTCAAATTCAAATCCAATAGAATCCACTTGAACAATGGATGTTGGTGGCCCTAATGGATTTAAAGGATCATCATTTGGTCCAGGAATATAAAATAAACCACCAAATATACTTGGAGTAGGTGTATTATTTAAACTATATGGACTACACCCTAAGGCATCTGTACCTGAAATATAATAATCACCTGGAGTAAGGTTTGAAAATTCAAGTGGTATACCAGCATCAATCTGGCCTTCTATAAAACCACCTTCAATAACATCACTTACTAAAATATAGTCATAAGGAGGTGTTCCACCAGTAAAAACTACATCAAGAAATGCATTCGTTTCTCCAAAACAATTATATGGATTACCTGAATAAGAAATATCAATTGGATCATTTTGATCTAATTCAATTACTGTATCTAACAAACAACCATTTTGATCTGTGATTGTAAAAATAAACGGACCTGCAAATAAATCGTTAATAGGGAGATTAGATGGTATATCATTAAATATCGCATCCGCGAAACCATCTAAATTGTTATCATATGAAATATCATAAGGAGGAGTTCCACCAGTTACTGTTAAATTTATTTGTCCACCTGGAAGCCCAGGAAAATCTAAACAATCAATTGTATTATCAAAAACTACTGCTAATGATGTGTCTGGTTCCATAATAGTAAATTCAACAATATCTAAACACCCATTATCATCTATTACTGTGGTTACATAATCACCTGCCGCTAAACCAGATAAATTATCAACATTATAAGTATAAGGAGGAGTTCCTCCAATAATAACCAACTCCACCTCTCCATCAAGCACATCATTCACTCCATCATTATTTTCATCTATAAAACAAGTGACATCATTAGTTGAAACTATAAATGCATCTAAAACTTGCACACTTGATCCTAAAAAAATTTCAATAGAGCCTAATGATGAACAAATACCATTAGAAATATTATATAAATAAACTCCTGCATCTAAATTAATAAGATTCTCATTATTTATCTGATTATCTAAATCAATCGCATTTCCATCAAGATCAATAAACGTCCATTCAATTGTTAATGGATTTGAATTAAATAATGGATCAAGATTAAGATTAATACTACCTAAATCACCTGATTCACAAGGTTGTATTACATTAATATTTGTATTAATATATTCACAAGACTCATCATCATCTGTGGCTGTTGAATCATAATTACATGCATTATCATCTATACAACCATACACTGTAAGTATTAAACATGAACCATCATCTTCTGTTGCTAATGGATTAAATTCTTCATATAAAGGATTCGTGCAACCAAATATTTCATCATCATCACATACACCATCACCATCTTGATCTACAAAAATAACTAGACCATTAACACAAAACTCACACACATCATCTGCATAAACACAAGGACCAAGATCAGTCGACAATGGATTATAGTTACATGCTGTATCATCTAAACAACCTATAATTTCATCATTATCACAAACACCATCTCCATCTATATCTTGAAACACAACCTCACCTTCAATACAGAAATCACAAATTTCATTAACATATACACAAGATTCATCAGCGTCTGTAGCACTTGGATTATAATTACATGCACCTTCTTCCATACATCCTATAATTTCATCATCATCACAAACACCATCTCCATCTACATCTAACAATAAAACTAAAGGACCAAAACACTCTTCACAAGGCGCTTCCGCATAAATACATGAGCCATTATCAGTTGTTGCACTTGGATTATAATTACATGCTGAAACACCAGGAAAAGGGGACCAAGTCTGATTACCATCATCGGTACAACCAATTAAAGAAGGTGTTAAACATGAACCATCATCTTCTGTCGCTAATGAGTCATATTCTTGATACAAGAAATTAGTACAACCAAAAATTTCATCATCATTACACACACCATCATTATCTTCATCATTATCTACAATTAATCCATTTTCACATGTTTCACATATACCATCTATATAATTACAACTATTATCATCAAGAGTAGCTACTGGATTGTAATTACAGGCATTCTCATCTGTACAACCCGCACATGTTGCAAAATTACAAGACCCATCATTAATAGTTGCGGTTAAATCATAATTACAGGCATTCTCATCTGTACAACCCGCACATGTTTCAAAGTCACAATCTGATTCTATTGTAGCATTAGCATCATAATTACATGCATTCTCATTCATACAACCAGAACAAGACTCATATTCACAATCACTTGCAATTGTGGCTGTAACATCATAATTACATGCTAATGAATCCATACAGCCAGCACAAGACTCATATTCACAAAAATCATTATCGGTGGCTGTAGCATCATAATTACATGCTAATGAGTCCATACAACCAATAACTTCAAATTGATCACAAATACCATCAAAATCAGAGTCAAGTAAACAGTTTCCATCACAATCATATCCTATTACTGCCGCCGGATTATTACAACCACAACCCACATCATTATTATAGCATGACCCATCATCTTCTGTCGCTAATGGATTATAGTTACATGCTGTTTCATCCATACAACCATCTAGTGCAATTGTTAAACATGACCCATCATCTTCTGTCGCTAATGGATTATATTCTACATATAGAAAATTTGTGCATCCTAAAACCTCATCATTGTCACATACATCATCATTATCAATATCGTTGTCTATTATGATTCCATTTTCACATGTCTCACATATACCATCTATATAATTACAACTATTATCATCAAGAGTAGCTATTGAATCATAATTACATGCAGTTTCATCTGTACAGCCAGCACAAGACTCATATTCACAAGAATCATCATTATTAGTAGCCGATGAATCATAATTACATGCAGTTTCATCTGTACAGCCAGCACAAGACTCATATTCGCAAGACTCATCATCAATAGTTGCTGAGGCATCATAATTACATGCATTTTCGTTAGTACATCCAAGACATAGTGTACCATCCCCTCCACAATCACCACATATATCATCATATTGACAAGGACCTGGAATCAAGGCGCTTAAGTCATAATCACAGGCAATTGGATCCATACAACCTACACATGTTTCATATTCACAAGAATCATTATCTTCTGTTGCTAGATTATCAAAATTACACGCATTATCATCTGTACAGCCAAATATCTCATTCTCATCACAAACTCCATCATTATCAAAATCATTATCTATTATCACTCCATTTTCACATGTTTCACATACACTATCTATATAGATACAACTACCATCATCATTGTTACTTTCTACACTATAATTACATGCTAAAGGATCTATACATCCAGGTAACCCCACTACACAAATACCATCTATTAAAATATAACCGTCTAGACATAATCCATTACAATCCGCGTTATTTTCTGCATAAATACAATTACCATCATCACTAGTAGCACCAGGGTTATAATTACATGCAATTTCATCTAAACAACCAATATCATCTATATCACACACTCCATCTTGATCTATATCATTATCTATAACGAATCCATTTTCACATGTCTGGCATACTCCATCCAAATATATACAATCACTTGGGATGGTCGCTAATTCATCGAAATTACAAGCCCCGTCGTCCATACAACCTGAACACGAAACATATTCACAAGAACCATCATTAATGGTTACCTCAGGATCAAAATTGCAAGCCAATTCTTCATCACAACCAGCACATGATATATATTCACATGAATCATTATCTTCAGTAGCACTAGCATTATAATTGCAAGCAACTGGATCTGTACAACCAGTAATTTCAAGTTCATCACAAACACCGTCATTGTCTGTGTCATTATCTATGATTTCAACAATATTTTCATCTCCTGATGATATTAAACACTCATTCTCATATATTGACAAACTATATGTGTTTGGAGGAAGTTCAATATTAAAAGATTCCGCATACTCAGACCCTAAACTAACAGCTGATGCAGCTGCAGGTGAGTTAGGTGTGAAAAACTGAGCAGAACCAAAGGCCCATGTAATATCTGCACTATAAATCACACCACCTGAATTAATTAACCAAATAATTTCCTGACCAGGCACAAGACCTTCAATTGGTGAAGTTCCTATTTCATCACCCCACACACTAGTACCGATAGTAGCACCATCATCAAATGTTGCCGGATCAATCCAATTACTAGCAGAACTTAATCCACAAGTTGGATGAATAAAAAAAGCTCCAATTTGATCAGTGGAATTTAAATTTGTTAATGCAGAAGCAGTAAATGCAATAGACTGATTATTACCCGCCTGACCACTAAATGTATTGCCTAAACAATCTGAACCTTGACCTAAAATCCATGTGTCAAACTCTAGATTTTCTAAACCTATACTTAAATCTGTATAGGGTGCACCATTAATATAGACAGAATATATACTCGAAGGACCATCGAGATACACTGTTAGTAGACCTGTTTCACAATCTACACCACTCTCAAGTTCATAAGATAAATTAACCTCTACTGACTCCAATATTGTGATAGGCAAAGATGGTAAAGGGCAATTGGAATTATTATTAAAAGAGACTATATAATCACCAGGCACATTTATATTATAAGCAATGTCATATAGAGAATTAGTTTCAACATCTGACTCATTTAAATTAACTATCTCTCCGAAACTATTAGTAAACACCGCTGATACGCCCTCTAACCCTTCAACTTCTTCTTCATATTGAAAGTCAAAATAAATTTCCCATTCACCTTCACATAAATTGTTAGTAATCGCTTGAACACTAACACTACAATTCACTTCATCCCAATCACAAACTCCATTATTATCTACATCATTATCAATAATAACCCCATCTTCACAAGTTTGACATATATTATCAGTATAATTGCATTCATCGAAAGAAAAATTTGCATCTGGATTATAATTACAAGCTGTAGAGTCTGTGCAACCAGGATTAAAAAGCACATTACAAGATCCATCATCATCAACTGCTGTAAAACCTTGAGTATAGTACTCTAAGTAAATAGGATCTGTACANCCCAGATATACACAAGATCCATCATCTGATGAGGCAGTCGAATCATAGTTAAGCGCTTGGGGATCTGTACAGCCAATACAATTATTCAAATAAGTTCCAAATTCTATTGGATTTGGATCATTAGCAACATATGTCCATTCTAAAATATAAAAATTATCATAATCACCTAGCAAATCACCATCTTCAAATGTAAAAGCAGGTGCTTCATACACCCATGGATTAGGTCCAGCGTTAGGCCCATAACAATTAGCTCGTTTTGCCCAACCTCCATTAATGATATAATCTGTACTATTACTTGCCCAAAAATCAATCGTTTCAGGATCTACATTATTCCAATCTGGAGAATATAAAATTTCNACAATACAATATGGACCAGTCTCAGTACCACCAAAAAAATCCAACTCATCTAATTCATAATTCGCAGAAAAATTATGNACATTCTCAAAAGAAGTTAAATTTTTAGTTAAATAAATAAACTCTCCAGCAGAAAAAGAGCCAGAAGGAAAAGAAAAAGCACCATTACTCTGATCTCCTGCATTAATGGAATTACTTGTTGCATATCCATAAACACTTAAATCAGGAATATCTTCTAACACATACAATTCTATTGATCTTGCATTACCAGGACTACTGGGGCGAGAGATTCCCGTTAACACCAAAGAGCTTTGTTGTGCAGGTAAAATGTGACTAAATATCACAAAGAAAATGAAAAAATAAATTTTATTCATAAGATATATAAATGCTTATCGTGCTACAACATTCAATCACAAGAATTAAAAATACATAATTTGATTGGAATGTTAAAATTAATCGCCAATAATTAAATGCTTAAGATTAGGTTTGATTATAACATCTTTATTATTAATTAATTTATCTTTAAATAACCACCGTTTTTTAATTAAAGTGCTATTCTCAAAAACTGGAAAATCACCATTATCAAGAATGCAAAATGTATTGTTATCTGGCTGAATCCAAAATTTCTTAATTGCCAATTGAACACCACCCTCAACACACAGTTCATTTGTTGTTAAATTGTAATTAGAACTTAAAGCACCGTATGTAAATGATTTTTTCTTTCCATATTTCAGAGAAGTTAAACTACCAACATCTGTCTCCTTGTTGTTACTAAATTCAATATTTAATCCTTTTATATCAATTAAAGCAAAATCATAATCAATAAAATATTCAAGTGTAGGTAAAGAAAAGGANTCATTGTTTTTTAATATCAAAACAATATCATCTAAAATGTCATATTCCACACTGACACCTTTAGAAATAAATTGATCTTGTGTTTTCACGTTAGCATTAACTACCAAACTTGCATCTGCAGCACCGATATTATTCGGTGAAAAATAATAATGTGATGATGTGATGTTGAAAAAAGAGAATTCCAAGCCACCACTTCCATTCAAATTCTCTGAATCAAAATATATATCACCTAAAAAACCGAAATTATCATATATCAACAACTTACTATCTCTTGTTTTAATAAGGAATTCGTTATCATAAGGGTGAAAATTAATCAATGCCGGTTTTTTAGAAAGAAATGGGGTTGTGGCTAACACATCACCATTGCTCACATAATTCACCTTACCTCGAATTTCACCCGACAACAATTCAATTTTATTTGAAATAAAATTTAAATATTTCGAAGAAAAAATACCATCTGCAAAAAGACCTTTTTCACTTAGAAATAAATCACCCTTTAAGTTTACATTTCCTTTATATAAATCAAGACTATCACTCTGCATCAAGGTTTGTAAATTATTAGTACTGTTAAAAGACAAAACACTTGCTATGTCACTTTTTTCTCCGTCCAAATATAGACTACCTGAAAATAACATATTAGCTAAAGACATGTCGTGTAAATAAGTTAATTCAAACGGATCAATTAAAAATACCACTGGATTATTATCATAACTCAAAAAAGACGATTCTTGAATTTTAAATTTCGGGAAATCATTCAATTGTTTTTTGCCTGATTTATTGTGTGTTGTATCAACATATAAAATAGCATTATCAAAATGAATCAATGATGAAGAAATTTGATTTTGGCTATTATTTAAAAACGACAATACTGAATTATCAGAAAAGTAAAAAGCAAAATTATCATAGTCGAACCTTATATTTTTTCCTGAAAAAGCNAAAGAACCAATATCTATATTTCCATCCATTAAGAAACTCTTATCTTTAAAAAACCGTAATCTATTAGACATAGGATAGATGTTAAATTGAAATCTATTAGTAATCTTCATCTTCTGAACTCTATATATTTCCATTATATTTAAATAAAGATCAATTTCTGCAATCGTATCACCAATCCCAGCTAAAGATTCAACTCTAAATGTATCATAATCATACTCCCCAAAATACGAATCTAAAAAATCAAAAGCCCAAGGCTTTATTTTAAATAACTGCCTAGAATGATTGTAATCTACAAATCCGAAAATCTCTAACTCTATTAATAAATTGAGTGTATTAGACAAATCTAAACGAAGNAATTGAGAAAAAGATTCTAAGGAATAGCTCGTGTCAATATTTTTGTTTTTATAGAAATCAATTAATAACCCTAAGGGATCTAAATCCCCTCTTGATATATCATTATATCTATCTTGATCAAAATAACGATCAGACTCAAAGAGAATATTAATATCTCTGCCAGTAGAATAATGAAATAATAAACAATTATCATCGACCAAATCAACTTCTAATCTATCTGCAAAAATATTTAAACCATGGAAAGTGTTTCGAATTGGATTCAAACCTCTCTTGCCGGAAAGCCTATCGATAACAATTTGTTGCTGATAATAATCATAAGAAAACTTAACAAATGGATGATGCAAAGCACCCATTTCATTCTGAAAAACAAATTCTGCCTCTAAAGCACTAACTTTACTGTTTTTTAATATAAAATTATCCGACATGAAAATGTATTCAATTTTATCATCATGAAATATCATGTCAACAAAGCCATCATCTTTATTAAAAAAAAACTTATCACCCTGCATTTGAACAGCACTAATAATATCTAAATCATTAAATAAAATAGAATTAACACGATTTAAATATGACCGGAACTTCGGGTATTGATTAGATGATGTTAACTTATTATTATACACTCCTTCACACATTGTATTTACCACCCCAACTGAAGACATTAATACATTTTTAATTTGAAAAAACTGCTGTCTCAAATCTAATGTAAATTCATTAAATTTGAAGTCAACAAATACATCCTCATTCAAAAAATCTGAAACGCCAGATGTTCCGTAAAACATATGATTAATAACATGGTATCGACCATCCGTTTTAAAAATATTAATGGTGTCATTCGTGTTGAATAANGTTAAATCTGATTTTGAAAAATTAAAGTACAAATTACCTTCTAAATCAAAAGAAAAACTATAATCACCGACACACTTCCAGGTAAAACTATTATTAGTGTTTAATATATTGAAGTTTACAAATTGCTCTATGTTAAAAAATAAAGACTTTAATTGAACATTTGTATATATCTCTTTATTTAATATTAAAAAATCTAAAACATCATTAAAAACAACTTCTTTTTTTGTGTCNCCATAACAAGAAAGAAATAAATTAAAAAATTTAATATAATGACTGTTGAAATATAATCCTCTACTTTTAAATTCATCTAACACGATATAAATATTAGACTTTGTCTCTTCTGACAATTCAGTAGAATTTAAAATTCTGAAAAATTTTCTAGTTTCCTGTCTTGCTTGAAAAGTAGAATTACCCTTCATCATATAATAAATATCTGATTTGAATTCTTTATGTAAATCTTGACCTTTCAAGAATGTACTAGAACATAAAAAACAGGATATAAAAAAGACATTAAAACAACAATTAGACATACTTAACATGTTTAGAACAATTTAAAAGATTACACATCTAACATATCAATCATTTTTTGAAAATGAACAACATCTAAAGAAGCACCCCCCACCAATAACCCATCAACATTATTTTGAGTTAAAATCGATTGTGTATTACTCGAATTACAACTTCCACCATATAAAATAGGTATATCATTACTCTTTTCGCCTAATCTTTGAAAAAGAATACTTCTTATATACGTATGAAGCTCTGAAATTTGATCTAAAGACGCTGCATTACCACTCCCAATAGCCCAAACTGGTTCATATGCAACGATTGTTTTTAATAAATCATCATCATCCAACAACATTAATGTTTCATTTAATTGTTGCCGAATAATAGTTAAATAATTATTTGCATCTCTATCATTCTTGTTTTCTCCAATGCAAAAGATAGGAGTTATATTATGTTGTAAACACATTACAAGTTTCTGATATAAAATTTGATGATCTTCATTAAAATAACACCTCCTTTCAGAATGTCCAACAATACTATATTGAACATATTCACTTAACATTTTAGCTGAAACTTCCCCGGTATATGCTCCAGCATCTTTAAAAGCAATATTTTGAGCCGCTAAATTAAATGACTTAGATAATGACTTAGATAAAATAGGCAAATGAATCGTTGAAGGAGCTATTAAAATATGATGAGATATACTTTTTTTATTATTTAAATAATCTGTTAAAGCATCTATAAACTTAACAGCCTCCCTAGCTGTTTTGTTCATTTTCCAATTTGCAATAATATATGTCATAATTACAATACCCTTAATTAATATCTACCCTAGGATCTAACCAAAGATAAATTAAATCTACTAATATATTTATAACTATAAAGCATGTAGCAATAACTAAAATAATTCCCATCACTAAAGGGAAATCCACACTAATTAAACCATCAACTAATAATTTTCCTAAACCATTCCATCCAAAAATATACTCTATAAACACAGCCCCTGAGAACATACCAGCAAACCAACCAGAAGCAGCAGTTACAACAGATGTGAGAGAGTTTCTTAAAGCATGGAAAATAATCACATAAAGCATGTCAAATCCTTTCGAACGAGCCAACAAAATATAATCAGCACTCAATTCATCAATTAAGGCAGTTCGCGTTAAATGAACAATCACTCCAAGTGGTCTAATCCCTAATGTTATGACAGGTAAAACTAAATTTTTGATAGATAACTCTTGTAGTCCCGTGACATCATCAATAATAAATAAACTACCTGTTATATTAAAATTTGTTAACCATTGTAACTTATAAGCAAAAATATAACCTATTAACACAGCTGCTAAAAAAGATGGCAATGACATTCCTAACACACTAAATAATGAAATAAATTTATCTAATAATTTATCTTTGAAAAATGCAGCAATAATACCTAGTGGAACACCTATGATTAATGCAAAAAAAATAGACAAACATGCTAAAACAAGCGTGTTAAAAAATGCACCAGCAATCAAATCAGAAACTAGAATATTTTTTTGATAAAAAGATGTTCTTAAATAAGGTTTTTTTAATACTACAATACAATTGTTAGAATGGAAAATTTTGATATACGATGGATAAATAGGATTAGTAAAATGAATAGATACAGGGGATAAATCTTGCAAGTAATACATATACTGCTTATATACAGGCTGGTCAAAATAGTATTTTTGATTAATCAATTCTAATTGTCTTGCGTTATCTCTATCTCCCAACATCATTTTGGCTGGGTCAGCAGGCATTACATTAAACAGAAAGAAAATAACAGTAACAACTCCAAAAAGAACAAGTGATGAGTATAATAATTTATTAAAAATATAGTTAATCAAAAATATCGATTTAATTAATGCATAAACGCCGACAGCTCATTGGGTAAATCCCGCCAATGCCATTTTTTTATAACAATTCCATTTTCTAAAAGAAAAATCCCAGGATTAGCACGTATCATTGTTTTTAAAGTAGTTTGATCAACCAGTAAATAAGGGTACGGCAATTCGGATACTAAGAGTTTGTTTTTTATTTCTTGAACCGAAGAAGATGATAATCCATAAACAGGCAAACTAGATGTTATTGATGTATTATGTAAAACTTGATTGATTTGATTGTGAGCCTCAAGATTAGTTTTTTCAATATCATAACACACAACTAGAAGTACTCGTTTCATATTTAAGATTGTGTCTGTGACATTTAAACCTGTAACTTCATCAATAAGATCAAAATCATGTATTTTAGGCTCATCACCTTTAGCAACTAGTTTTGTTACTCTATCCTTAAAAACTGCTCCATTAATTTTCCATGGCTCATCAGATGTTGCGAATTCCTCAATTTTACCATCAACCATATAATACCAAATATCTTCATATACATCCTTTTTAGCATCCGTAGGCAACTGTTTATCTTTAACAATGCTAACCCCTATTTTATAAGGCCTGAAATCAATAAACGGTAAATGAGATAACGCATATATAGGGATAAATAACAGTATGAAAACAAATACAATTAATATTCGATTAGTAGTTACCAAAGAAGATATAAGTGGCTTTATATATGATTGATTAAAAAATAAAACCAAAGAAATACATAATAGATATATATCTTTGATGAAAGAATGCCACGGATCTAATTTCATGAAATCACCAAAACATCCACAATCAGTTACTTTATTAAAATATGCAGAAAAAAATGTTAAAAACGTGAAGAATAACATTAAAATTAAATTTCCCCACATAATTTTTTTTACATGTATTCCACATATTAAAAAAATCCCTAAAAACATTTCAAATAAAATAATAGAAATTGAAAGAAATAAGCTGAATTCAATAAGCCAATCAAATCCAAAGACTTCAAAATATTCTTGCAACTTATATGAAAAACCTAATGGGTCAATTAATTTAACAAAACCTGAGAAGAGTAAAAAAATCCCATATGAAAAACGCACCAAACTAATCATCAAAGATTTTGAAATAACTTTAATTAAATTNAANACTACAGCCAATGCTTGAACACTAAATAAAATAATTAAAAAACTCATTTTTCTGACAATTTGATTAACGCAAAAATAGAATAATTAATCATATCAAAATAATTAGCATCTATACCTTCTGAAACCAATGTCTCTCCTTGATTATCCTCAATTTGCTTAACCCGAAGTAATTTTTGAAGTATTAAGTCAGTAAATGAACTAACGCGCATCTCTCGCCATGCTTCATCATAATCATGATTCTTTGCCAACATTAGACGCTTGGCTTTAGCGGCATATTGTTGATGTAATTTTGAGGCATCTTCTAAATTTAAATCTGGTGTATCAGCAAGACCTTTCTCTAATTGAATTAAAGCAATGATAGAATAATTAATAATACCTCTAAATTCTCCATCTACACTATCATGAACTTCTTGCTTCCCTTTATTCTCAATACTTCTGATTCTTTGCGCTTTAATGAAAATTTGATCAGTTAATGAACTTAATCTCAATATCCTCCAAGCACTACCATAGTCAAGCATTTTTTTATTAAAAAGACTATGACAATTATCAATAATTAAATCAAAACTATCTGATGTATTCATATATTATTTCGGACATTAAATTCTATATTTAACAAAAATAAAATAATTAATTAATCTGAANTGATGAAGTTTTGAATTTTTATAAAAAATTAAATACAAATCAACCCGAACCATTATTAATGGGCATTATTAATCTTACACCAGATTCATTTTATGATGGTGGTAAGTATATAAAAATAGAAAAATCTATTCAGAGAGCAAAAGAAATGATTGATGATGGTGTGGACATTATTGACTTTGGTGCAGCATCTTCTAGGCCAGGCTCTAAAGCTATTTCATTAAAAGAAGAGGCAAAAAGATTATTTCCCACGTTAATAGAAATTCGNAAATTATTTCCAAATATTATTATTTCTATTGACACATATAGATACCAAATTGCAGAACAAGCAATAAAATATGGTGCCGATATCATTAATGATATCTATATTGAAAAAGATGAGAAGAAAATGCTGGAAGTAATCAAAAAATATAACAAACCCTATATTTTAATGCATATGTCTGGCAATCCAACTAATATGCAAAAAAATATAAATTATTATTCCTTTAAAAAGGAAATTATGATGTTTTTTCAAACTAAGATAGANAAATTAACAAATGCTGGAATTGAAAATATTATTGTAGATCCTGGNTTTGGTTTCGGCAAAACATTGAATCAAAATTATGAGTTAATTAACATGATTTCAAACCTAAAAAAATTCAAATATCCAATTTTAGCAGGGATTTCTAGAAAATCTATGATTAGTGACGGTTTAAAAGTAGATACTAGTGACACTCTAAATGGAACAATTGCGGCCAACATCATATGCTTAATGAAAGGAGCGAATATAATTAGAGTTCATGATACAAAAGCAGGAAAAGAAACTATACAAATTTTTAAATTAGTAGAAAGTAATTCATCTCAATATTCATCGATCAACTTAAAAAATAATCAATGAAATATACTTTGATAGCAATTTCTATATTTATTCTCAGTTGTCAAACTGGCAACAAGGACCTTGTTTTTCAAAACAAAAAAATCAGCACTTTCGATTTAATCGTCACTACTACAGATTCNCTCAAAATCAACCACAACAATAATAAAGGAAAACTATTTTTCGCGATTGATTATGAGTGTCCACTCTGCATATCTTACTCTAAAACAATTAATGACCTATATGAATTATATAAAGATAGTATTGATTGTTATGCTTTTTTACCAAGTATTATTTTTTCTTCAGAAAAAATAGATTTATTTATTAAAAATAATAATTTTAAAATACCCCTAATTGTAGATACAAACCAGATTCTTACCGAATTTCTAGATGCAAGAATTACTCCTGAATGTTTTCTTTTGGATGAAAATTTACACACAAAATATCAAGGATTAATAGATAACTGGGTAAAAGATTTGGGCAGAAAGAGCCAACATATTAATGAAAAGTATTTACAGGAAGCAATCATAACTTATTTAAAAAATGACACAATCCAAATTAACAAAACTAATGCTATCGGATGTATTATAGAAAGATTAAAATAGTATACCTTATAAAAGCTTTGATAATAATTGGATGCAGTAAAAAAGAAATTACATTCCATCAAGACATCAAACCTATTATACACCAAAACTGCGCAATCTGCCATAATCAAAAAGGGGCAGGACCATTTGACTTAATAACATATCAAGATGTTTCAAAAAGAGGTAAAATGATAGTAGAGGTTACTTCAAAAAAATATATGCCGCCTTGGCCAGCAGATACAGATTATCGTCATTTCTTAAATGAAAAAAAATTAACACAAAAAGAAATTGAACTAATAAAAGAATGGGTAGAAAGTGATAAAAAAGAAGGGGTGTGGTCTAATAATGACATATTAGATGAATTACTAACGGACCAAGAAAAACAACAACCTGATTTAACAGTATATATGAATAAACCATATACTACCAGTGGAGTAAATAAAGATGATTTCTTAATGATGAAATTTCCTTTTGAATTACAAAAAGATACATTCATTAGAAAAATTGAATTTATTCCTCAAAATAAACAGATAGTACATCACATTAATGCTCACCTCATAACCTATCATGAGAAAGAAAAAGACGATATATTTGCCGGAGAATATGTCGTAGACACAGAATCTTTTTCAGATTTAGAAGCTTTTAAAAAACTAGATATTTTAAATAATAATGGTACATATCCTATATTAACTTCATCTGTATCAAACTATCTGCCCGGAGCAGAACAAACAGAATACCCATCTGGTATTGGTGGTTTTAGTGCTAAAAAAAAGAATGTAATTCTAGTGAACGATTTTCATTATGGCCCAACCCCTTATCCAGAGAAAGATAGTTCATACTTTAATATATACTTTAGTAAAACTCCCCCAAAAAGAAAAATTCAAGAAACACAACTCGGAACTTTTGGAATATCTGAAATAATTCCCCCATTAATAATTCCTCCTAACCAAATAAAAAGTTTTAAAACAAGTGCTATTATTACAAAAGACATATCAATACTAACCATTAATCCTCATATGCATTTATTAGGNAAATCATTCTTAGCATATGCTGTAACACTAAAAGAGGACACAGTTCCATTAATAAAAATTGATAATTGGAATTTTCGATGGCAGTATTTTTACACATTTGAAAAAATGCTTAAAATTCCTGCCGGATCAGAAATTATTGTAGAAGCAATATATGATAATACCTCTGATAATCCAGACAACCCGTTCTATCCTCCTCAAGAAATATCTGAAAGAGTGGGTTTTAATGGTCGAGGAAGCATGAAAACTTCAAATGAGATGCTTCAATTTATTATCAGTTATTTGCCTTATGAAATAGGTGACGAATATATTCAATTAGGATTGGAGTAATCTTAGATTTATATCTTTGACAATAGATGGTCCATTGTAAATAAAGCCTGTGTAAATTTGAACTAAACTAGCACCACAATTAAACATTTCAATAGCATCATCAGCAGTCATAATACCTCCCACAGCAATAATTGGAATCGTTCCTTCAGATTTTTTATATATATAACTAACGATTTTTTTAGATTTATTAAATATTGGCTTACCACTTAATCCTCCTGCACCTTTCTTATTGACAGAATTAACTGATGTAGCTAGATTATCTCTTTTTGATGATGTATTTGTTGCAATAATACCGGCAATATCAAACAGCTTCACCAACTTGATAATTTGATCTATTTGCGAAAAACTTAATTCAGGCGATATTTTAATTAAAATAGGTTTATTATATGTCTTTTTATTCAACGATTGTACTTGAGATAATAAAAATTTTAAATCCGATTTATTCTGCAGATCAACCAGACCAGGCGTATTAGGAGAACTAATATTTAATACTAAGTAGTTAACATGAGGTGCTGTTTTTTTAAAACATATTTCATAATCTGACGCTGCTAAATCATTATGAGTCGCCTTATTTTTTCCTATATTACCACCCAAAATAATATTTTCAGATTTTTTTTGAATTCGCTTGACAATTATATCTGCGCCATCATTATTAAAGCCCATTCTATTAATAATAGCTTGATCTTTTTTTAATCTAAATAATCTTGGTTTTTTATTTCCATCTTGAGGTTTTGGGGTAATAGTTCCCACCTCTACAAACCCAAATCCAAATGCAGCAAACTCATTAAATACTTTAGCATTTTTATCAAATCCAGCAGCTAAACCAACTGGGTTTTTAAATTTAATACCAAACAGGTCTTTTTCTAAACGTGGATCTTCGACACAATACATCAAACGCAAAAACTGCTTAAAACCTGGGATGTAAAAAAGTTTTTTTAAAATCCAAAGAGTAAAGTCGTGTGCAAACTCTGGATGAAGAGCAAATAAAAAAGGTTTAATAAATACTTTATATAACATTTAACAATAAAAATAAAAATTTGAAGCTTAAAAAAATAGCCATTAGATAATAAATTTCTATTTTTATAATATGTTTAAAAATAATATTTTTTTTAAAACAAGCTTATATCTTTTTATAGCATTATTTTCTTATAATAATATACTTTTAGCATGTGACACAACGCCATCGCTTACTGTAAGCAATGTTATTGATAATGGTGATGGAACTTTNTATATGGATATCACTGCATGCATTGGTTCTGAAGGNTCAGCAGACGGATTTGATTTATATTTTAATAACAATATAAATATTATAGGAACAACTGTCACGGAAGTTACATCCACAGGGTCAGGAAACACTGCTGAAGTGAGTGTAAATAATGGTATCTGGTTAGCATATTTTGACGAATATAACCCAACAACAAATTCACCATATTTTGAAGCTGGAGCCTGGGGATTGGATTGTATTGAATTTGGTGTGATTGTAGATGATAATCCTGAGGGTGCAACTTTATGTAGTGCAGGAATGAATGAAGACTGTCTTGGCTGGACATTTGATGATGTTTTTATAACCTGTGCCGTTATCCCAGGACCTTGTCTCCCGAATTACTTTATTACGGACAATGGGAGTATTGACAGTGATGTCTCTATAGCTGGACAAAATTGTAACTTCGCTCCATTTAATGATGAAATAATAGAATTAACTGTCACCTGTGATGGAGATTTTAATTTTTCCCTCACACAAGATGCAAGTATCGGTTGGCCAGGAGAATCTTGGCTTACAATTGCGGTTGGTTGCTGTAGTGGAGTTATAGAACAAACGAGTTCATTTGGGTTTTTAGAACCAACTATAACAATAGACACATACTTAACAATAGGTACGTATTATGTGATTGTTGATATTGAAGGTAATGGATTTCCAGGAGATTATATTTTAGATATAACATCAAGTGCTGATTTATCATTAATTACTACAGCATTTGCTGGAAATGATCAACTAACTTGCGAAGATAATACATTATTAAGCGGAAATGAACCAGCAAATAATGAGTTTGGAAACTGGACAGTTGTTGATGGTTCAGGTATATTTATAGATGCTAATGATCCAAATACAATAGTAAATAATCTAAGTAACGGCAACAATATTTTTCAATGGGAAATAGCCAATGAATGTTCAAATTCAACAGATCAAGTTATCATCGAAGTTGCAAATAACTTAACATTTAACATACCTGATATAGTATATTGTTTAGANCCTATTTCTTTAGAGGCAATAGGAGTNGNAGGAGGAAGTGGTGAATGGAGCGTAACTCCTGNATTTAATGTTGANATCGATGATGTTAATTCAAGTAGNACATTTGCTAATGTAACTGCATATGGTACTTATAATTTTACATATACCATTTGTGAGGATGAATTTTCAACATCTGTNAATGTTGAAAGTATACCACCAACTCTTTCCTCTAATTCTAACACGTATTCCTGTTTAGAAAGTTTTTCTTTATCAGCTGATGTTAATGGAGACCCTGGATACTGGGAAAGTGAAGGACCATTTATTGCTAATATTGACAATCCCATTTCACTAAATCCAACAATTAATGTTAATGGATACGGAACATATATATTTACATACTATGGTTGTGGCACTAGTAGTAGTATTGAAGTTAATATGAATGGAAACAAACCAACTGTTTTTGGAGATGAAGAGACATACTGCTTGGAACCTTTTGAATTGACAGCTGATGTTAATGGAGATCCTGGATATTGGGATTTTGAAGGCCCTGGAAATGCAGTGTTTTCAAATCAAGCATCTTTGACAACCAATGTAACAGTAGATGAATATGGAATATATGAGTTTACATATTACGGTTGTGGAGAAGCAAGTGAACCATTTATAGTTAACTCATTATCAGCGAAACCTCAAATTCTTCAACCAATAGAAACCTTAGATATTTATTGTGAATTGTCAACAACCTTGGAGTCATATGTTTTAGGAGATCCTGGCTTTTGGGAGTTTGAAGGTCCTGGTAATGCAGTGTTTACAAATCAAGATTCGGAAAANACAATGGTCAACGTAGATCAATATGGAACTTATTTATTTATGTATTATGGTTGTGGAACGATGAGTGATCCTGTAACGATCAATTTTGAAGCACTACAACCTTCAATTGATGTAGACGAAATTATGCCTTGCGAATTAACAACCAATTTAACAGGAACAGTGGAAGGCAGTGGAAATGTAGAGTGGTTTATTAATAGCTCACCAAGTGGATCATATGCTACATTTAGTAATCCAACATCATTAGATACAGAAATTACCGTGTCTGATTATGGAGTATACGAAATAGGATTAACTGGATGTGGTAGTACAATTTTTAAAGACATTCATTTTGAATCTTCAGAACCTCATATTATTGCACCCGATTTTCAAAATTGTATTTTAACTGCTACATTAATAGCGTATACGGGTGATCCAAGTGGCGGTGGCCCCTGGACTCAACAATCTGGCACACCAGGTGCTATGTTTTCAAACCCTATGTCCAATGTTACAGATGTGACTGTCCCAGATTTTGGGCTATATACTTTTGCATATGAAGGATGTGATGAAATATCAAGTATTTCTATAGGNTTCGAATGTCCATTAGTATTTCCTAATGTAATTACACCAAATGGTGATAATAATAATGATATATTTTTTATTCGAAATTTGAATACAGAAATATATTCGCAAAGCATAATGACCATCTATAATAGATGGGGATTAGTTGTGTATAGTAAAGCTGGATATGGTATCGATAACGAATGGTGGGATGGAAATACTACATACGAGAATCGAGCAGTAACGGATGGAGTGTATTATTATATCTTAGAAATATTTAACAATGTCACGGAAGAATTAGAAAAACATACTGGTGAGCTCAATATATTCAAATCAAATTCATCATCTTCTAATGAAACACAAGATTAGATGATGAATTTGAATGAATTAGATAAAACAATTATCTTGTCCTTGAATTTTTCTTTTTATCAGCCTTAGGTCTCACCGCTAAAGTAAAAGGATGTAGATCTTTTACAAGATCATCATATTTACCTGCCTGTTTTTTCTTGAGACAATCTTTGACAACAGCGTCACGTTTAGTTGAAAAACGCATCATATATTTATGAATTTCTTTTTTACTATCTACCCCCCCTTCAGAATCTGGAGTTTTAGAAGTTTTTTTAATGGCTTTCTGCATATTATTTGCATACTCTGCAAATGCATTCATAACAATAGAGCGTTGCTTAGCATCTAGTTTTAGACCGTTATTCAAATACTCAACTGCAGCAACAGAATTTTTTTTCAATGCTGGCTTTTGAGGTGTTATAGCTCTATCCTGTGCAAAAGAAAATGTAACTATTAAGCTACATAAACATGTTAACAAAAAATTTTTCATCTTACTTATAAAATTTTAGATTTATACTTATTTAACAACAATAACGAATTTAATAATATTTTATTGTAATTACTAATTAGAAATCTGAAAGCCAATTACAAAATGAATTGAATGAAGTCTAAAATTATTATTTAATAAAGGAGCTTCACTATTAAAATATGCATATATATTTTGATCAACAGAGTTATTATATGTCTCGAAAAAATCATCATCTTTATTGTCAATTTCTTTAAAAAATGATAAAAGACCTACATTATAACGGANAGACATATATATTGATTTTGTTTCATATCCCAACCCACCTACAATCGCCGCATTCCAACTAAATGGCCACTCAGTCTTATCAAAACCATGACTATCCACTCCTGAATCAGAATCAAAAAATTCGTACACTACTCTTTCATCTGTAAAAACATTATACTCAGTATAAACTTGATTTTCAGTGTTAAAAANAATTAANGCTCTACTTTCTTCTGCTTTCAATAAAAAACCAAACTTAGCACCTANTTGAAAAAAGAAATTATTAGAAGGATATAATTTTAAAAGGAATGGAAAATTAAAATAATTGACCCTCCAAAAATAATTAGCTATCTTATGCTGATTTCCATTTTGAAATCCATATAATGCAAAATCCAAATNATTATAAACAACTTCATTTGAATTCTGATATACAATATGATTAAAATCTAATTGTTGATATTCAAGCTCTGATTGAATAGAAAGTCCTTTTGTTACAGGTAAATTAAATCTTATACCTAGAACACTACCATTAACACCTTCCAAATTATTAGAAAAGTTATTNTCATCAATCGTATTCAATGAGTTGAGTTCATTAAAATTAATATCTAATAAACCGTGATAACTCTCTATATCAGAAATAACAGAATTATAGCCAATCGAAGTACCATAAAAAACTCCAATAGATGTTCTTTGTGCAGATAACAAAAATGAAAAACAGAAAAATATAACAAGTAGCTTATTTTGATTCATAATAAAAAACCTTGTAAATAAGTGACCCTGAAAGGATTCGAACCTTTAACCTCCTGATCCGTAGTCAGGTACTCTATCCAGTTGAGCCACAGGGCCAAATTCTTTTATTTATTTGATAAAAGAAATGAGCGAACTTGATTAGTGCTTCTTGGTTTTGCTACAATTTCCATTTTATCATTTAATATAAACATTGTTGGAGTTTTTTTAATCTTATAATCTANACAAATNGGGGATTTATANACCTTAAATTCACAAATATTAACCCAATCAAAATTATTATTATTAACTGCATTTTCCCAATTCTTTTTATTACCATCTAATGATATCCCAACAATTTCAAAATTACTATTACTATTTTGATTATACCAGCTAGCAAAACCTGGCAATTCTGCCATGCAGTGCTGACAATGAGATGCCCANAACATTAAGACAGTATATTTATTGTTCGAACACGTTTTTTNTAGATCAAAACGTTTCCCATTCATATCTAAAATACTAAAATTAGGTGGCACACTTCCAACCTGTAAATTCTTAAATTGAGATGCTCTTTCTTTTAACAAATCACTAGGCTCAATATCATNACCACATCCTTCGCCAAAAATATATTCATTCATTATATAATCACAGAGCTCACCCCATATAGGATTATTTTTTTTATCAGTTTGACCGGTATTGTAAAAACCATCTAACATATTATACATGCAAAATTCTGCCACCTTTTCATTAACTTTAGCATAATCCATAATAACATCAATAGCATCATGAAAGCCATATTTACTACNAGGCCAATTACTATGAGTCTGAAAATAAGTCTGTATTCGATTAGGTAATAGACTACTTCTAATAATACATTGGTCAGTAAAATCAATATCATCAAAATATAAGTGTGAAACAAGAGGATTTTTTGATTGCATTTTTGAGATAATCATACCAAAATAAGTTCCAGGATATTGATTATTTAATTGAATACCGTAATCAGCAAGTTCATTTTGTAAATTTTTCATCTCTGATAACTTCTCATCCCTAGATTTATTAGTTTTTCTGATTAATTTAATTTTACCCGTAACAGATGCCTCCTTCACATCATATAGTTTTTTTATTTTATTTTCTATTGAATTAGAAACTTCATAACCCTTTTTAATTCGATAGTTTGTGATCTGTAAATTAATGTGTGTAGTCTCAGCAGGATTAATTACAACATCAACTGAATTAGTAGCATTGTTAAATGCTATTCGATAAACACCTGTTTCTATCATTCGTCTTTTAAAACTAAATTTCGCTGCATCAACTTTAGTGCTATCTAAAATATATTCTTCATTTCCTTGAATTTCATATAAAAACATTGTGCCTGAACGAGCTTTCACAGTAGAATTAAAAGTTCCTTCAATAAGTACATTTTTTTTAATATTTTTCACATATTCTTGAGAATGCATTGAAAAAAATGGANAAATAAATGATAAAAATAAGATTAAAAAATGTTTCATAACAATATATAATTAGGTATGCGAATATATCACTTTTTTAGCAGAGTATAAAGTATTCTGCATAAGAGAAGCTATCGTCATTGGACCTACGCCACCGGGTACAGGCGTAATATATGAAGCCTTTGTAGACACATCGTCGAAATCCACATCACCAACTAATTTATAACCACTTTTTGTCTTTTCTGAAGGCACTCGATGAATACCAACATCAATGATGACCACATCTTTTTTAACCATAGATGATTTTAAAAAGTTAGGCACCCCTAATGCAGCAATAATAATATCTGCTTCTATTGTTAATTGATCTAAATTCTTTGTTCGACTATGCGCCAAAGTTACTGTTGCATTTCCTCTATCTTTATTACGAGACATTAATATACTGATAGGTGTCCCAACAATATGGCTTCTACCTATCACAAGACATCGTTTACCAGCTGTTTCAATTTTATATTCATCTAGTAAACTTATAATACCATATGGAGTGGCTGGTAAAAAACAATTTAATCCAAGAACCATCCTTCCCATATTAATAGGATGAAAACCATCAACATCTTTTTGATGTGAAATACTATGTGTTACAATATTTGAATCTATATGTTTGGGTAAGGGAAGTTGTACAATTAATCCATCTATGTCTTCCGATTGATTAATTTCTTTAATTTTTAAAAGCAAAACGTCTTGAGCAACATCTAAAGGGTATTTAAAGACAGAAGATTGAAAACCTATTTCATGACACGCTTTGATTTTAGCATTAACATATGTTTGTGATGCAGGGTCACCACCAACTAATATAGCAGATAAATGAGGTGGCCTTTTGTTCTCCTTAATTAATTGATGAACCTCTTGAGATAAGTCAATCTTAATTTGTTGAAACAATGCCTTCCCGTCTAATAAAATCATATATTACTTATTATTTAAAATTAGGATTAGCACCACCCATATTTTTCATCATACTTTCAAAACCTCCACTTTTCATCATCTTCATCATTTTTCCCATTTGGCTAAATTGTTTTATTAATTTATTAACGTCTTCAACCTTAGATCCACTACCATGAGCTATTCGCTTACGTCTAGAGTGATCAATGATTTTTGGATTATTTCTTTCCTGTTCAGTCATAGAGAAAATCATTGATTCAATTCCTTTAAAAGCATCATCATCAATATCTATATTTCTAATTGCTTTTCCTAAACCTGGAACCATTCCTAACAAATCTTTAAGATTACCCATCTTTTTGATTTGTTTAATTTGTTTTAAAAAATCATTAAAAGTAAATTGATTCTTAAGTAGTTTTCTCTCCATCTCTCTAGCCTCCTTTTCATCAAATTGCTCTTGTGCTTTTTCAACTAAAGAAACAACATCACCCATCCCCAATATTCTATCTGCCATTCGATTAGGATAAAAAATATCTAAAGCGTCCATTTTTTCACCAGTACTAATAAACTTAATTGGTTTATTAACCTCGCTTTTTATAGTTAGAGCTGCTCCTCCTCTAGTGTCGCCATCAAGTTTTGTTAAGACCACTCCATCATAATTAAGTACTTCATTAAAAGTTTTAGCAGTATTAACTGCGTCTTGCCCGGTCATTGAATCTACAACAAATAGAGTTTCAGATGGTGATGTTGCATCTTTAATAGATTCTATTTCTTTCATCATTTGCTCATCTATTGCTAATCTACCCGCAGTATCAATAATGACTAAATTTTTACCCTCTTTTTTTGCTTGTGAAATCCCCTTAATAGCAATTTTTACAGGATCTTTTTCAGCCAAATCTTTATATACAGGAACTGAAATATTAGAAGCAACAAGTTCTAGTTGATCAATTGCTGCAGGTCTATAAACATCACATGCAATTAAGAGAGGTTTTAATCCTTTTTTCTTCGAAAAATAATAAGCAAGCTTTCCTGAAAACGTTGTTTTTCCTGAGCCTTGCAATCCAGAAATCAAAACAACAGTAAAGCTTGATTGTAAGTTGATTTCTTGGGCTTCACTACCCATTAGTTGAGTCAGTTCATCATGAACAATTTTAACCATTAACTGACCAGGATTAATAGAAGTCAAAACATGTTGACCTATTGCTTTACTTTTAACTTGATCAACAAACTTTTTCGCAGTCTGATAAGAAACATCGGCATCTATCAAAGCTCTTCTTACCTCCTTCAATGTTTGCGCAACATTTATTTCTGTTATTCGACCATGACCTTTTAATAGACTAAAAGCTTTTTCTAACTTATCTGATAATTTTTCAAACATATAATCAAATTATTACATTGTAACTGGAACTTTTATTCCTAGTAAATTCATTCCTGAACTAATTAATACACTTACTTTTTTCGAAAGAGTAACTCTAAAATTAATATCATTTCTATCATCAACACTCAAAATAGGAATTTTTTGATAAAAATGATTGTACTCTTTTGATAAATGATATAAATAATTAGCCATTAAGGATGGGTTAAAGTTAATAGCAGATTGATGCAAAACAACAGGGTAGCTTAAAATTAATTTAATAAGAGATCTTTCCTCTTTCAATAGATCACGACTCACTTTAAAAACTTGCTTAAAATTATCTGACTTCGTAACTATAGAGTTAATTCTAGCATACGTATATTGAATAAAAGGTCCCGTATGACCATTAAAATCTATGGATTCTGAAGGATTAAANAAAATCTCTTTCTTTGGCTCTGGCTTCAGAATAAAGTACTTTAATGCTGCATCACCTATCAAAACTGACAATTCATCAATAGATTCAGGGTTAGACTTGTTAGATTTCAATATAATTGATTTCGACTTAACATACATGTCATCTAAAAGATCATCTATGTCAACCACATTACCTTCTCTAGATTTCATTTTTCCATCTGGTAAATTTACCATTCCATAAGATAGGTGAGATAGATTAGNAGACCAGTCAAAACCCATTTTATTTAATGTNCTAAACAAAACATTAAAATGATGATTCTGCTCACTTCCAACAACATATATCATATTATCAAAACATAATTCATTTTTTCGAATCATTGCTGTNCCTAAATCCTGAGTCATATATACAGCTGTGCCGTCTGAACGTAGTAATAATTTATCTTCCATATGATATTTCTGGAGATTAACCCAAATAGAATTATCGTCCTTTTGATAAAAAACATTAGTCTCTAAACCTTTCAAAACATGCTCTTTCCCTATTAAATAAGTATCACTCTCATAATATATTTTATCAAAAAACACACCTACTTTTTGATAAGTTGCTTCAAAACCATCATATACCCAAGAATTCATTTGTTTCCACAAAGCAATTGTCTGAACATCTCCAGACTCCCATTTTTTAAGCATTAACTTAGCCTCATGAAGCAGTGTAGATTGAGACCTAGCATCTTCAGCTGACAAACCAGTTTTAAGTAATGCTTGTTGTTCCTCTTGATATTTTTGTTCAAAAATTACATAATATTTACCCACTAAATGATCTCCCTTAACACCAGAAGTAATCGGGGTTTCACCATCACCAAATTTCAACCAAGCTAACATAGATTTACAAATGTGAATACCTCGATCATTAATAATTTGAACTCTTGTTACCTCATAGCCATCAGCACTTAATATGTTAGCAAGTGAATGACCTAATAGAATATTTCTCAAATGACCTAAATGTAACGGCTTATTAGTATTAGGAGAACAAGACTCTATGACAACACGTTTTTTCTTCGAAGAATTAATTTCAAAGTGTTTAGAGAAGCTTTGCTGAAACATGTTAAACCAAAACGAATCTGAAAATTCTAAGTTTAAAAACCCTTTCACAATATTGAAATCTGATATATACTCTAATTCTTTAACCAAATGACATCCAAGTTCTGTACCAATCTCTTGAAGGTTTTTTTTTACAAACTTTAACATAGGAAATATAACAATTGTCCAATCTCCTTTAAAATCTTTTCTTGTCTCTTGAATTTGAATATCCTCTTTTGAAAAAATAGGATATAATTTTAAAATCGAATTTGTAATCTCATGTATGTGTTGATTCAAAATCATGAAAAAATAGGATATTTAAATTTATGACTAGGGTTAGGTTCTAAAAATAACTCAGTAATCATACAACGTGCACTTCCTCCTCCAAAATATTCAATAGTGTTTAATGAAGAGTGTGTAATTTTACAATGCCCACTAATCACTTCCTTTTGTCGACTTGTCAACACATTAAAAGCAGAGGTGCTCATCACTAAAATAGATGAATTATTATTCGTTTTTAATTCTAAAACATTGCCTAAAAATTTATTCATTTGATTTTTCGAAATGTCAATAATCTCCTTTCCTGTTTCTTTGAATAAAGATAATAATTCTTTTTTCTCATACTTATCAATAATGGCATCTAAACAAATAAAAACCATTTTTTGACAGACACTCATTAAAACATTGGTGTGATATATTGGTTTGTCTAAATCCGTTGCATGAAATGAACAACCTTTAAAATTCATTTGTCTACACCATTTGTGAAATAATAATTCATTTGTTCTCTTAGAAAGAGAAGCATAAGCAATTTTATTTTCTCGATCTAAAACCATACTACCAGTACCTTCTAGAAATTGATCGTTGGCTTCATAATGAGCAGCGTTATTAAAAATTGTTTTAACATAAAAATTGTTTTTGAGATAATCTATAATGTCCTGCCTCCTTTCAGCCCTTCTGTTTATGGATAACATAGGATAAAGCCAAACTGAACCATCCATATGTGTAGTAATCCAATTATTTGGAAAAATTGAATCAGGGGTATTATCTTTATGAGGATCAGTGAATTGAATGACATTAACACCTGCGGATTTTAACACATTGACAAAACCATCAAATTCAAAAGAAGCCTTTTCAGATATTTCGGATTCAGGTATGTTATCTCTATATGAATTTTGATAGACGTTATCCACTGCGGTTAATGCATTAAAAGCAAAACAGGAAGGTCGTATCATCATAATTGTATCTGTAACCTGTCTATTATTCATAATCTCGAATTAAAGGTAATGTAGTACAACGTAGAAGGCCTCCCATCTTAGATATTTCAGAAAAAGGAATCTCTTCCACCACATATCCTCTCTCACTTAATAGTTGATTTAGTCGATTGAATTTTTTTTCTGATACAATCACATTATTAGCAATAGAAAATAAATTAGAAAACATTTGCCCCATTTCCTCTTTATTAATGATAATGACATTATCCTGACCAAAGATTTCATACACTAAGTCTATATCTTTTTTAAATTTAAAGCCATCTGGATAAAGAATAACATGTCCTAAACCTAAAGGTTGAAAACAGCAATCTAAATGCAAACAATTATCCAAAGAGACATAATCTGATTTATTTAAATTGAAACCTATTACTTTTTTGTTAGGAAATTTTTTGGACAAAAAAGTCAATGCTTCTGCATTAGTTCGACTGACTTGAAATCTATTAAATGTATCTGCGTCTGAATAACCCACAAATACAATATCATCAGACACAACAATATCTCCACCCTCCACAAAGATATGAGGAGGAATATAATTTATATTAAGTTTAGGAATCTGTTTCAGTATCACATCAAATCCCAATATTTCTTTTGATCGATTACTNATCATATTAGAAACAAAAAATTGATTTTCTATTACAAAACCAACATCACGCGCAAAAACTTGATTACATCCAATTATATTAGTAGGACGTAACACATGAACTTGATATTTATTTAACACTTGTGAAAAATAATCCAGCTCCTCTTTTATGCATTTTTCTTTTGGAAAAGTATTATTTGCAATATGTTCTTTGGATTTTGGATCATATGCATCTTCTAAATTTGGGCAACCACCATAATCATCAGAAATCCCAAGAACTAAATGCGTGAGTGAATTAAATTCATTATTAACAAAAGGATTAATCATAATTTTAGTGTGAAATTTTATTCAAATATATAGAGAACAAATAAAATTAATTAGATTTATATTACATTTTCTTTTTTACACATCCATGAAACAACAATATAAATATATTAAAGTTGATATTACCAGACACTGTTTGACTATAACATTAAATCGAATCAAAAAGAAAAATGCACTCAATCCAACAATGATTACTGAAATACAAAACATATTAGACTCTAATAAAGAAAATGACAATATTAGAACTGTTCTGATTAATTCTAGTTCTAGTGTGTTTTGTGCTGGGGCTGACCTTGAATACCTAAATGAAATTAGACAATTTAGTTACAAAGAGAATTTGACAGATTCTCAAATATTAATGTCACTTTTTCAAACTATGTTATCATACCCTAAACTTATTATATCGAAAGTATGTGGGGCGGCATTAGGAGGAGGCTGTGGTATTGTGACAGCGTCTGATATTATATTTGCTACTAAAGAGGCGCATTTTGGATACCCTGAAGTGAAAATTGGATTCACACCTGCTCTCGTTAGCTCTTTTTTAATAGAAAAAATTAACTTGTCCAATGTGAGAGAATTGTTTTTAACTGGGAAAATTATTGATGCGCATCAAGCAAAAGACATAAGCCTTATTAACTTTATATGCTCAACGAACAACATAGATGAAGAAATAAATGTATTTACACAAAAATTCATAACAAAAACCTCACCTCAATCAATTCAAACAACAAAACAGTTATTATATGAGCAAACTCACATGAAAGAAAAACTAGAAGAAGCGGCTAAATTAAATGCTAAATCTAGAATGAATAATGATTTTAAAAAAGGAATACGGATGTTTTTGGAAAAACAAACAATTAATTGGAATTAAATATACGCTCACATGGTAATTCGTTATGATAAAATCAAATTAATTATTGCAATTACAATACTAGTAGTATCTGTTTTAATACTATTAGCATTTAATTCTCACTGGACAAATAGTATAGGAGATCAAAGCGAAATAATTAATGTTGTGAAAAATTATGAGAACACAAACAATATGATTGGTGGATTCGGGGCTCAAATAAGTGAATTTCTTATAAGGATATTCGGCGCTTCAGCCTACTTGTTTGTATCCTTTATGATGATAATAAGTGTAAAAATTATGTTTGATTTAAATAAAATTAATATCATTCAAACATTGAGTCAACATATATTTCTTTTGATGTGGTTTGCTTTATTTTTTACAAAATTTTCAAACACTAAATTAGCTGGACAAATTGGCTTAAATACATCTAAAGAATTAATAGCATTAATTGGTGAGGTAGGATTTACAATCATACTAATTAGTTCATTATTATTATTTCTTATTGTGAAATTTAATATAGGATTAAAAGATTGTAAAATCATTAAGCAAAAAATCTTAGATTTCCATCAACAAGTAACAACTAAAGACAATCCAGAANANNAGAAAAAAACACAAGTAAANGATNCTCANAAAAACGAGACTANTCAACCGGAAAATGTAAATAAAGATGAACATAATACTATTGTNGAAATAGCTAAAGACGAAGATGTTGTTAATAAAAATAAAATATCAAGTGATAACATTGACAGTGATTTGTTAAAATATAAATATCCTGAACTAACATTACTTAAGGATTACCCGAAAAATAAAATATCTATCAATGAAAGTGAAGTNGAAACTAATAAAAAATTAATTGAAGACACATTAAGAGATTTTAAAATAGATGTACAAATTAAAAGAGCTACTATTGGACCCACAATCACATTATATGAAATCATTCCTAATAAGGGTGTTCAAATAGCCAAAATTAAAAATTTGGAAAATGACATAGCGTTAAGAATTAAAGCAATTGGAGTGAGAATTATTGCTCCATTACCAGGCAAAGGGACTGTTGGAATTGAAGTGCCTAATCAAAATCCAACAATCGTGTCCATGAAAAATGTCTTAGAGTCAGAAAAGTTTCAAAATGCAAAATTAGAATTACCAATTGCTCTAGGAAAAACAATATCCAATGAAACCTTTGTTCTAGACTTAACAAAAATGCCTCATTTATTAATTGCTGGCGCAACTGGTCAAGGTAAATCAGTTGGTTTAAATACAATACTATGCTCTATTCTTTACAAAAAACACCCATCAGAAGTAAAATTTATTTTAGTCGATCCTAAAAAAGTAGAATTAACATTATATAATAAAATTGAAAAACATTTTTTAGCAAAATTAGCTGATGACGAAGATGCAATAATTACAGACACCAAAAATGTTGTAAAAACATTAAAATCTCTGTGTATTGAAATGGATAAAAGATATGATTTATTGAAAAAATTAGAAGTTAGAAATATTCAAGAATACAATGAAAAAGTAAGCGTACAAAAATTAAACAATTTAAACCAACATAGTAAACTTCCATATTTAGTGTTAGTAATAGATGAGTTTGCAGATTTAATTATGACAGCGGGAAAAGAAGTGGAGGTCCCAATTGCTAGATTAGCCCAATTATCAAGAGCAATTGGCATACATCTTATTATTGCTACACAAAGACCAACTACAAATATTATTACAGGTACCATAAAAGCGAATTTTCCAACAAGAATTGCATTTCGTGTAATTCAAGGGGTAGATAGTAAAACAATTTTAGATGCAGTAGGGGCAAATCAGTTAATTGGTAGAGGTGATATGTTAATTTCAACAGGAAGTTCACTTGAAAGAATACAATGTGCATTTATTGACACACCCGAAGTAGAACAACTTACCAATTTTATTGGTCACCAACCAGGATATAGTAAACCATTTCAATTACCAAAACTAATTGATGACAATCGATCAATAAAAAATGAAGACGATGAAGATAGAGACCCATTGTTTAGAGAAGCTGCCGTACTACTTGTTATTCATCAACAAGGATCAACATCTATGATACAAAGAAAATTAAAACTTGGATATAACCGTGCAGGCAGAATCATTGACCAATTAGAAGCTGCCGGTGTATTGGGACCTTTAGAAGGCAGTAAAGGAAGGAAGGTTTTAATTGAAACAGAAGAAGAATTAAATCAAATAATATGAAAACAATAATAATATGTTGCATTTTTATTTCAAATAGTCTCTTGGCTCAAGATTATAAGAAAGCTGAACAATTAATAGATAAAGTATACAATAGACTAATGCAAGTTGAAGGAGGTTCATCTATACAATTCGATTATTTTTTTGAAAATGATTCATATCAAATGAAAACCCCCATAGCAGGTACCCTTTCATTATTTTCTGATAATCGATTTTATTTAGAGTTTAATAATCATGACAATAACATGATTCAAATATATAATGGTGAAAACTTAACAACCATATTGTTAGATGAAAAAGAAATACAAGTGGATAATATAGATGATAGTAAAGGGTTATTTATTCAAAATATTTTTAACAATTATAAAACTGATTTCATATCCACAATTAAAGAAGAAAACAATAGGATGAGTCTTATTGAACTTCTACCTCAAAAAAAATATAATCAAAATATATTTAATGAATGTATAGAAAAATTAGAATTGCCTGAATGTCTAAAACTACCTAATCAATGTAAAATTGGCATTACTCCAAAGATGAAAGAACACTTAAATGATTGCCTGAATGATAATAAGGGATATGAAGAAAATGAAATTCTAAAAGTTCAAATACAAGTTAACCCTCACACACTAGACATGGAATCTATTAAACAAATAAATAGATATAGTGGTCAAACAATTATTAATATTAAAGAAATTAACTCCGCTAGCCCANACATATTAAATATTGATGGGTTATATAAAGATTTTGAGATAATTGACTTAAGATANTGAAAAAGTTATTTCATAACCCGAAATCCAAAATCATGGTATTGGAAAAGTAATGTTGCTTTATTTTGATAACCACCATTTCTTTCTTTTTTGAAATGATAGGTTGTTCCAAGTATTGTCTTAGGTGGCACATCATTTACATAAGGCATAATCGAGCCATTATCAAATAATATATCTAAAAAGTAATAACCTAACTCATACCCAACTGAAGCGTATTTTAAATTCGGAATATAACTATAATCACTATAAAAATTTATAATAAATTCTTCTGTTGCATTCGTGTCAAAACTTTTATTCTGAGGAAATGTTACTTTCATATCCATTAAATCATAGATAGAAACGTGATAAAAATTAGATAATCCAGGCATACCATAAACAATCATATTGGTATCTCTACATGCGTGTAATTTAGATAGCAAATCTGTGACAAAAACATTATCCTCAGAAGGGATAATAATAATATTTTTCATGCCTAATGTGTCGAGTTTATGATGAATAGAATCAATAATATTTGCATGCACTTTTATCTCTTCAAAAAACATACTCATTGTATCTATATTTGATAAAATTTTTTGACTATAAAAAATATCTTCTGGAACTAATGTGTCAGTAATCAACGCATAGTCTTCAGCAGTATCTGTGTTGTTTTTTCGTGTAGTAAAGATAGTATCACGCCTAATTAATAATAAATTATCATTCATGTGAGTNTCGAAAATATATTCCGATAAAAATGATAAATGGTTTGACATACTCGGTGGTAACTGAAACACATTTTCATTGCCTTGAGTAATATATGGTTTTTTTGAAAAAGGCGATATAATTGGAATATTCCTATCCAATATATCTTTGAAAAATAAAAAATTATCTGTAAACAGTGGACCTATAATGAGATCAGCATGATTCAAATAATTCTGATTTAAGATATCTATTAATATATCTTTTGATTCATAGCCTTCTTTGATGTCAAAAAGTGAAATCTTAATCTTAGTATTTTGAAACTCTTTTAATGATGATAAAAAACCTAAATAAAAGTCAATAGATATTTTTGTTTTTTTATAAAGATGAATTCCTTCTAAATTCATATTAGCTAATGAATCTATATCATTAGAATATAAAACATTATTGTCTTCCAAGCATAATGGTAATAGAAAAACAATATGATATTCTGAATTAATATCATTCTTTTGATACATATTAGACTGAAATCGAAACCTATTATCGATTTGAGCAAAACTTTCTAAAAAGATAAAAAAAGATAAAAAAAAGACTATATATATATGTTGTTTTACTCCCATTCGATTGTTGCCGGTGGTTTAGAACTAATGTCATATACAACTCGATTCACACCTTTTACTTTATTAATAATATGATTAGACACTTTAGCTAAAAAATCATAGGGTAAATGAACCCAATCTGCTGTCATACCATCAGTTGATGCTACAGCTCTTAACGCTACAACCTTTTCATAAGTTCTCCCATCACCCATAACTCCAACACTATTATCACCTAATAAAATAGCACCTGCTTGCCAAACATGATCATATAAATCATGTTTTTTTAAAGCTTCTATGAAAATATGATCAACATCTTGTAATATTGAAACTTTTTCGATGGTAACATCCCCCATAATTCTAATAGCCAATCCTGGACCTGGAAAAGGATGTCTCTTTATAATCATCTGNTCAATACCAAGTGCTAAACCTACTCGTCGAACTTCGTCTTTAAAGAGGGTTTTTAGTGGCTCGACTATTTTAAGATTCATTTTAGCAGGCAAGCCACCAACATTGTGATGTGACTTAATAGTTTCTGAAGGACCTCCAGTGCCTGAAATAGATTCAATTACATCAGGGTATATTGTGCCTTGACCCAACCAAATAAAATCATTATAATCCTCTGCAAAAGATTCGAACACATCAATAAACGTAGATCCTATAATTTTTCTTTTTTCCTCTGGNTCTATAATATTTTCTAATCTTTTTAAAAATTTTAATGATGCATCAACACCCCTAATATTGAGCCCTATATTCTCATATGTTTTTAACACATCTATATACTCATCCTTTCGAAGCAAGCCATTGTCAACAAATACACATGATAAATTTTCACCAACAGCTCTATGTAATAAAACAGCAGCAACTGTTGAATCTACACCACCTGACAATGCCATTAAGACCTTTTGATTACCAATTTTTTTCTTTAAATAGCTCACTGTAGAGTCAATGAAAGACTCTGATGTCCAACTCTGACTAAAACCGCAAATATTAATTAAAAAATTAGATAAAATTTCTTTACCATAAGTTGTATGATATACTTCTGGATGAAATTGTAACCCAAATGTGTGTTCATTATTAATACAAAAAGCAGCGATATCTACATCCTCTGTACTAGCCATAACAGTAGTTTCAGTAGGTAAATCTAATATAGTGTCGCCATGCGACATCCAAACTTGTGAACTTTTTTCTAAACCATTAAATAAGTCGTTTTGAGTCACTAATGATAGTGTTGATCGACCATATTCTCGAGTATCAGAAGCATCTACTCGACCTCCTATTTTCTTGGCTATGAGTTGCGCACCATAACAAAGTGCTAACAATGGAACATTTTGTCTTATCATTGACAAATCAATAGTAGGAGCGTCAGTATGATTTACAGAAAATGGACTTCCTGAAAGTATAACACCCCGAACATTATCCTCAAGACTCTCAAATTTATTATATGGTATAATTTTTGAACAAACATTCAGCTCTCTTATTCTTCTAGCAATAAGTTGAGTATATTGAGATCCGAAATCGATAATTAACAATACTTCTTTCATTTTTTAACTATGTAANAATAATCACTCTTCTTCTGTTAAGATAGTNTATTTATTGTCAAATATAGAACTTTCTTTTATTAAAAAATTAAAAAAATCTTTACCATATTTAATATAGTATGGAATAAAACTACATGTTCTTTCTTGTATTAAGTTGTTGGGAAATAAAGTATCATTAATAAGTTTAATTTTATTTTCTAAATCTTTATTTTTTNTTTTTTCAAATTTTAAGATTTTCGATTTGAATCTATCCAGCTCTGTTTGAAATCTTTTTTGAAAAACGTAAAGTGATTGGATTGGGAAACCTTTAACAGAATTAAGATATTTCTCCATTTCTATAAATTGATTATTAAAAATTTCAGACTCCGANTCTAAAGTGAGTGATGATTGATTAATAATAATGTTTTTTAATTGATCATGATAATCTTTGAACAAATCCAATTCTGTTAGATTTAATCTGTTTTGTAAATCTGATATTTTTTTTGGAACAATTAAAAAATGAGATCTTAAAGCTAATAAAGGATAATGTATTTTTCTAACATCAAACATGTTTTTCAACTGAATCCAATATGAAGTTTCTGATGGACCTCCTACATAGAGTATGTTAGGCATAATACACTCTTGGTATAATGGTCGTAAAAAAACATTTGGACTAAATCTTTCTGGAAATTCAGCAATTTCATCTAGCAATTCTGACAATGACCAATTTATAGGGTGATCGTGAGTATAATAAGTGTCCTGATTACAGTGAATTTTAGATCGAATCTCGTTATGTAAATAAAAAATATTTTCTTTCAATGCATTAATCTGAGGTTTATATATGTTTTTTATTGATTGATTTGTCTGTGTAATAGCACTGTAAACAAAAGAGTCTGAAACCTCTGCTTGAAAATGAGGAGTAAATATTTTTTTTAATTTAGGATGATGACCATCAACAATCACTAAACCATAATCACCAAACAAGGCTGTCAATAAAGATCTTGTAGCATCAGCATAATTATGGTTTTTTGTGTATGCATATTTATATATATCAAAAAGTTCTTGCCCATGATGAGTCGTGCATAATAAGGGCTGAATTTGACTCAATAGATTTACTATGGAATCAGATGATAAATTACCTACAGCATTTTTACCTTTTACATCCCAATCATAATTTTGACCATATAACTTTAAAGTTTTAATTTCATCAAAATCATGATCATCAGTTGCCATCCAAAAACATGGAACAAAATGATGAGTTTTAATTTGATTATTTAAATAATTCGCGTAAGCAATTATGGATGTGATTTTATATATCAAAAACAGAGGGTTTAAAAACACATTTAATTGATGACCTGTAGTAATTGTATATGTGTTTTTATTAGACAATTTTGAGATATTAGTATTCACAAATGACATCTCGGAATTTAAAAAAATAGTTTGATTATACTGTTCCTTGATAACACTTGACAATATATCTCGATTATCATTCTCAATACTCAAATTAGATTGAATAGTATTTAAACTAAAAAAAGAATTAATAAAAGGCTTTATTTTTGAATCAGAATTAATAAAATCACAAATTAATTTTGAAAATAAACCAGTCTCATTTAAAGAAATGCTTTTTTTCTTCAAAATATATTATTTAAATAATGATTCTACAAAGCTCATTTGATCAAATAATTGAATATCATNAATNCCTTCTCCAACACCAATGTATTTGATAGGGATACTTAATTGATCACAAATTGAAATAACAACGCCTCCTTTTGCAGTACCATCTAATTTAGTCAATGCTAAACAATTAACCTCTGTAGATTTTAAAAACTGCTTAGCCTGNTCAAGAGCATTTTGACCAGNCGAAGCGNCTAAANCTAGNNCAACTTCATTAGGNGCTTCAGGTAAANGTTTATGAATTGCTTTAGTTATTTTTTCTAACTCCATCATAAGATTAATTTTATTATGTAATCTACCAGCAGTATCTATTAATATATAATCCGCATTATTTGAAATCCCTGATTGAACAGTATCATAAGCAACCGAAGCTGGATCAGAACCCATATCTTGTTTTATAATCGGCACCTCGATTTTATTAGCCCAAGACTCAAGTTGTTCAATTGCTGCTGCTCTAAATGTATCAGCTGCTCCTAACATAACACTTTTTCCTTCTTGTTTTAAGGAATGGGCTAATTTTGCAATCGTTGTCGTTTTACCTACTCCATTGACACCTACAAATAACATAACGTATGGTTGAGATAATTTCGACTCTTTATTGTCATTATCTACATCAATATTTAACAAATTAATAATCTCTTGTTTTAAAATGTTCTTTAACTCTGTCTCATCTACATACTTGTTTTTAGACACATATAATTCTATTAAATCTATAATTTTGACTGTTGTATCTACACCAACATCTGCTGTAATTAGCATTTCTTCTAGTTTATCTAAAAAATGATCATCTATTGTGTTTTTTCCAGAAAAAAACAGTTTCATTTTTCCAAAGAAACCATCTCTAGTTTTATCTAAAGTTTTGTCTAATTTATCTGCCTTTTTTTTAGAAAAAATTGAAAAAAAACCATCATTAGATTTCTCTAATAAATCTGGCTCTGGCTCTGGCTCTGGCTCTGGCTCTGGCTCTGGTTCTGGTTCTAGTTCTGGTTCTAGTTCTGGTTCTAGTTCTGGTTCTAGTTCTGGTTCTAGTTCTGGCTCTGGTTCTGGCTCTAGTTCTGGCTCTAGTTCTGGCTCTGGTTCTGGCTCTGGTTCTGGCTCTAGTTCTGGCTCTGGTTCTGGCTCTGGTTCTGGCTCTGGTTCTGGTTCTAGTTCTGGTTCTAGTTCTGGTTCTAGTTCTGGCTCTGGTTCTGGCTCTAGTTCTGGCTCTAG
>PAVX01000027.1 GCA_002713285.1 Flavobacteriales bacterium
GGAAAAATTGAAGGCATTTGGGAATGGGCAGATTATGGCGGTGTAAATAATCAATTAAATCAGTTTTATAAATAGATAGACGTTAATACACACCGTACCTGGAAGGCCACTTGATTCTGACTTCGAACTTTTTTAGAAAATTATTGTATAATTTTATTTCATGAAAAGAGTTGTTGTAAATGATAAGATGCAAACGGGTTATGTTTATTTGTTAGATGAAAATATTGGTCAAAATTTTCATAAAGAATTCAAACCTGAACTAACACCACAACAAATGTTAAAGCTAGGAGTTTTTGGAGGGAAGTATATGAATGATTGTAAAAATGAATTTCCAGAAGAATGGTTTTATCATTCAAAGTTAGCTAGGGTCAAGAAAGACATCAATCTTAATTTTTATAAAATTAATGCTTCTTTACCTCTTTCTGATTGGCGGAGTAAAGGATGGATTTATAAAGATGACCCAAGAGGTTGGTTTCAGTGGTATTGCCGGTATTATATGGGGAGAAGAATCGATCAAGAAGATATTTTAGACAAATTAAAAGATAGAAAGCGATTAAGAGACATGTTGGAGCAGTTAAAAAAAATTGCAATAAAAATGATTTAAATTGTAGAAAAAAGCAAAGGCAAGCACTATTACATTGGGTTTATGACTCAAGATTAATATAAAATAGTTGTAGTACAAAAACTCACTCAACTTAATGGGTTTCATTGTTTGGTGGACCATACTGGATTCGAACCAGTGACTTCTACCCTGTCAAGGTAACACTCTAAACCAACTGAGTTAATGGTCCTTATATGAAAAATCCCTAAGAAACACATAGGGATTTTAAGAAGTGGGCGATACTGGATTCGAACCAGTGACCCCCTGCTTGTAAGGCAGGTGCTCTGAACCAACTGAGCTAATCGCCCTCACTAAAGAATGCAAATATATAAATCTATTCAATATTATCTAAATATTTTAATATATCTGACACAATAAATGTACTACCAGTAATCATAATTAAATCATTTTTATTTGATTTTGAAACTAAATCAGTATACGCATTATATGACAAATCAAATATTTTATAACTCAAATTATAGTTATCAAAATAACTTGATAATTCATTTGGATTAATAATTCTTTCATTTAAACTTCCACATATATAATACTGATAATCCTTTGGTAAAATTTTCAAGATACTCTTAAAATCTTTATCTCTTGAAAAGCCAAGAATGATATGTTTATTGAGTTTGGATATATTTAATTCTGATACTATATAATTAAATGCTCCTATATTATGAGCAACATCACAAATAACTAATGGCTCTTTTGAAATAACTTCCCATCGTCCACGTAAACCAGTATTTTTAATTATATGATTTAAGCCATTAATAATATGATTCTTGGAAATTTTATAATCCAAATTATTTAAAATTTTAATGGCTGTAGCTGAAGTATTAATATTACTAACTTGATAATCACCTTTTAAATCAGATTTATATGGAGCTTGTTTTGAGTAAAATATCGGTGCTTGTAAATTTTGAGCTTTCTCCTCAAAAATATGAGTATGTGGGGATTTTTCACCAATTAAAACAGGGGTCTCTTTTTTTATAATACCCGCTTTTTCTTTTGCAATTAAAGTAAGTGAATCTCCTAATAAATCTTGATGATCAAAAGAAATGTTAGTTATAATCGATAATATGGGAGTTATGACATTAGTGGAGTCTAATCGACCACCTAAACCAACTTCAATAATAGCCAAATCAACATTATTACATTCAAAATATTTAAAAGCCATTACAACGGTCATTTCAAAAAAAGACATCTTCATGGTTTTGAAATCTGTCATATACTGTTGTACAAAATCAATAACAAATTGTTCAGAAATCATTTGATTATTAATTTTAATTCTTTCCCTAAAATCTAATAAGTGTGGAGATGTAAATAGCCCGATATTTAATTCTGATTCCTGTAAAATAGAACTTAACATATGTGAAACTGATCCTTTACCATTAGTTCCGCCTACATGAATGGTAGGAAAACAATCATAATCTCTTCCATTTTTTTTAGAAAAATTTAAGATATTATGAACATCCTTTTTATAAGCTAATCCTCCTTTGTCTTGATAAAATGGCAATTGATTATATAGCCATATAAGTGTTTGTGAATAATCCATTAATACTTATGGAAATTATAGGTGATCTGACCAATCTGAACCTCAGGTGCATCAAAATAAGGTGTCCAAGTTGTTTGCATGGCAGCTTGTTTTGCTTCTTTTAATAAACATGATGCAGATTCTGTGGTTCCCCGTATACCAGCCTCTGCTTTAATAGTTACCCCTTTTTGATTAACCCATACCCGAACAATAACTTTTCCAAATTCTTCACATGCATACTTAGGCTTAACTTTTCGAACAGCAAATCTATTATCTGACAAAGTATAACCATCTTGCAAATGCTCAATAGCCGTATTATTATTTATTGAAACTTCTACATTATTATCATGCACATCTATTATCTCAATACTATCATTCAATTGACTATCATTAATCTTAGATAACGCATTCTGTAATTCTAAACTAATTGACAAAGATTCATCTCTTTTATTTTCTACTGATAAAGTTAAGCTGTCTTCCTGATTAGGTATCGTGGTAGTTGTCTCTTCCTGAAGAATTACTTCTTCAACAATGTCTTCCTTATTAAGATCTGATAAATGTGATGCCGTATAATTTTTATTATCGTGTGTCTTCTCGACTGGTTTTATTTCCTGATATGGAATAAATTCTATTTCTACACCAACAGGGAAATCAACAGAAGTATATCCTATAGATGAAAAAAAACAAAGAATTAATAAGCCTATATGAAAAAATACTGTACCAAAAAAACCAACCCTTTTACTTTTAGAATTTAGCATATAAGATCAATTAATTTGTGTTGCTAAAACAATTTTATAGTTGTTTCTATAAGCTAAATCAATTACTTCAACAGCATATTGAATCGGAGTATTTTTCTCAGCTCGCAACACTAAAGTAGGATTATCATCAGAACTGAAATACTCTTTAATTTTAGATTCTAAAAAAACTTGTTCCACAGCTTCATTGTTGATAAAATATCTCAAATCATCCGTAATAGAAATTGATACTGTCTGTTGCTTCAGAGATTCTGCTGAGCTAGTTGGTAATTCTATTTTTAATGCATTTGTAGTAACTAACGTTGATGTTAACATGAAAAATATCAGCAATAAAAACACTATATCTGTCATTGATGACATACTAAAATTTGGATTGATTTTATTTTGTGATTTGAATGACATTAANTGTTCTTTTGATCATAAATTAAGTCTAAAAACTCTATACTAATTGTTTCCATTTTATAAACAGCTTTCGTAATCTTAGATACTAAATAATTATAACTAATATATGCTAGAATCCCAACAATTAGACCTGCAACAGTAGTTGTCATAGCAGTATATATCCCTTTTGANAACATTTCAATATCAATCTGGCCTCCAGCACTAGCCATTTCATAAAATGCTAACACCATACCAATTACTGTTCCTAAAAAGCCAATCATGGGTGCTACNCCAGAAATAGTTCCTAGAATAGCTAAATTATTTTCTAGTTTAGATAACTCTAATTTTCCTACATTATTAATAGATGTTGAAATATCTTCCAATGATTTATCAATTCTTGAAATACCTTTCTCTAACATTCTTGCTATCGGTGTNTCTGTATTTTGACATAAATCTATCGCGGAAGAATGTTTTCCATCATGTAAAAAGTCTTTAATTGCATTAAAAAAATACGCCTCTTCTTTTAATGCTTTTTTAATTGAAACTAACCTTTCAAGAAATAANTACATAGTAATAATTGATAATATAAATAATATGAAAATTATAATTTGACCAGCNANCCCACCTTGAGAGAATAATTCAAAAATAGAAATATTGTTAGTCTCAGATATAATNACAGCTTCCTCTGATGAGGATAATAAGCTGTCCAGTTGTAATAAAATTGAATTTAAAAACATAATCACTTTAATTTAATTTATAATAATCCTAACANAATATAAGTCAGCGCGCCGTAAACATAACCTAATAAAGCTAAAAAAGATATTTTTTTCACATACCAAATAAAATCTATTTTTAAAATACCCATTACCGCCACACCCGCAGCAGAGCCAATAATTAATACACTTCCTCCAGTTCCGGCACAATAAGCTAAAAACTCCCAGAACATACCATCCTGTGCAAATACACCACTCTCATTAATAGGATACATACCCATNGCCCCTGCAACTAATGGNACATTATCTACAATAGAGGACAATAGACCTATAATAACATTAATAACGTAAATATTACCTATTGTATTACTTAGNTAAGCAGCTACACTATTTAATATNCCAGATGATTGTAAACTAGATACAGCTAAAAGTATACCTAAAAAAAAGAAAATAGTAGGTGTNTCAACTTTCTTGAGCACTCCCACAACACTTAAAGAAGATTTGTCTTCTATATTTTTACTTCGATGCAACAACTCTGTTGCTACCCANAGTACACCTAAGCTTAACAACATNCCCATATACGGTGGTAAATGAGTGANTGTTTTAAAAATTGGCACAAACAATAATCCTAACACTCCTGAAAAGAACACAAATTGTCTTTCAAATAACGTTGTCGGATTTTTAATNTGTTCCTTAAAAACAGTTGTGTTGGGNCGTTGAATATNACCCTTNAATTTAAATGATAAATAAATTAATGGGACAATCATACATATCAAACTTGGTATAAAAATTGCTGTGATAATACTTAATGCACTTACCTGTCCTCCAATCCATAACATTATAGTGGTTANATCACCTATTGGGGACCAAGCTCCTCCAGCATTACATGCAAGTATTAACATTCCTCCAAAAAACCAAATGTCATTTTTATTTTTCATCAATTTGGGTAACATCGCAGACATNACAATAGCAGTAGTTANATTATCTANNACTGCTGATAAAAAAAAGCCTAAAAAAGATAAAATCCAAAGCAGTTTGATTCTAGATTTAGTTGTAATCCTATCTGTGATAATTGAAAAACCTTGATGAGAATCCACTAACTCTACTATAGTCATAGCACCTAATAAAAAGAATAGTATTTCAGCTATATGAACTATATGATGNTGTAACTCTTTGTATACAAAATGACTATCAAACTGANNAAATAACATAAATATAGTCCAACACAAAATACCTGTTATNAANGCACTNGCTGCTTTGTCAATTTTGAATGNATGNTCTAAAGCAATAAANACATAACCTATTAAAAAAACTAGAATTATTGCTGCTATCATATTAATCGTTTTTTGTTAAAAGTTTTTTTAAAGCTATTTCTAATGCTAATGATGTTATATAATTGTCCTTTTTACTAGAATTATAACATTCCAACAAAGCATTATAAATAACTTTTGAACAATCTTGAAAAATACTCTCATCATTAAGATCATCCCGTCTTGCTTCCATTAAATAAGCAAATACTCTTGCCATACCACAATTAGAAATAAAATCTGGAATTACACTTAAATGTTGATCAGCATGTTCAGCAATAGGACCATAAAATATCTCTTCATCAGCAAAAGGAACATTAGCTCCACATGCAATTAACTTAACACCTGAGTTAATTAATCGATCAACATGATTTAATGTTACTAATCTAGAGGCTGCACATGGTATAAATATATCACTAGCAACATCCCATATAGAATTATTAACCTCTTCGAAAGATAAAAGATTATGAGCTTGTAATTGATTATTTTTTTTATTTGAAAACAATGTTTCAATCTCTTCAAAAGAAAACCCGGATTCATTAATTACCCCCCCTTCTTTATCAATAATACCAACGATTGAAAAACCTGATTTTGATAAATAATATGCCGCCGCTGAACCTACATTTCCCCAGCCTTGAACTATAACTTTTTTATTTTGCAGACTNCCTCCCCAAATACTNTAATAATGTTTAATTGACTCTGCTACTCCAAATCCCGTAATCATGTCAGCTACCATAATTGTTTTGTCTTGATTTGGAGTGTAATTATAATCTTCTAACTTTTTTTTCACACCATATCTTAATTGACCAATTCGATTAATTTTTTCTGGGGACGTTGGATGATAATGTCCACTGAAAATACCTTCTTGTGGATGCCAAACACCACAATCTTCNGTGATTGGAATNACCTCATTAACTTCATCAATATTTAAATCACCNCCCGTACCATAATAATGTTTCAATAATGGAGATACGGCCCTATACCATCTTGTTAAAACTTCTTGTTTTCTTGGGTCAGACGGGTCAAAATTAATTCCTGATTTTGCNCCACCAATAGCAGGCCCACAGACTGTAAATTTAATTTCCATAGTTTTTGCNAAGGACAAAACTTCATACTTTGTTAATCCTTTTCGCATACGTGTACCTCCTCCTGCTGCACCACCACGCAATGAGTTTATAACAACCCAACCTACTGCNTCAGTCTTTGAATCTTGCCACTCAAATACAATTTCCGGAGAACTATCTTCATATTTTTTTAATAAGGATTTCATGAGATACAATTAAAAACTCTAAATTAATAAGTTCATAAAATAAATCTTGACTTAACACTAAATACTTTTCAACATTATAATAAATATATATCTCCNGAAGAATGATCTTGANTAGCTCCTGTNGCTGAAGCNAANCANTTGGCTTNATTNAATAATCTTAAAACACCTAAAAAACCAAAAATAATAGCTTCTTTAAAGTTAATAATATCATTATTTGGTATTATTATTTTTGTGTCAGTTAAATTTATAACTCTATTAATTAAATACTTATTAAACGNACCTCCTCCAGTAAATAATGAATTNGAAATTTTAAACTTTAAAAAAGTGCATGAAATTTGATAAGCAATATGTTCAACAAAAGTTGCTAAAATATCATTAACTGATAAAGTAGATGCATTTATAATAGTTAAAAAATATACCTCAACATATTCTTTACCAAGAGATTTTGGAATATCTAAATTATAATAATCAATTTGATTNAATTCNNNTAATAATGTTTGATTAACAAAACCNNTGGNAGCTAGATTACCATCTTCATCAAAATCTTTTCCAATTTTGCTGCAAATTATATTTAAAACCATATTACAAGGACATATATCATAAGCATATCTAATCTCATTAAGATTAAATGANATATTACATATTCCTCCTAAATTTAAACAACTATCATATTCACTAAATAATAAATAATCACCAATAGGAACTAATGGTGCTCCCTGTCCTCCAAAATCAATATCTTGTTGTCTAAAATTAGAAACTACTGGAATGTTTGTTTTTTTTGCAATCACACTACCCAAGCCTATTTGATTTGTATAGCCATTATCTGGGTTGTGGAAAATAGTGTGTCCATGTGATGAAATTAAGTCTATNTTAAAATTATACTTTTTTAAAAATCGTANTACATAATTTGATAANACTTCACCAAAGTATTGATCTAAATCCAACAAACTAGATTCTTTATTAAAACCTTTTATCAGCTCTCGTTTAATATCAGCACTATATGGAAATGTCTCACAAGCTAAAAGCTCAAAACTCCAACTACCATTGTTATAATAATATCTTGCACAAGATATATCAAGACCATCCATGGATGTCCCAGACATCAATCCTAAAACCAAAGATTTATTATTAATAATATTATGCATGTAATTAAAATAGAAAAAAAGAGTTAATTTTGAACTCAATTGTTGAAATAATATGGACTTTAAATTATCAAACGAACAAAAATTAATTCGAGATTCTGCAAGAGATTTTGCAAACACTGAATTATTACCTGGTGTTATCGAAAGAGATGAAAAACAAGAATTCCCAACATCTCAAATAAAAAAAATGGGAGAAATGGGGTTTTTAGGCATGATGGTAAATCCAAAATATGGAGGAGGTGGTATGGATACTATTTCTTATGTCTTGGCCATGGAAGAAATTTCTAAAATAGATGCATCTTGTTCAGTAATCATGTCCGTTAATAATTCCCTCGTATGTTGGGGAATAGAGCAATATGGGAATGAAGAACAAAAGAAAAAATATCTCTATCATTTAGCTACAGGAAATATGTTGGGAGCTTTTTGCTTGTCTGAACCCGAAGCAGGTTCTGATGCTACATCACAAAGAACTACAGCTATTGAACAAGATGACTATTATCTTTTAAATGGAACAAAAAATTGGATTACAAATGGTAAGAGTGCATCTATTTATTTAGTAATTGCACAAACAGATGTAGCAAAAGGACATAAAGGAATTAATGCATTTATTGTAGAAAAGGAATGGGATGGAGTTACTGTAGGACAAAAAGAAAATAAGCTAGGAATTAGAGCTTCTGACACTACATCTATTATGTTTTCGGATGTAAAAGTTCCGAAAGAAAATAGAATTGGTGAGGATGGATTTGGATTTAAGTTTGCTATGAAAACTTTAGCAGGAGGAAGAATTGGGATAGCATCTCAAGCTCTTGGCATCGCCAGTGGAGCATATGAATTAAGTCTAAAGTACTCACGAGAAAGGAAAGCTTTTGGTAAAGAAATTTATAAGCATCAAGCGATTGCCTTTAAGCTAGCAGATATGGCAACACAAATTGATTGTGGTAGATTATTATGCCTAAAAGCAGCATGGGAAAAAGACAATATGATAGACTATACACAATCCAGCTCTATAGCAAAATTATATTGTGCAGAACATGCTATGAAAATCACAACTGAAGCAGTACAAATTCATGGAGGATACGGGTTTGTAAAAGAATATCATGTAGAGCGATTAATGCGAGACGCAAAAATTACTCAAATTTATGAAGGCACTTCTGAAATACAGAAAATTGTAATTTCAAGATCTATTTTAAAATAAATCTTTTATCGACAGTACCATCATCATAAACCTCAATACCAAATACGGCATTTTTGATTTCCCTACCTAAAAGGTCTGTGATTTTCAACAGCGATTTATCAGATGTGTTTTCATTTAAATCTACGGTCCCTACGATTACATTAATTGTGCCTTCCTGACTATCACAGGTTCTACTATAACTAACTTCCCAATCATAAAAATAATAATAATAATCTGGTGAAGATCCATCATCACCATTTCCTTGAGAATAATAACCTTCCGTGATTTCTAATATATTGTTAATTACGAATGGGAAATCTGGTAGCCCGCCAGTTGTTCTTTTTAACATTGGATTATTATCTCCAAAAATATCATTATTGATATCAATATTAGTAGTAAGTAAATATTGTGATCCTGGGTTAATCTCCCAACCTAAATCAATAACATAACCATTATTATCTGTTATTGGAATATCTACTAATAAATCAGCAATAAGGTCTCCATTATTATTTCTTAATTCTATTGCCCTTGGACCCTCATAATCAGTATATACTTTTATACTATTCAAGATGAAAGGTGAATAACAATCAAATAGCAATCCCCCATTATAAACAGTACTACTATAGTCACCATTTTGCCCTTGACCCTCATGTTCCGGCTCCCCAGTATTAACAATAGATGTTTCTACAACTTCAGTGTTGAATACTGTAAAAGATGTGTTTTCATAAATCGGGTCAGTCATATATGGTGACCCGAAATTTAAAATATTGTCATCTGTATCCAAGAATGTCACAGATTCACCATCACAATTTAACAATACTGTTTCACCATAATTAATAATAATATCGTTTTCACAAATAGGAATATTAATTTCAAAATCGTCACAAAAATACTCACATGAACCATCATCATTTGTAGCTAGTGGATTAAAATTGTCAGCAGTAGAATCTGTACAACCCATAATATATAAACATGACCCATTATCTTCAACAGCACCTGGATTATAATTTAATGCTGATTCATCTGTACAACCAGCACATACAGACTCTATAATATCAGTGAAATCATCGTGAGTAATTTGAGAAGAGTGCAAAACAAATAATCCTTCCTGTTGATCTGTCGCTAAAATTAAACCAGATGGTAAATATGGATAAGCACCCCAGCACCCATCAAAGTTTCCACCAGACATTGGTGAAGTATCATAATAACCAACTTCTGATAAATTAAATGGATCACTAGCATCAATTACAGTAACTCCAGATGTATAATATGAAGTAACTAGGAAATCTCCTAATACATGTGTATTATGAGGAATCACATCTTCTTGTTCACCCATAGCTCCATCACCTGTCCATTCTTGAATTAAGTCTATTTCTTGAATATCATAAATATCAGACACATCATATGATCCAACATAACAACTAGCTTGTTCATCAGTTGTAAATAAATAATTATTATTATCTGATATCCATGCATTGTGAGTGAAATTACAAGATGTGGGATATGATGACATAATTGCAGGATTAGATTTATCTGTCACATCAATAATAGAAAAAACACCAGCATAAATAGCCGATCCCCATAACGTATCACCTCTTACCATTCCATCATGTAAATAATAATCATCAAACACTCCCGCTAAAGTTGGGTTCATTGGATCAATGGTTAAATCTAAAATAACTGCTCCACCATTTCCAGTATTAGCACCAAAAATATAAGCATATCCATTTTCATCAATATAAATATTATGTGATGTGGTAAAAAATTCGTCAGTATAAACATACGTTTGACCAGTAACATCACTTAAATCAACTATTAATAGTCCATCAGAAGCTTCAGTGGTCACATATGCATATTTACCCCAAGTTTTAACATCTCTCCATGTAGAATTGGATCCTGGAATAAAAAACAATTCATTGGGATATTGCGGACAAGTAATATCTACAACAGAAAATCCAGTTACAGTACCAACCAAAGCGTATTCGTTTACTCCGTCTGCATATCCCCATATATCATTAGTACCTTGAGGATAAGGAAGATTAGATACTAACTCCATATTTAAACTTTCTTGAGAAGATAAAAAAGAAAAAATAAAAAATAAATAGATAAATAATGTTTTCATATTTATAAGATTGATATTATTTATAAGTCTATAAAGATACAAATTAGAATGGACATTCTAATATTTAAATTTTATTCTGTCCATAATTAATTTTTTTATAATTAATTTTAATCTCTTTAAAACCCTCTGAAAATTGATCTACAATCTCGGCTTTTATAGAGTTTCGTTCACAATTTAAGTCCCTTACTTTTAATGCTAATCGACCAATCTCTTCTAATGGNAATTTNGTTCCTTTTCTAATNTCAGACTCTGTCTCCCATATCTTACTATTAATATCATACATACGTGAAATATACGTGTCTATATTAATCTTATATTCTTGTAACTCATGTTCATAAANTCTTAATTCTTCGCTTACATTTTCACTAGTTCGTTCTGATTTTAACTTAGTAATCGTATATCTATCTATAATTTCTGATATAGGCATTTTCATAATTCAAAATTTATTTATTTAAGGAATCATAAGCTTCCAAACCACATTCTAAATAATTAANATAATTATTTACACTTTTTGCGTAACTATANCCAATAGGATTTCCTAATAATTCTTCATCTGGTGTCATTAAAATATATAAAGGCTGTGTATTGTTAGCAAACGTTANACTTTGAAGAGTACTCCATTTATTTCCTATTGTTCGAATTTTCTTTTTCTTAATTTTACCATCTCGAGTTACAATGTCAACGGTTTCTTGTTCTTCTTCTGGCAATAGTGTTACTTCATCTACATACAATGAAATAACAACATAATCATTATCTAGGATATTTTTAACATTTTTCTCTACCCAAATGGCCTCTTCTATTTTTCTACAATTAACACAAGCTTGACCAGTAAAATCAATCATAATTGGTTTATTGTGAGTTTTTGCATATTCTAATCCTTTTTCATAATCTTTAAAAATATTTTNAATTTCATGATCTGGGTTTAAATAAGAGTAATACTTTGCAGGTGGNAAGCCACTTAATAAATTATGATGCCACCAGNTTTNTCCAATCACNCCAGGNAATAAATAAACAGTAAACATAAGTACAATTAAACCAAAAGACATTCGTCCTGTACTCAGCTTTCTATTCGGAGTGTCATGTGGAAAATTAATAAAACCAAATAAGTATAAAGCTAGCCCTGTAAATGTTAAAAACCAAAGAGCAAAAAATGTTTCTCTTTTAATCAAACCCCATTGCTCTACTAAATCTGCATTAGAAAGAAATTTAATCGCTAATGCGATTTCTAAGAACCCTAGAACAACCTTCACTGTGTTGAGCCACCCTCCAGATTTTGGTAATGATTTTAACCATGTTGGAAAAGCTGCAAATAAAGCAAAAGGTAAACCTAAAGCTATCCCAAAACCAGCCATAGCAAGACTTAATTTTAATGAAACCAATGCTGTNCTAAATCCAAAAAAAGTAACTACATCTGCAGTTGCTGATGATAAAGTGCCTGCAAGCAATGAACCTAAAATAGGACCTGTACAAGAAAAAGATACTATTGCTAAGGTTAAAGCCATAAAGAATATACCTAGAATACCCCCAATATTACTACCCGAACCAGCCTTAGTACTCCAACTACTTGGAAGAGTAATCTCAAAATAACCAAAGAAAGAAATTGCAAATACTAGAAAAATAAAAAAGAAACTAATATTAAGCCAAGGGTTTGTGGAAATTTGATTTAATACTTCTGGATTAATACTAGGCATAAGATGAAATGGNAAACTCAACACTGTATATGTTAAAAAAATAAACAAACCATATAGCAAAGCATTGGAGATCGCCTTTGTTTTATCTTCCGAATCCTTGGTAAAGAAACTGACAGTTAATGGGATCATAGGAAAAACACATGGGGTTAAAAGAGCTATAAAACCACCAAAAATACCAAGTAAGAATATTCCCCAAAGAGATTTCTCTTCTTTCTTTTCACCACAAGCACCAATTGGATTGTCTAAATCAATAGTGGGAATAATATATTTATTACTGCGAGTAACTGTGGATCCCTGTCCTTCTAATAAATTTTTAGTTTTTTTTTTAAAATCAAATAACATATCAACATAATCTGGAGGCAAACACATAGTTGCATTACAAACCATGAATTCTAATTCTCCTTGAATNGCAGATATAGTATCATTAAGAATTTTGATTTTCTGCTTAAAAATTGCCTCATCTTGAAACGATGATAAATTCATTTGAAATACTGGATCAAATTTTGTCGTACTATTGGACTCGNTAACACCATCAATCAATATAAAATCTTCTGATTCTGAGAACAAAAAACTTGTAGGGATAGGGCCATCTGGATCAACATGTTGAGAATAGACATTCCATCCTTTTTCAATCTCTGCTTCAATAATGAGATTATATATATCATTGTCAATATGTTCAATAGAAAAATCCNAATCAACTGGATCTTCAATTTGCCCAAACATATTAAATGTGATTAGAGTTAATAATAAAAAAACATACTTTTTCATAATAAATCGTTTTTAGACTGTAACAATATATACTTTTTTCGATGTTTCTACAAGCTTAAACCTATCATCTAATCTCTCACCAATAATACATGTAATTTTATTATTAGAAATTAATACCCGTGTTTTCTTTTTTTGAATTAGTGAATACTTCTTATCAATAAAATAATCGCTGAGCTTCTTAGATCCACGCATACCTAAAGGAATAAAACTATCACCCTCCTTCCATGGTCTAATTAATAAGGGGAATTCTAATTTAGAATAATCGAGACACATAGTATTTGTAGATTGTTTGAGAATATCAAATTGTGAATATACAGCAACTCTGAATTTTACATCAAATAAATCTTGTATACTTGTTGTATCTTCATGAATAATGAAACTTTGATTTGCAATATGTTTTGAGATTACTAAAAAAAATCTATCCTTAACCATATAAAATTTGTCATTGAAAAACTCTCTTCCTGAAGGAGATGAAAATGAAGAAAAAACTGAATCTATATCATAAAAACCAAAATCTGATATTAATTCATATAATACTTGTTTCGGTGATGGCTGTTTTAATAATGCATTAATATCGATTTTATATTCATCATTATCCTGGATTAACAATTTTATTTTTTTATCTAAAATAGATTGATTATAAATATTTTCAACAGCACCTAGTTTAGATATAGTTTTACCCATTGAAGAAATTAAATCCGGATTAATCTCTTTCATAATAGGTATAATCTTATTTCTAATCTTATTTCTAATATATTTATTATCTGAATTACTACTATCCACACGATATTCTATATCATTTTCGTGAGCATATTGCAATAGATCCTCTTTACTAAACTGTACGAGTGGTCTTATAATATGATTGTCTCTTACTTTAATACCATGTAAACCTGCTATGCCGGTGCCACGAATTAAATGAAATAATATAGTTTCAACAGAGTCATTAAGATGGTGTGCTGTTGCAATAAAATTAAAATCATATTTTACATACAAATTATTAAACCAATTATATCTCAAATCTCTAGCTGCCATCTGAATTGAAATTTTATTTTTCTTTGCATATTCTTTTGTGTTAAATTTCTTAATAAAGAATGTTATGTTTCTAGATTTACTCCATGATGTAATAAACTGTTGATCCAAATCTGAATCTTCACCTCTTAAACAAAAATTACAATGCGCAACTGAAAATTTATAATTATGCCTATATAACAAATCCATTAAAACCATACTATCAACCCCACCACTTAATGCTAAAAGAATTCTAGATTTTTTAGTAATTTTTATATCCTTGAGTTGTTTTAAGAAATTCTTTATCATTGACCTAATACGTTAAAAATTGATTGAGCTTTTACTAAACATTCTTGATATTCCAATTCAGGATCTGAATCAATAGTAATCGCACCACCAACCATAAAAGAAAGATACTGACTTTGTTGATTATAAAAAACTGACCGAATGACAACATTAAAATCAAAATCTTTTGCAGGATTAATATAGCCAATTGAACCTGAATATAATCCTCTCATCGTATCTTCAAATTTTTCAATTAATTCCATTGATTTTATTTTTGGCGCACCTGTCATAGAACCCATTGGAAAAGAAGATTTTAAAATATCTACAATACTATATTTTGCATCTAAATCACAAGAAATAGTNGAAGTTAAATGATGTACATCTTTGTATGTATATAATGCTGCTAATTCATCTACATTAACTGTATTTTGTTTTGCAATTTTGGATAAATCATTTCTAACTAGATCAACAATCATAAAATTTTCAGACAAATCTTTAGAGCTGTTTAGTAATTCTGTTTGCTTCTGTTTATCTAATACTATATTATCTAGCTTTTTTATTGTTCCTTTTATAGGCTGTGAAATGATTTTGTTGTTCGTTTTTTTTAGGTATCTCTCAGGACTAGCACAAATACAAAAATGATTGTTTATTCGATAAAAGGATGAAAATGGTGCTTGGGATAGATTATTTAATTTCGAAAATAATGTAAATGGGTCTAATAATAAATTATCAACATAAAACTCCTGGCAATAATTCATTTCATAAATATCGCCTGATTGTAAGTGTTTTTGTATAGCCAAGACATTTTTAATATAATCTTCTTTTTTTACTCGTGCATTAATATTAACTGCATCAATAATTTTATGAACAAATTCGGTGTTAGATATATCACTAAATATGCTATCTATATCATCACTAGAATAGCTAGCATTATATAGAATAATAACATCCTTATTCTTCACATTAATTATAATAGAAGGACTAAAAAAATGGATTATAGGAAATTTTTGAAAATCTAAATTATTTGATGATAATCTTTCAATATAATTTTTTAAATCATATGTTAAATAACCAAAAAGCCAATCAGAAGATTGATTTATAAATTTTTCTAAATCTAAAAAAGGATTAGATGAATCAATCAATTCTGCTTCGGGTTTAAAAGCAACTAAGAAATCGAATGCAGTATTATTTGACACATTATTATCCAACAAACAAAATGAGTCAAAATTACGTAAATACTCTATCAATTGATTTTTGAATTTATACGGAGAATGAATCTTATATGTCTTTGTTTTTTTAGGCAGAACTATTATCTGTTATTGATTGACTTAAAATAATTATGTTGTTATTTAAATATGTAGAGCTCTATCTTCGGTTGCTGCTAAAGCAGCTTCTTTCATCACTTCACTGAAAGTCGGATGTGCATGTGTAATTCTTGCAATATCTTCTGCAGAAGCTTTATACTCCATAGCAACCACTGCTTCTGAAATTAAATCAGCACAACGAGGACCAATCATATGAACTCCTAAGATTTCATCATTAGATGCATCTGCAATAATCTTAATAAAACCATCCGTATCCATAGATATTTTAGCTCTACCATTAGCTTTAAATGGGAAAATACCTACTTTTATTTTTCTATCCGATGCTTTTAGTGATTCCTCTGTTAATCCAACGGAAGCAACTTCAGGCCAAGTATAAACAACACTTGGAATAAGATTATGATTTATCTGTGGTTTTTGTTTAGCAATTATTTCAGCCACAAACACTCCTTCTTCTTCAGCTTTGTGAGCTAACATTGGTCCTGTTACAACATCTCCTATAGCATAAATATGAGGATGTGATGTTTGCAAATCATCATTTACTTCAATTTGTCCTGTTTTAGATGTTTTTATGTTAATTACATCTAAATTTAAACCTTCAGTATATGGCTTTCTTCCTATAGCAACTAAACAATAATCCCCTTTTAATACTATTTCCTCTTTTTTATTTGAGGTTGCAATTAACGTAACACCTTTACCATCATTAGTTATTTTGTCAACCTGATGTGATAAATAAAATTTAAACTTCAAATCTCTAGTAAGGGTTTTTTTTAATTCTCTACCTAAACTTGCATCCATACCTGAAAGAATACTAGAGGAATAATCAACCACTGAAACTTCAGAACCAATTCTAGCATATACAGAACCCAACTCTAAACCTATAACACCTGCACCAACAATAATTAATTTTTTTGGTATTTTCTTTAAAGACAGTGCCTCTGTAGACGTAATAATTCTGTCTTTATCTAAATTAAAAGAAGGTAAGGCAAATGGTTTAGACCCAGTTGCTATAATAATATTTTTAGATGTCAGATTATCTCCTTTTCCATTACTACTAACTGCTATTGTGTTTTTATCTACAAAAGACCCTGTGCCATTGAAAACTGTAATATTATTTTTTTTCATCAAAAAATCTAAACCCATATGCATTTCAGACAATATCTTTTCTTTGCGTTGCATTGTCTGAGTAAAATTCATTTTTAAAGAACCTAACTCAATACCATGGGTTTTAAACTCATGATTAGATTTAAAAAAATGTTCTGATGATTCTAATAAAGCTTTAGATGGTATACAGCCCACATTTAAACATGTGCCTCCTAAATTAGAATATTTTTCAATTATCGCAGTGCTCATTCCCAATTGTGCACAACGGATTGCAGCNACATACCCTCCAGGGCCAGATCCAATAACTATTACATCAAATGACTTCATATATATAAAATTTAAAGTACAAAAATAATGGTTATAATGATTTAATTAATGTGAAAATCGAAGTTTATTATATACAAAAAAATACAATATGATTACAACTGATAAGAATGAAGCAAATCGGCCTAGAACATCTCCATATTCCACATAAAAAGTCTTTTTATTATACAATGGTATGGTATATTGAATAACATCTTTTTTATCCCATTCAATACNAAACTCTATTTCTCCTAAATGATTAATAATTGAAGAAATCCCTGTATTGGCGGATCTTGCAATATATCTTCTAGTTTCTATTGCACGTAACTTCGCATATATATTATGTTGTTGATATCCACTTGTTTTTTTCCACCAACCATCATTTGTTATAATAAACAGAATTTCTGCACCTTTTTTTATAAATCTCCGAACATAATCCCCATATATTGACTCATAACAAATAATTGGTGCATTATAATGTTGATTAGAGGATGAAAAAATGGAAATAGAATCTTGTTTTGAGAAATTACCTAAAGCAGTTGAATTCCCAATTTTTAAAATTTGATCTCCTAAAATTGGATATAATAAATCTTGAAACGGCATCTGTTCTGCTCCAGGAACTAATTTTGATTTATCATATCTATCCAAACCGAATTTATTTAATTGAATAACCGAATTATGGACTTTATAAAATTGATTTGAGTGATTAAATAAGGGTTTTGCTGTTGGAGATTTTTTAGATAGTTCAAGCAATGTAGCTCCAAGAATGATATTTAAATCTTGATATTCATCAATTAAGTTCTTAAATATTTTAATGTCAGTATTTTGTTGAATTTGATGAGTCCATATTGGATATATTAAAAATGTTTCAGGCAATATTAAAAAATCTAATGTATCATCTAAATTAGAATAGAAAAGCTCTATCACTGAGTTAGTTTGATCTTTCTGAGAAAGTTCAAATTTCTCTTGATATGGATCAATATTAGGTTGTACAACCATCACATTGACACTGTCATTTGAATTAAAATTTAGAGCATTGTTATATATTAAATATGAGAAGCCAAGTGGAAGAAAAATGGCAAGAAAAATAAATGAAAAATACCGTTTTCTTAAATGCTGAATGTCCTTTTCTTCATATAGTTTAAATACAAGAAAATTTACAATAAAGATCCAAAGTGTTCCGCCTAAAACACCTGTATATGAATACCACTGAATCCAACTAGAATGACTTGAAAAAACATTACCAAGAGTCAACCAAGGCCAACTTAAATCCCAATTTAAATGCAAATACTCAAAGCCAATCCATAATATTGGTAATATCAAAAATACATGCTTCCATGCAATAGTAGTTTTAATCTTGGAGTATAAATAGAATACTAAGGTCATAAAGAATGAATTGCAAAAAATTGCAAAAACAGCGCCTCCAAAATGTGCATATTTAATCCAAAATGTTGTGCATATATTAAAAATAAAAAATGCTAAATACACATAACCGAAATATGAGCGGAAATTGAGTTCTTTTTTAGCAACATACTCGGTAAGTATAAATAATGGAACAAGAGAAACAAAAATTAAAAAAGTGAAATTAATGATTGGTGGCCAACTTACAAAAAGTAACAGACCTGATAAAATTGATAAACTTAATTTTTTAAACATTTGAATAAATATAAAATAATTATATATTTTGGGTTTATAATGAAAAAAAATATTGCACATATTGTTACATTAACTAGCTTATGTATCTCTATAATATCAATTATTCAAAGTTGTTACTTTAACTTTATAATATCTTCATATTTAATTTTTATTTGTTTATTATTAGATAATTTAGATGGATTGATAGCAAGATATCTTAACACGGTTTCAGAATTTGGAAAACAATTAGATAGCTTTAGTGATATGATAGCATTTGGAGTAGCCCCGGCTGTATTATTATATAATTTTATTCAATATCAATTTAACAATAACACATTAGCCTATATCACACTCTTGATTCCTATTTTCTCATCAATAAGATTAGCTAACTATAATAGTAACTCTACAAACAATCCCTTTTTTCACGGAATTACAACCCCCGTAAACGCAATTTTTTTTGGATCATTACCGCTAATTAATCAATATGAAGAAAGCACGTGGATTGTAAGCACACTAATAAATGAAGCATTTATTGCTATACTCATAATAATAATGTCTATTTTATTAATCACTCCATTAAAAACATTTAATTTAAGAATTGATGCAATCAAAGATGATAAAAGAAAATTATTTTTTATTTTTATTTCAATCTCTGTGTTATATTTATTTAACTTCACGGGATTACCAATAATAATTTTTATTTACATTCTATTAAATGTAATGAGAATCATTAATTAATAACTTTAACAATCAAAAATGAAATTTTCTGTCAAAATTAATATCCTACCACAGGATGCGCTTTTAGACCCCCAAGGGAAAACTGTGGAAAAAAATACAGCTAAACTAGGTATAAGTAATATCTCTAATATTAGAATTGGTAAGCATGTTACTTTTAATGTAGAGGGTGCAAACTTAAATGAAGCTAAAAAAACTGTTGAAAATATTTGTGAAAAATTATTAGTAAACCAAATCACTGAACAATATACTTACGAAACTATTGAATCTGATTAAAATTTAAAATTATTACCTAGGTATAATTTTCTAACNTCAGTATCATTAATTAATTCATGAGTNTTCCCATATTTTAAAATCTTCCCATCATAAAGCAAATAGGCTCTATCTGTTATTGCTAATGTTTCCCTCACATTATGGTCGGTAATTAATACACCTATATTTCTATCTTTTAGTTTTTTGACCATATTTTGAATATCTTGAATAGCAAGGGGGTCAACTCCTGCAAAAGGCTCATCCAATAAAATAAATTTAGGATTCATGGCGATGGACCTAGCAATTTCTAATCTTCTTCGTTCACCACCAGACAACAAATCCGCTCTTGTATAGCGAATTTTTAATAATCCGAAATCTTTCAATATTTTTTCGAGATTATTATGCACAGTATCCTGATCTAAACTTAATGTTTCTAACACTGTCAGCAAGTTGTTCTGAACTGACATTTTAGTGAAAACCGAAGGCTGCTGAGGTAAATAACCTAGCCCTTTACGCGCCCTTATATGCATCGGATCATTAGTAATATTAACATCATCAATCAATACATTACCTTGAAAAGATCGGATAAGACCTACTAGCATATAGAAAGTTGTAGTTTTACCTGCACCATTAGGACCCAATAACCCAACAATTTCTCCGGTATTTAAACACAATGAAATATCATTGACAACATGTCTTTGCCCATATTTTTTCTTTAAATTATTAGCTGACAATTTCATTTTTTGGACGATGTTAACATAGCAACTATAATTGAAAACTCATATAAAACAAATATTGGCAAACCTATTAAAATTTGACTAAAAATATCCGGTGGTGTTAAAATTGATGCAATTAATAATATAATAACGAAAGCATGTCTTCTATATTGCTTTAATTGATTAGAATTAATAAAGTTGAAACGAGTGAGAAAGTAGATTAAAATAGGTAGCTGGAACAAAAAACCTGTAGTTAACACTATGGTTGTCACCGTTTTAATAAAGGATATAAAATGTATATTATTTTCTATTATACTACTAACTGCATAAGAACTTAAAAAGTTAATCGAAAATGGAATGATAACATAATAACCAAACAATATCCCTAAAATAAATAAGATAAAAGCACAAATAAATATGACAATAGATATTTTTTTCTCATTGTCATACATCGCCGGTGATATAAATGACCAGATTTCAAATAAAATATATGGAAACATTATAATTAAACCGGTTGCAAATGAAACAAGTAAATGCATTGTGAACTGACCAGCCATTTCAACATTCATTAATATAAATGGCATGTCTTGAATACATAATTTTTCTGATATATTACAAAGAAAAACATATGTTGGAAAACTATTATTCTTACATGCAAATATGATATTNTCAAAAATAAATGATTTATTTAAAAACGTAATTATAGAACCTATAATGATAGCAATTACACATCTAGCTAAATGCCAACGAAGATCTTCTAAATGTGAAATGAGCGGTTGCTTTGTTAGATTTTGATTCATAGTTAAAAAATATTATGCTTGATAATATCATGTAAGTGTAGTATTCCAAAATACTTTTTATTAGATGTTACTAATAATTGAGTAATACTATATTTTTTCATAATACTAAATGCATCATAGGCTAAATCATGCACATCAATTGTTTTTGGGTTAGATGTCATTAAATCAATTGCTTTTAATTTTCTTAATTCTTTTTTACTTTCTAACATTCTTCTTAAATCACCATCAGTTATGATACCAATCATTTTCTCGCCTTTAAGTACAGCCGTTGCACCTAATCTTTTTGAAGAAATTTCTATAATAATTTTATCTAAATTNTCATTTGCATATACAACAGGTTTGTCGTTCAATGTACATAAATCAGATACTACTAAATTTAATTTTTTACCTAANACACCTCCCGGGTGAAATTTTGCAAAATCTGTTTTTGTAAAATTCTTCAATTGCAACAAACTAATAGCGATTGCATCACCCATAACTAATTGATTAGTAGTACTTGTAGTTGGAGCTAGGTTATTAGGACAAGATTCTCTACCAATAGAAACATCTAAAATGTAATCTGATTCTAAAGCTAAATATGAATCTAAATTAGCAGTCATTGCGATAGTTTTAATATTCCTTCTTTTAATCAGCGGTATTATTTTCTTTAACTCTTCTGTATTTCCACTCTTAGAAATAAATAAGACAATATCCTGAACATCAATATTGCCTAAATCTCCATGAAGGGCATCACTAGCATGTATAAAAGAAGATAAAGTTCCCGTTGAATTTAGAGTAGCAGCAATTTTTCTACCTATGATTCCACTTTTACCTAAACCAATAATTATCAATCTGCCAGAATAGCTAGCAATTAATTCAACGATATTTTTAAAATTATCATCAATGCGATTTTTTAAATTGTTTAAAGAGGCAACTTGATCATTAATCACATTTTTAGCTGTTGTCATAATATTAATATCCTTCCCCATAAAATATCTAAAAAAAAATAATTAACTTAATGTAGGCAAAATTAATCGAATTTTGGGAAAAAAGATCATTTAGAAAATGGAAAAGATTGAGAATAAAATCAATATATGTTTAAAAGAATTTTTTGGTTTTAAAAAATTTAAAGGCAATCAAGAAGCAGTTATTAAATCTATCATAAATGGTAAAAACACATTTGTAATAATGCCAACTGGTGGAGGCAAATCATTATGCTATCAATTACCAGCAATACTACTCGAAGGAGTTGCAATAATTATTTCTCCATTAATTGCTCTNATGAAAAATCAAGTTGACTCAATGAGAAGTTATGCAGAGGATGATGATATTGCCCATTTTTTTAATTCATCTTTATCAAAAATTCAAAAAGACAATGTTAAAAATTTGGTTTTAAATGGAAAAACAAAATTATTATTTGTAGCACCCGAAACAATNAATAAAGAAGCTAATATGGAATTTTTAAAAAGATGTAATATATCTTTTTTTGCAATTGATGAAGCACACTGTATTTCAGAATGGGGACACGATTTCAGACCAGAATATAGAAGATTAAAAAAAACAATCAGACAANTAANTGATAAACCCTTAATTGCTCTAACTGCAACCGCAACTGAAAAAGTTAAAAAAGATATTATTAAAAACTTAGGCATTGAAGATAGCGAATTATTTATATCTTCTTTTAATCGCCCTAATTTATATTATGAGATACGTAGCGAAGAAGATGTTGATAAAGAATTGATAAAATTTATTAAACACAACTCAAATAAATCTGGAATCATATATTGTTTAGCTAGAAAAAAAGCAGAAGAAATTTCTGAAATACTAAACTTAAATAATATTAANAGTCTCCCATATCACGCTGGATTAGATCAAAAAATTAGAATTCAAACACAAGATGCATTTTTAATGGAAGAGGTTAATGTAATAGTTGCAACTATAGCATTTGGAATGGGTATTGATAAACCTGATGTAAGATATGTTATACATTATAATATTCCGAAAAGCTTGGAAAATTATTATCAAGAAACAGGAAGATGTGGTAGAGATGGAGGAGAAGGACAATGTATTCTATTTTACAAGAAAGAAGATGTTGAAAAATTTCAAAGCTTTAATGCTAAAAAAACGGCTATAGAAAAAGAAATTGGACAGCAACTTTTAGACGAAATAGTTTCATATGTAGAAAATAAGGAATGTAGAAGAAAAACAATACTACATTATTTTGGTGAAGAGTATGATGACAATGCTTGCAATAAAAAATGTGACAATTGTAAAAACCCAAAAACATACAACGATTATCAAAATCAATTAACAATCATCCTAAACCTCATTGAAGAGTCAAATGGTAATTTTGACACAAATCAATTAATAGCGATTTTAACAGCGAATAGCACTTACACAATCCATAATAAAAAAATATCTGAATTGTTAAGTTTTGGCAAACTTAAAGAATTTGAAAAAAGAAATATTCAACAGATTATCCACAAAGGGTTATTAGAAAATTTGATTCAAAAAGATATGTCAACATCTGGCAAATTAAAAATCCTTGATAAAGGCAAGTTGTTTTTAAATAAATCATATCCATTTTTAATCAGTCAAAAAACAGAGATAAAAAAAGACAATCAAGTATTATCCTTTGACAACACATTGCTTGATATCTTAAAAAAGATTAGAAAAGATATTGCTTCTAAAAAAAACATACCGCCTTTTATAATTTTTCAAGACCCATCATTAGAAGATATGGCAATACAATATCCAACCAATAATGAAGCATTGAAAAATATCACTGGGGTTGGAGAAGGAAAAATAAAAAAATATGGTGAACCATTCACCCATGCTATTAAAACATATGTTGAAAAACATAATATTCAAAAAGCAGAAGACTACATTGTAAAATCGAAACCTAAAAAAAATGATTTAAAAATTTTTATTATTCAAAGTGCTGATAGGAAACTGCCATTTGATGAAATGATAGATCAAAAAAATATCACTATGGATTTTTTATTAAGTGAGATAGAGCGTATTGTGAATTCAGGCACTAAAATTAATATCGATTATCATGTTGATGAGATGCTAGATGAGTCTCAACAAAATGAAATACAAGATTATTACATTAATGAGGCAGATAATGACTCAATAGATGATGCAAAAGATTACTTTGAAAATGAATATGAGGAAGACGAACTCAGATTAATGAAAATTAAAATTTTCTCGGATTTAGCAAATTAGAAATTGTGAGATAACTCATTAAACCAACACCTATTTCCATACTTTTTTCATCAATATTAAAATATGGCGTATGAACCAAATGAGTAATATTCTGTTTTATATTTCCAACACCTAATCTAAAAAAACACGACGGACATCTTTGGGAGAAATAAGAAAAATCTTCTGAGGCCATTCTTATATCAAGTTTATGTACCGCTTTAGAATCCAAAAAATACTCACTTATTTTTTTACATTCATTTGTTAAGTCAATATTATTATATAAAGTTGGATAACCTTTTTTTATTTTCAAACTACAATGCGCAGAAGATTCTTTCCCTACGTTATCTGATTCATTAATTAATAATTGATGTACATTGTTTCTGAAATTTTCATCAAGGGTCCTTAAAGTTCCTTGTAAACATGCCTCTTCAGGAATAACATTAGATGCTCCATTTGCATGAAAATCACCAAATTCTAAAACATACTGATGACCATTTGATAAATCAAACACTTTCTTTTTAATGTCAAGTAGTAATCTAGCTGCAATGGTAATTGGATTAACTACCTTTTCAGGTAATGCAGCATGCCCCCCCTTACCTGTTACAGTAACTGAAAGNTCATCNCATGCNGCCATATATTGNCCNGAACAAAAGCCAACATTACCAANTTCAAANTCAGGAAAGACGTGTAAAGCNAGCATTAAATCAATATTNGGATTCTNCAAAACCCCCTCTTNAATCATAATAGAAGCACCACCTGGCAATTTTTCTTCTGCAGGCTGAAANATAAATTTAATNGTTCCTTTTAATTTATCTTTCAATTGATTTAAAACAATAGCTGTTCCCAATCCAATAGCNGTATGNACATCATGACCACACGCATGCATAANACCATCATTAATAGATTTATATGGAATNTTATTTTTTTCTTGAATAGGTAAGGCATCCATGTCTGCTCTTATCCCTATAACTTGGCTCAATGGTTCATTACATTCAATAAGAGCAACCACCCCATANCCTCCAATATTNGAAGTAAAAGGAATATTATATTGACTTAAAATTGAACATATATATTCGGATGTTTTTTTCTCCTGAAAGGATAATTCTGGATGTTGATGAATCCACCTTCTTATNTCAACTATTTCTTGAAAAATAGATTTTGTAATTTTTTTTATTTCCTTTTTAATATCTTCGTCTTTCATTCTAANTTAGAAAAACATAAATTTAATTAAAGAGATGAAAATTAAAAAATTTACTTTCAATTCATTTCAAGAAAATACATATGTAATTAGCTCGAATAAAGAGTGTATGATTNTTGATCCTGGATGCTCTAATGAANCTGAAAAAAAAACACTNTTGGATTATATTGAAAACCATCAATTNNNTCCAATTGAATTAATCAACACTCATTGTCATTTAGATCACATCTTTGGTAATAATTTTATTTCAACAAAATATAATCTAAAACCAAAAATGCATAAAAAAGACCTNCCACTTTTGGAAAGATCTTTAGATATAGCTAAACTATATAATGTNAATTTAGAACCACCACCATTAAATGTTTCNCTTATAGAAGAAAANGATACTATTATAATAGGAAGTACAANGTGGGAAATTCTTTTTACTCCTGGNCATGCTCCTGGACATATATGTCTATTAAATAAAAANGATAATNTAATTATAGTTGGAGANGTATTGTTTTTTATGAGTATAGGTCGAACTGATTTGCCTGGATGTAATCATAATGACTTAATAGACAGTATACAAAATAAATTATTTTCCTTANATGACAAAACGGAAGTTTTTTGTGGTCATGGTCAAAANACNAGCATTGGATTTGAAAGAATTAATAATCCTTTTTTAACTTAATNNATAAGNTCTTTAATTTGCTTCTCNATATTTTTTTCTTCTAATTCTNNAATAGANAAAAATNTATTTAAATTNTTTTTNGCCATTACTTTTTTCATAATTAANTCTTGCTTGTTCCCANGANATAATGCCTGGCTATAAGGNATATGACTAAAAGTAACCATAGAATAAAGTGGAGTCCATATATCTGGATTNTTTGCTGAAAACCATGANTCAATTTTCTTTTGCAATAAAAACTCATCACTAGCAGTNCTNTCTCTCATCTCAANAAAATTGATTCNTGATAATTCTTGCATNGCCATAGTNTCNANAATTCGAGTATTTAAAAANTTATCTATTGATNTTGNATCTAAACTNCCCTCTTNCACAATATGATTATTTAATAAAAAACAATCTTCAAANCCNGCATTCATNCCNTGTCCATAAAAAGGAATAGTAGCATGACAAGCATCACCAATCAAAAATGTATTCTTCACTTTCCAGGAACTGGCGCTAATAAATCCCAAGGANCCTAAAGGGTTATTAAAATATTGAGTTGACAAATCNGGAATTAACTGCTTTAAATCAAAGAAATGTGTCAGNAAAGAAATTGTCAACATCTGAAGNATTAANTAAGGANTCAAATGAAAAANTTCCTTTCATNGGCGAAAAAAGTGTACATGTAAATGTNCCATCTAAATTAGGAAGAGCTATTACCATGTAAGATTTTCTTGGCCATATATGTAATGCATCTTTTGCTAATTTATGTGACCCATCATTATTTGCAGGAATTGTTAATTCTTTATATCCATAATCAATCAANTCCTCGACTATATTAANNTCTGGANAAGCTTTAGACANAGTCTTTCTAATAACAGATCCNACACCATCNGCACCAAAAATAAAATCAAATTGTAGACTAGGTGAATTCTTGAAATTTAATTTTGTTTTATTNATATCAGCACCTAAACATTGTGTTTGAAATGAAAAATTTACTGAATTATTTTCNGCTAACTCAATCAGTTTAGCATTCAATGTGTGTCTAGACACAGANTATATAGCTTCCCCCTCTTTNCCATATGGCTGTTCTGTTAATTCTCCATCTACAGNATGCATAATTCTTTTATACATAGGCATAGCAATANGCATAATTTCTTCTAAAATNCCGACGTGATTTAAAGCNTGCATTCCTCTATTAGATAATGCTAAATTAATTGATCTGCCAGCAAGGTCTTGATCTAATCTTATNTCCTCTCGTTTGTCAAACACCGAAACTTTCGCNCCTTGCTGTTTTAAATAAANAGAAAGTAAACTTCCAACTAATCCACCTCCCACAATACCAATTTTTTTANCAATTAAATACATGTAAATAAGATGTTATGAAATTTTGCAATNTCTTCAAAAGANTTATACAATGGNACAGGTGCTATTCGCATAACATTTGGTTTTCGCCAATCAACATACACACCAGCATCTTTTAAAGCTCTATAAATCTTCTCTCCATTATCATTAATCACAACAGATAGCTGAGAACCTCTTTCTTCCGGAGAACCTGGTGTAATAATTTTAAAATTTGTTTTCTTAGATAATGCATTAAATGANATAATGGCTTCTTCTAAATACGTAGTTAATTTAATTCTTTTATCAATTAAATTAGACATNCCAATTTGATTAAATAATTCTATNGAAACTCTATAAATAGACATACCAAATATNGGAGCATTAGATAATTGCCATCCTTCTGCNGTATTAATTGGTTGGAATTTTTCAGANAGTAAAAATCGATTCTTTTGATTATGACCCCACCAACCTGATAATCGAAATGGATTTTTATTAATCTGGTTCTCATGAATGAATACNGATGAGACATTACCCGGTCCTGAATTTAAATACTTNTANGAACACCATGCTGCAAAATCTACACCCCATTGATGAAGTTTTAAATNAATATTTCCNGCAGCATGAGCTAAGTCAAAACCAACCATAATATTGTNTGAATGAGCTATAGCNGTNATTTTCTCAATATCAAAAACTTGCCCAGTATAATAATTAACTCCTCCAAGAAAAATTAAAGCTAGCGCATCTTTATTAGATTNAATTGTCGAATATAAATCATNATCTNAAACTATTCCATCTGAATTAACTGGTAAAAAAACAATTGCCTCNTCAGGATCAAACCCTCTCAATTCAATTTGACTTCTTAGNACATATAAATCTGAGGGNAAAAGATTTGGTTCACATANAATTTTATATTTTNTATTTGTAGGCTGATAAAATGATGTTAGCAGTAAATGTAAATTCACAGATAATCCATTCATAGTGACTACTTCTTTTCGTTTTGCACCCACAAGTGATGCTACACCNTCTGTTAAACTTTCATGATAACCAAACCAAGGTGTTTTGGCTTTAAAATGACCATCTACACCCATTGATTTCCAATCCTCTAATTCTTGTTGAAGATANAAGTCATAATTCTTTGGCTGTAATCCCAAAGAATGTCCAGTGAAATANANAGCATTACTATCTTNGTGTGTAGGTAANTTGAATTGNTTNCTATATTTAGAAAGNGNATCNNCTGAATCTAATTGCTTAGCAAAAGATAAATTGAATTTTTTATTCATTGATACAAATTAAAAAATCAAAGCAATTAATAAAAATAAATACATAACTATTGAAAGACCTTCCACCAAAATACTATAAAAAAAAGAAGATTNATCATTATTTGTAAAATATATTACAACTGAACATAACTCAAAAAATANAAATAATCCAATAAAAACAGGGANTGTTATNTTATGATTAATAATATCAATAATTAATAACATATCAATTAAAAACAGACAAAACCAAGCAAATAACTTAGANCGGTAAACACCTACTGTATTTGGTATTGTTTTAATATNATCATAATNTAAATCNCTAATATCAAATGGAATAGATATTACTATTATAAAAAGAAACCTTTGAAAAAATGATGATATTAAAAANTAATCTACATGAACGTCATAATATAAGCTGGGTAATAATAATGTAACATAAGACCATGTGAATGATATTAGGAAAATTTTAACAAACGGTATCTTTCTCAACCCATATTCTTTATTATTAATCCTAATTAATAATGGATAAATNAAACTNATCAATACTGGNAGGATTNACAATTTAAGNAATTTTAANCCTAAAATAATAGCNAACCAGATAGTACAAAACCCAGAAATAAATAACAAAAAATAAATGAATNTGTTGTTNTTTTGAAGCCATANTACTCTACTAGATTGATGTTTGGTATATGATAATAATGGTANGCGCATATAATTATATGCAAATAAAGTCGAGAAAAATACAAACAAACCCATTTCATAATTTTGAAAACCNAATAATAATTCTGACACTTTATATAAAGAAAAAGTNCTAATTGAAACAAAAATATTAGTATTTACACAAAACAATANTATCCTATTCATGTTGAATATNTCATTATTAATATCAATAACTAAATTACATAAAAATGATTCATATTTTTAATTGGTAAATTATGATAAAGTATTAATTTTAATATATGCTACCCGAAACTGATTTTATTAATCGCCATATAGGTCCACGAAAAATGGATGCCCAGAATATGTTAGAGACAATGGGNTTAAATAATATAAACGAATTAATAGATAAAACAATTCCAAANAATATACGATCTTCAAGNGAATTAGATCTTGATAGNCCAATGAGTGANGCTCGTTATNTAGAGCATATACAACAATTAGGAAGAAAAAATAAAACTTATAGAAGTTATATTGGGTTAGGATATTATAANAATATTTTACCTGGTGTGATTCAGCGAAATATACTTGAAAATCCAGGGTGGTATACTGCTTANACACCCTATCAAGCAGAAATTTCTCAAGGAAGATTAGAAGCTTTATTTAATTTTCAAACACTAATTACNGATTTAACAGCTATGGAAATTGCAAATGCTTCTTTACTTGATGAAGGTACTGCAGCAGCAGAAGCCATGACAATGAGTTATCAATGTCGCAGTCGAGAAAAAAAANCAAATAAAGCAAATGTATTTTTAGTATCNAANAAATGTTTCCCTCAAACTATTGATGTAATAAGTACAAGAGCATGTTCTATGGGNATAGAACTNAAAATTATAGACCACAATGAATTTNCATTTGATGACAAGGTNTTTGGAGGCATTATTCAATATCCTGANAAACATGGATTAGTTCAAAATTATTCTCAATTAGTAGANTCTGCTCACGNACAAGATTGCTTAATCACAGTTGCTGCAGACTTATTAAGNCTTGCAATACTACAACCACCNGGAGAATTTGGTGCAGACATTGTAGTTGGATCTTCTCAACGATTTGGTATNCCATTAGGTTATGGAGGTCCCCATGCAGCATATTTTGCTACAAAGTCTATCTTCAAAAGAAATGTNCCTGGAAGAATTATTGGATTATCATATGACACTGATGGTAAAAAAGCTTATCGAATGGCTTTACAAACAAGAGAACAACATATAAAAAGAGAAAAAGCAACATCTAATATATGNACATCACAAGTCCTTCTTGCNGTAATGGCNAGCATGTATGCTGTNTATCATGGTCCAAAAAAAATANAACAAATTGCATCAAACATCCATCACTACGCATCAATNCTTTCAGACTCACTGNAAGAATTNGGCTATAATCAAATGAATGAATCTTTTTTNGACACTTTATTGATTAAAACAAATGATGCATCTATNGAAAATATTAAAGTTTATGCAGAAGATGCTAAAATGAATTTTAACTACATCTCGGAAGANACTCTATCTATCAGTATAGATGAAAAAGATGACTTTCAAAATATCAAAGATATTCTTNCAGTATTTATAAAAGCACAAAAATATCCTGATTATACTGAAATTTTAAATAAAATTCTNAATGTTCAAGAAAAGAACANAACACAATATATANATCCTATTAACATNCGTAAATCTNATTTTCTGAATTATGANGTCTTTAATTCATATCATTCTGAAACAGAATTAATGCGATANATTAAATCATTNGAAAATAAAGATTTGTCATTAACACACTCCATGATTCCNNTAGGATCATGNACAATGAAGTTAAATGCTGCTGCTGAATTATTTTCTTTAAGTTCTCCTGATTTTTCTAATATCCATCCATTTGCTCCATTAAATCAAGCAAGAGGTTATCATATTATGTTTCATGAATTAGAAGAAGCATTATGCGAAATTACTGGGATGGATGCAATATCGTTACAACCTAATTCAGGTGCTCAAGGTGAATATGCAGGNTTAATGGTNATTCNAAANTACCATCAGCANAATAATGAATCTCATCGAAATATTTGTCTTATTCCATCTTCAGCACATGGAACAAATCCAGCAAGTGCAATTATGGCNGGNATGAAAGTTATTATTGTTAAATGTGATGATATGGGCAATATTGATATTNNTGATTTAAAAGNAAAAATTTCATTATATAAAGAAAATCTTNCAGCATTNATGATTACTTACCCNTCAACACANGGTGTTTTTGAAGAAAAAATAGTAGAAATNAATGAAATGATTCATAATGCAGGTGGACAAGTATACATGGATGGAGCTAATATGAATGCACAAGTTGGGTTAACAAATCCAAAAAAAATAGGATGTGATGTATGTCANTTAAATTTACATAAAACTTTTGCTATTCCTCATGGTGGTGGAGGGCCTGGCATGGGTCCAATTGCGGTTNCTGAGCATTTGAAAGATTTTACACCTAAAAGTGCANTTATAAATTATGGTGGAAAACATGGTGTNTCATCTATATCTTCAAGTCCTTGGGGAAGTGGGTTAATTCTAACAATATCATATGCATATATAAAACTTTTAGGTGGTCAAGGTTTAAAAAAATGTACAGAAATAGCCATTCTAAATGCTAACTATCTCAAGCATCTGTTAGANAANGATTTTGANATTCTATATCAAGGAAAAAATAANACCGTAGCTCATGAAATGATTCTTGATTGTAGNGTATTTAAAGATAAGGGGATTAATGTTGGAGATATTGCTAAACGATTGATGGACTATGGTTTTCATGCTCCNACTGTTTCATTTCCAGTTGTTGGNACTCTAATGATTGAACCTACTGANAGTGAAAGTAAAAAAGCTTTAGATCAATTTTATGAAGCAATGCGTTTAATAAAAAAAGANATTCTNGAAATCGTAGATNNTGAAAATAATATTTTGAAAAATGCACCTCATACACAAGACTTAATTATGGTTGACGACTGGACATATCCATATTCAAGAAAAGATGCGGTTTTTCCAACTGAATGGGTAAAAGAAAATAAATATTGGCCTACCGTTCGAAGAATAAATGAAGTTCAAGGNGATAGAAACTTAATGTGCTCTTGTGCATCAATAGAAGTCTACGAAGAAAAAAAGGACTTAATTACCTCATAAATGCTGAAAAATTCGTACATTTAATACCCTCTTTCGCTGATATCGAAAGAGTATATAACATAAAATTTAACTAATTAAACACAAATTGATATGAAAAGAATTATTACTTTATTTTTTGCACTTGCAACAATTTCATTTTCATTTGCTCAGTCAAATGAAATTTTAAAAGCTAAAAGAAGTGTAAAAGAAGCTTCAGTTAAATCAACATCAAACAATGTTGTTGCTGAGGATAGATCAGTAGAATGTATTTGGGAAAGTGATTTCAGTAACGCAAGTGACTGGGTGCTTGACCATGACTCAAATGACTGATCTCTAGATTGGGAAATAACTGAATCTCCTAATTCCCTAGATTGTGGTGGATTTTATCAAATTCCTACTATAGATTCTAGCGATGGATATTATGCAATGTTAGATTCTGATGAATATGGTGGAGAAGAGGGAGGAACTGAAACTGAGGACTCATGGCTTACAATGGCTAATTCGGTTGATTGTTCAGGTTTTGATAATGTAATTGTAGAATTTGACACATGGTATCAAAGCTACAGTACTGAAAAATGCTTTGTGGTGGTAAGTACTGATGGTACTTTTCCAACAGACTTAACTCCTGACACAGAACATGACCCAGCAAATGGTATTTATGAATTATTTCCTGAGATCTCTGTAGAAGTTCAAGCAAACACTGGTAACCCATCTACAAGAAGAATTAATATTAGTGCATCAGCTGGAGGACAATCACAAGTATGGGTTAGGTTTAATTGGACTGGTACTTGGGGATATGCTTGGTTTATTGATAGAGTATGTATTGCTGAACAACCAGCAAATGATATAGCTTTAAATTATGGTGTTGTGTCTCATAATGGAACAAGTGAAGAGTATGGTAGAGTACCTCTTTCACAAGTAGGCGGCAGTGTTAATTGTGCTGGAGAAGTATTTAACTTTGGTTCTGCTGATCAATCTAATGTTATGATGTCAATGGACGTAGTTAATTCAATGGACTACCCTGTGCTTTCTGAATCATTTGGAGAGAATGAAATGTATGGAGTTGGTGATGATGGATATTATGACTTAACTACATCAATTTCAGGACCTGTTGCAAGTGATGAATCTGTTTATTTTTCAAAAGATGTTAACATGGATTCTTCAGTGCCTGCGGATACATATAGTGCAACATTTATGGCTTGGAGTGATGAGGATTCTGAAGGAGGTGAGTATTTTACAGACAATACTGTAACAAGAGAATTTGCACTGACTGAAGACTTATATTCAACTGATGGAATAGGTGTATATAGTCTTCCTGATGTTAGCAGAATGGGAACAAATAATTTCACTGATGGATCAGATGGATTTATGATGATGTCACACTATGATATTTCAGAAGCAACAAATGTTGCTGGTGTAACAATCTTGCTTGATTCATATGACTGGGGAAATTCATTTACTGAACCTGTGACTACTGCTGGTGGAGAATTAGTTGTAGCTATTCGAGGCACACAATTTACAGAAGATGAAGATGAAGATGGTGAACCTGATGAAACATTTGACCCAGCTAACGTGATTGCAACTAGTGATTTTTATTTAGTAACACAAACAGATGTTGATAATGGTTTTATTACAATACCATTTTCATCACCTGTATACTTAACAGAAGACACATATTATGTTTCTGTAGAAATGTATAGTAATGGTAATGCTACTGATATTTCCATCTTAGATGATGAGACTATTGGTCAACCATCTTATCTAAGTATAATTTATATTCCAGGAGATGACTGGTATACAAATGGTACTGCTGCAGCTATCAGAATGATACTTGGAGATTCTGTTGGAATGGAGGAAGATAATGTGATATCTGGATTAAGTATTTATCCAAATCCATCTAATGGTATAGTAAATATTGACTTAGATGAAAATGGAGAATTCTCTGTTGAAATTACTGATATAGTAGGGAAAGTTGTTTCTAAAAATAATATCAATTCAAACACTACATTAAATCTAAACAAATTAGATAAAGGTGTTTATTTTGTAACTGTTTCAAATGATCAAACAATGAAAACTACAAAAGTAATTATTGAATAGATTTTCTAATTATTTAAAAATAAAAGCCCAACAATGTTGGGCTTTTTTTTATCCAAAAATTTAACCTAAACCTTTTAACTTCCTAAATAGTGTAGAAGAAAATATGAACTCATTTAGAGATTTATTATCTGAATTAAGAAATGTATTTCTCTCACCCTCCCATTCTTTTTTTCCTTTTTGTATAAAGACAATATTATCTCCTATTTGCATTACAGAATTCATATCATGAGTATTTATCACGGTAGTAATATTATACTCATATGTTATCTCTTGCAACAAATTATCTATAACTGTTGCTGTGCTAGGGTCTAAACCTGAATTAGGTTCATCACAAAATAAATACTTAGGCTTTAAAGCAATAGCTCGCGCAATAGCCACTCTCTTTTGCATACCGCCACTTAACTCTGCAGGAAATAAATGATTAACATTTTTAAGATCTACCCTATTTAAACAAAAATTCACTCTATTTTTCATTTCAGATAAACTCATACCTGAAGACATTTTCAACGGAAACATTATATTGTCTTCAATAGTCATGGAATCAAATAATGCACCACCTTGAAACACCATACCAATTTCTTTTC
>PAVX01000028.1 GCA_002713285.1 Flavobacteriales bacterium
TGCTACTGGAGCTTCCTCTGCTGCTGGAGCTTCCTCTGCTGCTGGAACTTCCTCTGCTACTGGAGCTTCCTCTGCTGCTGGAGCTTCCTCTGCTGCTGGAACTTCCTCTGCTGCTGGAGCTTCCTCTGCTGCCTTAGAAGCAAGAGATGACTTTCCAAATTTCTTATAAAACTTGTCTACACGACCAGCAGTATCAACTAACTTCATTTTACCTGTGTAAAAAGGATGTGACGAACTACTAATCTCTCTCTTTATCAAAGGATATTCTGTTCCATCAATTTTAATGGTCTCTTTTGATTCAGCACATGATTTAGTTATAAAAGTGTCTCCATTAGACATGTCTTTAAACACAACTAACCTATAATTATCTGGATGAATGTCTTTTTTCATAATAAAATTTCCTTAAAAGGACTGCAAATGTAAATAATCAAATTGAATCACGAAAATTATTACAATAATTTAATTTTTTTATCGATTATAAAATGTTACGTTATATTTGTTAATATATATCTAAAATTTATATCATAAAAAGAATGAAACAGATATTTTTTTGTACACTATTAGTAATAATATTTTCATGTAAAAAAGATAACATTGTCCTTTTAGAAGGTGATTTTTTAAGTTTTTCAACTGACACTTTACTTTTTGACACAGTATTTACAACTGTAGGCTCTGCAACAAGATATTTAAAGATATATAATAATTATGATACTGACATTAGAATTAACTCTATTGGCTTAGGTAAACAATCAACCTCCTCTTTTCAATTAAATATAGATGGAGAAGCTGATTATGTCATAGAAAATACATTGTTGAGAAGTAATGACAGCTTATATATTTTTGCAGAAGTGACGATTGACCCCAACAATCTGAATAGCGCATTGATTGAAACAGACTCTATTATTTTTACATATCAAAATCAAACACAATATGTCAATCTAACTGCTTGGGGAAGAGATGCATATTTTCACTCTGGTATTCCAGACTATCAACAATATAGTCCTCAGTCTGAAAATCTTGCATCCATGGAATATTGTGATTTTTTCAATCTTCAACTATCTGATTGCCCAGAAGAGTATGTCGGAGAATCATTTAATTACTACTCAGTCAATGAACACACAACATGGACTAATGACAAACCTCATGTAATCTATGGTGATGTAATAGTGGAAAATGCAGCAGTTTTAACTATTCAGCCNGGATCAGAAATATATTTACATAATAACTCATGGCTTGTTGTAAATAATGCTAGCTCCATCCATGCAATAGGGACATTAAATAACGAAATAACATTTCAAAGCGATCGTTCTGACAGCCACAGTTTAACAGATTATGCTTATACTCCCGGTCAATGGGGTAAAATATGGATACTCCCAGGCAGTGTTGATAATCAATTTGATTATACAATGATGAAAAATGGACAAATTGGCATACAAGTTGATGGCGTAAATGACATTAGCACATTGCCTAATGAACCAATGTTAACCATCAAAAATTCAAGGATACATAATATGTCAAGCATTGGTATTCTTGCACAAGGCAGTAAAGTATATGGAGAAAATCTACTGATAGCTAATTGTGGTCAACATTTATTAGGATTGAATATAGGTGGTGACTATAATTTTAAACATTGCACATTTATCAACTCGTACCCATTTGCTAGACAATCCCCTAGCATCTTCTTAAATAATTATTATGAAGACATTGAAGGCAATCCTCAATACCGAGATTTAATTCAAGCGTCTTTTGGAAATTGTATCATTGATGGTAATATGGAAACCGAAATAGTATTTGACAAGGATGAACAAGCTACATTTAATTACAAACTAGATCATTGTGTTTTAAAAGCAAGCGAAGACTATTGGGGAGAGGAAGCTAATAGTGAAAGTCAAGAAGTGATTTTACTAAATAATGATGAAAATTGTGGTATTGTCAATTTTAATCAAGATGATTTAACAACTATTAAGTCTGATTTTTTCTTAGGGGAAGAATCAATAGCAATAGATGCGGGATCTGTTGAAATAGCCAATGACGTTCCATATGATATAGAAAGTAATCCAAGAACAACTAATCCTGATATTGGTTGGTCGGAATATTAATCAATTAATGGGATACAATAAATTGCATCACATCCACACCATCAGGAAAGTTATATAATGTTGGTTGTTGAGCAGACCCAAAAGAAATAGAATCTTGAATTGCAGAATCTTTAGAAACTACACATTGAATATGATGACTATNTTTATTTAATAAGCTAAGCACATCATTTACATGGTCATAGTACTGATAATATAAAACAGAAACTGGAGACTCAATTTCATTTGACTCTACTAATAGTAAGTTATGAAAATCAATGAAATCCACCTTGTTCATCTTGTATAAGGTTTTTTGATAACGATAATTATCGATGTAATCTGAATGAGATTGCAATATATGACTGCAATCAAATACTGCTTTCATTTTCTGAAAATCAAACCCTTTAGGAATAAATAACTTGGAAACACTTCTACAGCCTAAGCCAAAATATGTGCAAATATCATATTGTAAATTATGATAATCTCTCTTTGTCTCTAAACCATTCACAACACCAATACTTGTTCTGTTGTGTCTAATAATTTTTTTAAGATTAGAATACTTAGAATGAAAATAAGAAGCACTATTATTATTTCCTGTTGCAATTAATAAATCAATATTTTTTAAATCCTGTTCGAAGAATATATATTTTTTAAAATCAGGATTAATATCTATTAGAATCTTTGATAAATAAGGTAATAGAATATTATTAGATGATGATAATTTACCTACAAAAATATTACCTGACAGTAAAACACATAGAAAATCATAAAAACCAACAAATGGAATATTGCTAGGAACTACAACCCCTATTCTTTTATTCTGATTGATAATATTATATGATTGCACCCATAATATTAATTGTTTTCTATCTAGCATTTTAGCTAGAGCTAATAAGGAGAACTTAATATTATCAGCTGTAAACCAAGAGTTGTTTTTATAAGCAAGTTCAATAGTATCATTAATACACATCATGCTTTCAGGATTTGAAAAAATAACACCTAGCTTTTTAAAAGTATCAACTCTATCTTTTAAAATCATAATTTATTTTTAATGAATTAATTATATTTGAATTCTAAAGTAATAAATCAATATGGCAATTAAAATAACTGACGCATGTATTAATTGTGGAGCCTGTGAACCGGAGTGCCCTAATACAGCTATTTACGAAGGAGGCATGCCTTGGAATATGAAAGAAGGAACATCTGTCAATGGGGATTTTAAATTAATGTCAGGACAAAAGGTAGATGCAAATCAAAACTTGAAGCCTATTAGTGATGAGTTTTATTACATATCTCCTGATAAATGCACCGAATGTCAAGGTTTTCATGAAGAACCACAATGTGCTGCTGTGTGCCCAGTAGATTGCTGTGTACCAAATGAAGAGATACAAGAGACTGAAGAAGAGTTGTTAGCAAAACAAAAAAATATGCACCCATCATGATAATAAAAAAAAACATAGTATTATTTTTTTTATTTATGGTTCATGTTAATTTAATCTGTCAAGAAACTAATTTTGAAACACTAGAGTTAAGATTAAGCTCACTAGCAAAAACAGTGTTAAATGGCGAGACAGACTCTGTAAAAAAAGAAGCGAATCAACAATTAACTAATTATTTATTTGAAACAATCAATCAAGAAAAATCCTACTTATATCAATTTAAAGAAATTGAACACATCTCTGTTCTACAACCAAAAAATAAAAAGTTTAAATTATTTACTTGGTTTGTTCCATATTCAAATGAGACATTTGAATATTATGGTATTATTCAAATATGTAATAAACGAGGAAAAAAATGTGTTACTTACGAATTAGAGAAAGATATAATTCTAGAACAAAAAGACTTATACACTCAATTGAACCATAATGAATGGTATGGATGTTTATATTATGATGTAATTCCGATTAAAGTTAATAAAAAGCAATACTACACACTATTAGGTTGGGATGGTAATGATTCAAAAACGACTAAAAAATTTATTGAAGTTTTAACAATTACTAAAAATAAACAGCCATTGTTTGGCGCAAACATATTTAGTAATAATCAACAAAGGTTTATAATAGAATATTCTAGCCAATATCCAATTTCGCTACAATATGACGAAGAACTTGAGTATATTGTATTTGATCATCTTGAACCGATTGATGGTATATCTATAAATAATTTTAGTATTTATGCAACTAACTTAAGTTACGATGTTTTTAAAAAAACAGATTTTGGATGGCTACTAGAAGAAAATATTTACCTAAATAATAGAAAATGAAAAAACATAATTTTAGTGCAGGACCATCAATACTAGAACGGAATGTAATAGAACAATCATCACGAGCAGCTTTAGAAATTAATAATAGCGGATTGTCCCTTTTAGAAATTTCTCATAGAAGTCAAGATTTTATAAGTATTATTGAAGAAGCTCAAGCATTAACAAAAGAACTTTTAAATATAAGTGAAGACTATGAGATTTTATTTTTACAAGGAGGAGCTAGCTTACAGTTCTATATGGCAGCATTAAATTTTTCAAAACCCAACGGTGTTGCAGGATATATTGATACAGGAACTTGGTCTAAAAAAGCAATAGAAGAAAGCAAAAAAATAGGAAGAACAATAACATTAGCATCATCTGTCGATAAAAAGTATAGCTATATTCCTAAAAATATTGCAAATAAAGAAAAAATAGACTATTTACATTTCACAAGTAATAATACTATTTATGGAACACAATTCCATTCATTTCAAGAATTATCTAACCTGGCTAATATAAATAATGCTAAATTAATTTGTGACATGTCATCTGATATATTTAGTAAAGAAATTGATATTAATGAATTTGATTTAGTATATGCTGGTGCTCAAAAAAACCTTGGGCCAGCTGGTGCTACATTAGTAATTATTAAAAAAGATTCAATTAGTGAGAATAAACATTTACCAACTTACTTAAACTACAATACACATATTCAAAAAAAATCAATGTTCAACACACCTCCCGTTTTCTCAATATATGTAGCGATGCTTACATTAAGATGGTTAAAAGAGTCGGGTGGAATAAGAAGCATAGAAAGAAAAAATAAAGAAAAAGCAACATTGTTATACAATGAAATTGAGAGAAATCCTTTATTTTTTGGGATAGTTAATCCAGAAGATAGATCTAATATGAATGTGACGTTTAATTTAAAAAATATAGATCATAAATATCAATTTGAAACAATGTGTAAAGAAGGAGGGATTAATGGTATTCATGGACATAGGTCTATAGGCGGCTATAGAGCATCGATTTATAATGCATTAAGTATAGAAAGTGTCCGGTTTTTAATTCAAATCATGAAACAACTTGAAATACAACATAATGAGTAAAACAATATTAATTAATGATGGNATATCAGAAATTGGAAAANAACAATTAATTGAANCTANTTTTAATGTAATAGANNAACATATTGNACAAGATGAATTANTTGNATTTATTAANAANCATCAAGTTTCTGCTATANTAGTTAGAAGTGCTACNAAAATTANACAANATATTATCGANNACTGTCCTTCAATANAATTAATTGGAAGAGGAGGGGTTGGNATGGATAATATTGATGTNCAATATGCTAAAAGTAAAAACATACACGTCATNAATACACCAAGTGCNTCTTCNTCTTCTGTAGCAGAATTAGTNTTTTCTCATTTATTTAGCATGGTAAGATACACATANCACTCTAATAGAACTATGCCNTTNGAAGGAGAATTANATTTTAANAAATTAAAAAAACAATACNCNACAGGNCNAGAGNTNAGAGGAAAAAAAATAGGAATAATTGGATTTGGACGAATTGGACAAGAAGTGGCTAAAATAGGGCTTGGTATAGGAATGAATGTTGCTTTTTATGANCCATATATAAATCAACAAAAAATTACTATTGATTTTTACAATAAGCAAAGTGTTGATTTTGAACTACAAAAAAGTGATTTTTTTAACTTAATTCAAGAATCTGATATTATNACCATACACATACCNAAGCAAGATAAACCGCTTATTAATACAACNGANNTNCAACAAATGAAAAAAGGTGTATTTCTAATNAANACATCTAGAGGTGGNGTNATAAATGAAGNGGANTTAATTAAANAATTAAATNAGAGACATNTTGNATGTGCAGCACTTGANGTCTATGAAGATGAACCAAATCCAAAACTAGAAATATTAATGAATGAATATATTTCACTCTCACCACATATTGGAGCANCTACTTTAGANGCTCAAGATCGTATTGGNCTNGAATTAGCNGAACAAATAAAAGAGATANTCAATGGTTAAAATTAGCTCATTTCAAGGAATTNNNCCAGCAANNCAATTTATTTCTCAAGTNCNAACTCAAACGTATTCAAATTATTCAGAATCTGANATAGAATCTGAAATTAAACNCAATCCATATAGTTTTTTAAATATTATTACAAATCAACATGTCAACANACAACAAGATAAACTGNATGAAATTAGAAGAAAGATTAATGATTTTAAATCAANAAAAATTCTTATCAAGAATAAAGAAAAGAGTTTATATATCTATCGACAAACTAACATGAATGACACTTATANAGGATTAATTTGTTCGATTTCATTAAAAGATTATGCAAATCATAAAATTAAAGCACATGAAAAAACCATTATNAATCGNGAACTATTATTTNCAGAATATTTAAAAANAACTAAGATTTATGCAGAACCAGTACTAATCACACATAATGGGAGTTTAAACAGTATCTATAAANAATACACTCACAATGAAAGCATNAAAACATACGATTTTTATACAAAGGATAAAATAAGACATGAAATTTGGGAAATAAAAGAAAAAAATAAAATAAAATCCATAGTCAAATTCTTTGAAAAAATAGATAGCCTATATATAGCTGATGGACATCACAGACTNGCTTCATCTCTCAGAAATAATAAAAATCAGATGTGCTTAGCATATATTGTNGCTAAAAATGAACTAAAAACTCTTCCGTTTCACAGNAAAATAACAAATATAAAACACCCTGACAAGCTGTTGATGGAAATGAAAANTTTGTTTAATGTTANAGTNATNGAAAAACCAAANAAAAATAATAATAACACAATACAATTTTACATATGTCAACAATGGNATCAAATANATTTGACTCAAAATAAAAAAGAAGANTTAATTGAANACTTATTAGTATCCAAATTATTAAATAAAATACTAANCCCTATATTTAATATTCTAGATGAAAGGAAGGATAAAAATGTGCACTTTATCGCTGGAAACACAANTNTTAAAGAAGAAATTAATNATCTCAATAAAAATGATTGTTTTTTCTTTATGAATNCAATCAGTATAAATACAATAATCCAAATTGCAAATCAGAANAAAACCACACCTNCAAAAAGCACATTTATATTNCCTAAACTAGCTAGTGGATTAATAATGATGGAATTATGAATCTTGAGTCTAATATCAACGATATAAAAACTAAAGCACAAGGTGCNCAATTAATAGTTGTNACCAAGTATCAAACTATAGAAAATATTAAAAAAATTTATCAACTTGGCGAAAGACAATTTGGTGAAAATAAAGTGCAGGATTTAATGAAAAAAAAATCCCAATTACCAAATGATATNNAATGGCATATGATTGGTCACTTACAAAAAAATAAAGTTAAACTAATCGCTCCTTTTATACANACAATTCAATCTGTAGATACGATTGACTTATTANAAAAAATAAATCAATATGCAGAAAAGAACAATAGAAAAATTAACTGNTTAATTCAAATTAAAATCGCANAAGAGGTTTCAAAATTTGGATTTAACATAGATGCAGCAAAAAAATTATTAAACTCGAATTACGNATTTGAATACCCACANCTAAATATTNNTGGAATAATGGCCATGGCTACATTTACCANTAATAAAAACCAAATAAAAAGNGAATTTGACTCGTTGTTAAATATTAAAAAACTNATTAAACATCAAAANCCAATACTATCAATTGGTATGAGTCATGATTACCAACTTGCATATAAATCAGGATCTAATATGATTAGAATAGGATCTGCTATCTTTCAATAATTACCGATTTAAACTCTTTAAGTAAGTATTAACATTATCATTAATTCGATCTAAGATATTTGTGTTATCTGCTTTCTCGAATGCATTACCAGTAATATTGTTATATAACTCAATATATCGATTAGAAACTGATTCAATAAATTCATTAGTTAAATCTGGAATAGANTGNCCTTCTTTCCCCTGAAAACCATTCTCTATCAACCATTCNCGNACAAATTCTTTAGATAATTGTTTTTGACCTTGTCCTAAATCTTGGCGTGCTTGATAACCATCTAAATAAAAATATCGAGAAGANTCAGGTGTATGTATTTCATCNATAAGAACAATTTTTCCTGATCTAGTTTTACCAAATTCATATTTAGTGTCTACCAAGATAAGACCTTTATTTTTAGCAAAATCTGTCCCNCTATTAAATAGCTCTTTGGTTTTTTGCTCTAANTAGAGATAATCCGCTTCATNAACCAAACCAGTATTAATGATTTCTTCTTTAGAAATATCTTCATCATGTCCTTNATCAGCTTTTGTAGTAGGTGTAACAAGTGGTTCAGGGAATTTATCGTGNTCCTTCATTCCGTCAGGCATCGGTTGACCACACAATACTCTTTTACCANTTTTATATTCCCTCCANGCATGACCTGTTAAATATCCTCGAATNACCATTTCCACTTTAAATGGTGAACAATACTCTCCNACTGTAACAACTGGGTCGGGTGAAGATAATTNCCAATTATCAATAATATCAGAAGTTAAATCTAAAAAATTAGTGGCTATTTGATTTAAAACNTGGCCTTTATAAGGTATNCCTACAGGTANAACAGTGTCAAAAGCAGATATTCTNTCAGTAGCAATCATGACAAGAAGATCGTNCCCTAACTTATATACGTCTCTGACCTTACCNTTATATAGTTCTTGTTGATTNGGAAATTTAAAATTTGTAGTNGNAATTGTTTTATGATTCATAATATTTATTTTTTATATGCTTTAATAATGTGTTTTACNAATGTATGTCTAATAACATCATGTTCATCAAATTTAATAAATCCGATATTCTTAATGTTATTTAAAATTTTAGTTGCATGTATTAGTCCTGATTTTTGATTTGNAGGNAAATCTACTTGAGAAACATCACCACATATAATAAATTGAGATGAAGGCCCCATACGAGTTAAAAACATTTTCATTTGCTCAATTGTTGNATTTTGNGCNTCATCTAAAATAATAAATGCATTATCTAATGTNCTACCTCTCATAAAGGCTAAAGGAACTATTTCAATTAAATTNTTATTTAAATAGGNAGTTANTTTTTTTTCTTCAAAAATATCATTTAATGCATCATAAAGTGGACGCATATAAGGACTTAACTTATCATATAAGTCACCTGGTAAAAAACCTAAATTTTCTCCAGCCTCCACTGCTGGACGTGTCAATATAATCTTCTTGTACTGTTTTTCCTTGAATGCTTTTGATGCGAGAGCAATCGCAGTATAAGTCTTACCTGTACCAGCTGGNCCAAGAACAAANAATAGATTATTTTGATATGATAACTGTATCATTTTTTTTTGATTAATTGTTTTTGGCTTAATCAAATTTCCATTTTTACCAATAAGTTGGAAATTAACNTCTANNACCTCACCTGNTACATCTTGGGTTATTAAATNTTGAATATCATNATTATTTAAGTGTTTATTTTGTTTTGCATAATCAATAATATCTATAATTAATTTTTTGATTTTTTTCACACTCTTNTCTTNACCCTCAAACATCACTGTTANACCTCTAGCTGTAATTTTCAAATCAGGAAAATAAGATTTAATTAAATTTATTTTTTCATTTTCTTCGCCATAAATTTCCANTGGATTTATGGAATCTAAAATAATCTTATCTTTAAACATATGGTTATTAATATGATGNTTAAATATATATAAAAAATTAACTATTTTACACTTAAAATAGAATATAATTAGACTAATTTTAAAAGATGAATATAATAACACTTACCTCTGACTATGGTACTAAAGATTTTTTCATTAGTTCCATTAAAGGNCGGATTCTATCTGAATTAGTAAATACTACAATTGTAGATATATCTCATGACATTANCCCCTTTCATCTTACTGAATGTGCACATATTGTGAAAAATGCATATCATAATTTTCCAAAAAATAGTGTTCATATTATAGCTGTAGATACAGAAAAAGCAAAACATANTAAACATATTGCAGTATATATTGATGAGCATTATTTTATCACTTCTGACTCAGGATTATTNTCCTTAATATTTCCAAAGGTCAAACCAACCGAGATAGTAGCTATTAATATTTCTGGACATTATGAAACCGAGTTATTTCCAGCTAAAGATATTTTTGTTCAAGCAGCTTGTCACATATTGCGTGGAGGTAAACTTAATGTTTTAGGTGAAAGTATGGAAGATTTTAAATCATTCATGACTCCAATTCCTTCTGAAATGAATAATGGTNNNTCACTANCTGGAGAGGTTATTTANATTGATAGATTTGGTAATTTAATNACAAATATTGAAAAAGATTTTTTTCAACAAAAACAGAGTCAAAGAAATTTTATCATACATTTACCTAGAGGNAATAAAATAACAAAAATTAATAATACATATAGTGATGTCAAAGAGTCTGAAATTGTAATATTATTCAATTCCTCTAAGCTATTAGAAATTGCAATTAATCGTGCTGATAAAAATGCAAAAAGTGGAGCAAGCACTCTNTTAGGAATAAANATAGGNGATCAAATTATTATTAACTTTTTAAAAAAATAATTGNAGAAAATGTGGGCTATTTATAAAAAAGAGATGAAAATATTTTTCACTACCATGGAAGCTTACGTGGCTATAAGTGTGTTTTTTCTAATTAATGGATTAATTCTATGGTACATACCGAGCGACTTTAACATNTTNTATAATNAGCAGGCCAGCTTNCTTCCATTNTTTTCTATTGCGCCTTGGGTGCTTTTATTTTTAATACCNGCCATCACAATGAAAATGATTAACTCTGAAATTACTCAACGAACACATTTAATCCTATTTACAAAACCGGTTAAGAAATGGAAAATAATTTGTGCTAAATTTTTGGCTGGCTTCACTATTGGGNTAGCAGCNATTCTACCAACCTTAATATTTGCTTACTCAATACATCAATTAAGNAATCCTATTGGGAATATTGATAAAGGGGAATTACTTGGATCATACATTGGTATATTTTTTTTAGTCAGCTTATANACCTCAATTGGATTATTTTGCTCAAATATTTCNAAAANCCCTATGATCGCCTTTATAATGACAGTTGTAATAATTNTAACTCTTTATTTTGGGATTGATTTTATCGCTTTTTTCTATAATATNNCACTAATGGAATACCTCAGTATAGAATCTCATTATGATTCAATTAGTCGTGGTATAATTGACAGTAGAGATCTTGTTTATTTTATATCAATGACAATATCNTTTTTATATTTTTCAATAATCGCAATTGATAGAGAGTTAATATGACAACATCTACCAACATATCAAGTATTTTAATCATTACNATACTAATACTGATTAATTTAATAAGTTCTTACCATTTTTTTAGAATAGACTTAACAGATGAAAGAAAATACTCAATNTCAGAAGAAACAAAAGCAGTATTGCGTAACCTAGATGATATTATTTATTTTAAAGTATATCTACANGGAGATATACCTGTAGAATATAAAAAACTGGAACATGAAACAAAATATATGCTCAATGAATTTCGAGCATATTCCAAATATATCGAATATGATTTTATTGACCCCAGTTCATTAGAAAATGAAAATTATAAAACATCCTTACAAGAAGAATTATATCGAAAAGGAATTTCACCCATTCCACATAGAAATTATCAAAATACCAAAATGGAGGAATTTTTTCTATTTCCAGGAATCCTCGCATCCTACAAATCAAAAGAACACACAATTTCTTTAATAAATGAAACTTTAATGCACAATGCTGACGAAGTAATTAAAAAATCCATTGAAGACTTAGAGTATTTTTTAATTAATTCTATCAGAAATCTAACAACTCAAAAAAAACAAACAATAGCATTAATTAATGGACATGGAGAAACTACAGATCATGCAATATATTCATTTAAAGATTTAATTTCTGAACATTATAATCTTGTTAATATTGAAATTCAAGAAAAAATTGCAGCATTAGATAANATTGATTGTATCATTATTAATAATCCACAAACATTTTTTACCGAAAAAGATAAATTTATTATTGATCAATTTATTATGAATGGTGGAAAAAGTATNTGGATTCTTAATGGTCATAATGCTAATATGGACAGNTTAGAAACACAAAATGAAACTATTGTTCTTCCATNAAANAACCTGAATCTAGATGACTTATTATTTAAATATGGTNTCCGAATAAATTCCGATTTAGTACAAGACNTACAATCATCACCNATCCCAATAGTAACACATTATATAGANACAGAACCTCAATGGAGTTTGTTTCCATGGGTTTTTTTNCCAGTTATTATCCCTAATGAACAAAATATACTGACTTATAATATTAACCCNGTTAAAACNACNTTTCCAAGCTCAATAGACACTATTAAAAATCAAACTAAAAAAACAATAATATTAAAAACATCTGAATACACAAAAGTTAGCACCATTCCAGCTTTAATTAACTTGGAAAACCTCAAACAAAAACCAAACGAAAACACATTTAGGCAAGGCGGAAAAAATGTTGCAGTTTTATTAAGTGGGACATTTGAATCCGTGTTTAGGAATAGACTTAATCCAAACATATCGACACATCCAAGTATAAAATTTAAAGAAAGNATTATAGATAATAAGATGATTGTTATCTCTGATAAATATTTTATTNACAATCAATTTTTTCAAGGATCACCACTTCCTTTAGGATTTGACAAACATACTGGTAATCAATATGGTAACAACGATTTTATGTTAAATAGTATTGATTTTCTTTTAGGNAATCANGAATTTATTAAAATNCGNTCTAAAAATATAGCGACGAGATTATTAGATTCAANAAAANTAAATCANGAAAAAGAATACTGGCAAATTATCAACATTCTAATACCTCTAATCATATTAAGCTTACTTGGAGGATTATTATTCATGATACGGAAGAAAAAATATAATATATAAATCCTATGAAAAAGACTCATTTTTATTTAGTCAGCATTATTCTATTGATATTATTGATCTTCATTGTAATAAATAAAAATCAAAGTCAATCATCCCTCAGATTTGACAAAAGAAATTTTGCAATAGAAGACACAGTATCTATTAATCATATCATACTTCAAAATCGAAATTTAGAAAAAATTACTTTAACTCGAGATCCTCAACATAATCAATGGCTTTTAAATGACTCTATACAGGCAAATCGGTACTTAATTAACTTACTATTAAAAACAATCAAGGAAATGCGAGTCAAACAACCAATTGCTAGAGCTGCACTGCCAAATATTATAAAAAGAATGGCTATTCAACATACAAAAGTAGAGGTCTTTCAAAATAATAAGAAAATAAAGACAATTTATGTTGGAGGGGAAACACAGGATCAATTAGGCACATTTATGATGATTGAAGGGGCCGTAGAACCATATATTATGCATATTCCTGGGTTTAATGGTTATCTCAGTTCAAGATTTTCTTGTAAAAAAGAACTTTGGAGAAGTAAAAAAGTGTTTGAACGCAATATGAAAACTGCTAAATATAGATTTACACATGAATTAAAGATGAATGATATTTCTAATAAGAATATCGAGAATCTAAAAAAGATTCATTGTGAAGCTTATCTAACTAATAATGACAACTTTCATATAAATGATATAAAGCAACGAGAACCGTTTTTTGTCATCACAACAATAACTAAATAGAATAAAACAGAAGAATTATATTGCATAAGAAAAAAACCTGTAAATAAACATAAATATGATAAACATAAATATGATAGAGAACGGTTTTATGGAATTATTAATAATACATTAATACTAATCCAGTATAAACAATTTGATAACTTTATAGAATCTGAAGGCATAGTCGATAATTTTACTCCTTGGAAAAACAAAAACAAAATAGAAATGATTTTTCAAAATCCTTGATTATATTTACAATTACAAAAATAAAATATCATGAAGTTCATAATCTCAAGTGAAAATTTTTTAAAAACAATTCAACCATTAATGGGGCTGATTATTAATAATCCGGCATTACCAATTATTGAGAATATATTAATTGAAACTACTAGCAATAAATTAAGTGTGAAAGCAACTGATCTTGAAACTACAATAGTTAATGAAACGAATATTGAGTCAAATTCAAGTGAATCAATTGCAGTCAATGCAAAGTTATTAAGTGAAACATTACGCACCTTTCCTGAACAACCACTCACATTTAAAACACATCCAGACCTATTCAAACCAATCAATTACTGGGTTACATTTAGTATTTTTAATCCATTTATAGATTCATATTTTCCTAATAATTCATTAGGACGCACACCACAATATACTGGTGTTGTTGCGGGATCGGAAGATAATAATCCAAGAGCATTGTTCACTGCATACAAGTATATTGGTGGTGCAAGAACACAAACCTTTGATCCAGTGGGAAGTCGAGGAACAACAACTGCCGGAGATTCAAAGGGAA
>PAVX01000029.1 GCA_002713285.1 Flavobacteriales bacterium
TGGAAGTTTAGAATTACAGATTTTGGTGATTTGAAGCCAGGGTTAGATTTAAAAGATACATATTTTGCACTTAATGACATTATTTCATCATTATTAAGTCAGAGTGTCTTTCCTGTTATTTTAGGAGGTACGCAGGATTTAGTGTATCCATTATATCAGTCTTATGAATCATTTACTAAGGGAGTGAATTTGTTGTCAGTTGATTCACGATTTGATTTGATTAATGAAGATGCGTTAAATATAAATAACAGAAACTACTTAGGGTATATTATTAAAAAAGAACCTAATCATCTTTCAGGGTTTACTAATCTTGGATATCAAAGTTATTTATGTCAAAGTGACGAATCACATTTATTAGATAAGATGTTGTTTGAAACGTCTCGTTTAGGGGATTTAAGGGAAAATATTAAGAGTTCAGAACCTTATTTGCGCAATGCAGATATAGTTGCTATTGATTTGTCTTCGATTAAGCAATCTGATGCTCCAGGAACCACATCGCCCTCTCCAAATGGTATTGAATCTCATCATGCTTGTGTGATGTCTCGATATGCTGGTATGAGTGATAGAGTGAGTTCGTTCGGTGTTTTTGAATTTAGTGAAGTGTATGATATTAGAGAACAAACGGTTAATCTGATAAGCCAAATTATTTGGTATTTTTTAGAAGGTTTTAGTTTGCGTGTCAATGATTCTCCAAGCATTAATAATATTAATGTAAAATATCAAAAATATATTATACCTATTAAAGATTCAGAGTTGCAGTTTATTTTTTACAAGAGTAAAGATACTGGTAGGTGGTGGTTTTCTTCTTCTATGGAATTTCATGATGAGGCTAATTATAAAGAAAAAATCATAGCATGTTCTTATGAGGACTACTTACAGACCCTAGAAGGCGATATTCCAAAACGTATTTATAGGATTTTAAAAACAATAACTTGATAGAATTTAATAGAGATGTTACATCTATTTGATTTTATCTAATTAATTTGTTTAAAAAACAAAAAAAATCTATATATTTAAGCACTTAATTTTATGAAAGATATAATGTTTGAATCAAGCAACACATTTTTTAAGACTATGCTGACACTTTTTTTTATAGTTTCAGCTTCTTTGTTCGCTCAGCAAGACCCCCAGATTACACATAACATGTTTAATAAATTCATGTATAATCCTGGAGTAGCTGGTGCTTACCCTGAATTACATGCAACACTGTTACATAGAAATCAATGGGTTGGGATTGATGGTGCTCCGACAACGTCGAATTTAAATGCACATGCATATGTAGATGTGCTTCATGGAGGAGTTGGGTTAAATGTGCTTAATGATAGGGCAGCCAATTTGAGTATGAAAACAATATCTTTGTCATATAGTTATCAATTAGGTCTTGGCCCAGAACACCAGTTGGGTATGGGTTTAAGTTTAGGTTTGATGAATTATGGGTATGATGGCCCTTGGATAACCCCAGATGGAACTAGTGATTCAGCTTTGCCTAATCCTGGATCTTCGAAAAGTGTTCCAGATTTCGGATTAGGCTTTTATTTCACTTCAGGCGATTATTATTTGGGTTTGTCAGCTACTCATATTATACCTATGGAAGTTGATTTTGATGGAAAATCTATTCATGATCAAGCTCGACATTATTATTTTTTAGCTGGTTATGATTACGATATTACAGATGAATTTTCGTTGAGAGGGAATTTATTTGCAAAAACGGATGGAGTAGCATTGCAAACAGATATAAATATTAATACTTTTTGGAAAGAAAATTATTGGACGGGGCTTTCTTTCAGATATGAAGATGCGCTTTGTTTTTTAGTGGGTTTTCAAGTTGCTAATAATTTATCATTTGCATATGCTTTTGATTTAGTAAGTTCAAAATTATCAACTCAAACAAGTGGTAGTCATGAAGTTATGTTACGATATTCATTTGAGTTAGATATAATAGGAAGAGGAGATACGCGTTATAGTAGTGTACGCTTCTTATAAATTTTATAAAATATTTTAGTATTATGAAAAAAATAATTTGTTGCTTTTTTATAGGTTGTGTTTTGTTAAACTTACCAGCTTGTTTTTCTCCAAATGGAGAGTTGACAGGGAACACAACAACCAGATTAGATTTTACTGTAGCAGACCCTATGGGCATGCGGGAAATTCCTGCTGGATCTTTTACAATGGGAGCCAATGATCAGGATGTTCCTTATGCAAGCAGAAATAGCATGAAAACAATTACAGTAAGTCCATTTTGGATTGATGAAACGGAGATTACAAATTCAGAATATCGTCAATTTACTCATTGGGTAAGAGATTCTATAATTAGAAAAGAATTAATATTAGAGAATCCTGATAAATGGGGCTGGGTTAATGATCCTGATCCAAATTGGAATCAAACTGAATTAGCCAATGAACAAGCAAGAGAAGAAGATTATTATATTAATTGGTATAGAAATTTAAATTATCAAAGTGCGGAAGTTACTAGAGCAATGATCAATACATTAATTCTTCCTGAAGAAGATCAATTGCAAGATGAAGGAGGTGAAACAATATTGCGACCACATTTCCAATCTAAACTAATAGATAAAAGAAGATTAATTTATGATTATACTTGGTTTGATCCTACTGTAGCTGCTTCACGATTAAATTCATATGATTATGATAAGGAGGATTATTTAGAAGTTGAAAGAGCAGATGCTTTTATCAATAGAGAAAGAGTGCCTGTATATCCGGACACTTTAACATGGGTTCGTGATTTTACTTATAATTTTAATGAACCAATGTTTGATAAGTATTATTGGCATCCAGCATATGATGAGTACCCTGTAGTTGGTGTAAGTTGGCAACAAGCTAAAGCTTTCTGTCACTGGAGAACAGAGTGGAAGTTATATCATTTACCAGAGGAAAGAAGGGTGTTTGAAACACCATATCGATTACCTACTGAAGCAGAGTGGGAATGGGCAGCTAGAGCAGGACGAGAATTAGCTATGTTCCCTTGGGGAGGTCCTTATTCTAGAAATTCAAAAGGTTGTTTTTTAGCAAACTTTAAACCTTTGAGAGGAAATTACTGGGCTGATGGATACATATATACGGCACCTGCAAAAGAGTATTTCCGCAATGACTACGGACTTTTTAATATGGCTGGTAATGTTGCAGAATGGACAGAAAGTGCTTTTAATCCTATGTCAGATATTTTTGCTTCAGATTTAAATCCAGAATACACATATAACGCGAATGAAGCAGATCACCCTCATTTTAAAAAGAAAGTAGTAAAAGGTGGTTCTTGGAAAGATATAGGAGCATTTCTTCAAATAGGAGCTCGAGATTTTGAGTATCAAGACAGTAGTCGTTGTTATGTCGGTTTTAGATGTGTAAAAAGTTATCCATTTGATGGTAGAGTTGGATCTATTCAAAAGGAATTCGAAGCACCTGGTAGAGATAAGGATAAGAAGTGGAGCAATAAAGCAATAAAAAGAAAGCAGAGAGACAGCAGGTAATAAAACACTAATAAATCCGTTATAATTAAACCAACTACGTTTAAATAATAATTTTAATAATTTTAAATACAAGAATAATATGAACTTTGCTAATTCAAAATTTTATAAATGGTTAATGCCATACCTATATGGATGGGGAGCATCTTTAGTTATTGCGGGAGCATTATTTAAGATACTTCATTGGCAGTTTGCAAATGAAATGTTAATTGTTGGAATGGGAACAGAAGCATTGATATTTTTTATGTCTGCTTTTGAAAATGCACCTCCACAATATAAATGGGAAAGAGCTTATCCGGGTATTTTAGATGCTGGCGAATCAAGTGATCCGGAGACTGTAACTCAGCAATTAGATAAAATGTTAAAAGATGTTGATGTTGACTCAAAAACCATAAAAAACCTAGGAGATGGTATGAAAAAATTGAGTCAATCAGCTAGTGGATTAGGTGATGTTGCGGATGGTACTAAAAAATATAATACTCAAATGTTAGAAGCATCTAAAAGTTTAGAAAAGATTAATGAATTATATATGGATCAAATTAAATCTTCTGAAGAACAATTCATGGCGACAAAAAAGATTACTACGAATTTAACATCATCATTAAATGATACAGCTAGATTACATGTAGAGCTATCTTCATTATCAGAAAATTTAAATGCCCTTAATAATGTATATGGTAGCATGTTGAATGCTATGGCTAATCAAAAGAAAAAATAATATGGCTGGAAACCACATGAGTGAATTGAGCCCTCGACAGAGGATGATTAACATGATGTATCTTGTGTTAACAGCTCTATTAGCTTTAAATATATCTAAAGAAGTTTTAGAAGCGTTTCAAACTATGGATAACTCAATAGGATTTTCATATAGTGAGAAGCTATCTTTTAACAAGAAGGAATATGATGCATTTAAAATGAAAGCATTGAATAATCCTGAAAAATTAGGATATTGGAATGATGTGGCTGGTACTGTAAAAAATGAGAGCAAGAAATTAATAAGTGTTATTGATACAATAAGAATTCAAATCCAAGAATTAGCAGAATTAGATGAGGATGGGAAATTAATTGCTTTAGATGATAAAGAAATTACTTTAGAAGTATTGGTAAAAACACCAGAAGAGAAAGGATATGGTTATGGGAAACTATTAAAGGAAGCTCGACAAAACTACAAAGAATTTCTATTATCTCTAGATACTTTGAATATCTATCAAGGATCAGATTCTATATATAAATTGAATATTCATTCTTTATTTGCAAATCCGGATTATGATTCAGATGGTCCAGATGGTAGAGCTGAACCTAGAAGTTGGGAATATAAATATTATGGCCATGTTCCTGTTGCAGCAATGGCTTTTATGAATCAAATGAAGTTAGATGTTGGTAATATGGAAGGATCAGTCCTTGAGTTATTACAGAAAAAAACTGGCCAAAGCTCAATTACTGTGAATCAACAATTAGCTGTTGTTAAAGCGCCAAAACAAACTATTATGCTTGGTGACAGCTTTCACGCTAAAGTTTTTATTGCTGGTGTAGATACAAATCAATTACCAAAATTCAATCTTTATCGTTATAATTCAGAAGGCGAAAGAGTAGATGATGTTGTGATAGATAGTTTATCAGTGGATGGTAGTCGTGGTATTTTTTCAATAAAACCTAAAAAACAGGGGACTTATTGGCTTGGTGGAGATATCCTCGTCCAATCAGAAGAAGGTGAAAAAAAATATGAATTTACTCATCAATATCGAGTAGATGAGCCTATGTCGGTAATTTCTCCAGATAAGATGAATGTTTTATATACGGAAGTTGTTAATCCACTTTCAATCTCAGTTCCTGGATATAGTTCGGATGAATTGCAGTTGTATTCAGATTTTTCAGGTTGTAAAATAAAAAGGATAAAGAATGGTTCTTATGAAGCTATAATCCCTCAAAAACAAAAAGGAAAAAAAGGAAGAAAAGAAATTAACCTATTTATTAAACATACAGCGAGTGGTAAGTTGGTTGGTGAGAAAATTAAATTTAGAGTAAAAAATGTACCACCTCCAAGACCATCTATTAGAAAAAAAGTAGGACCTCAATCTTTAACTCCTGCCGAGTTAGGTACAGCAGCCGGTATTAGAGCAACTTTACAAAACTTTGATTTTGCTTTAAAATTTGAAATAACTTCTTTTGATTATTCATACCCAACAAATACTGGTGCGATGAAAACACAGTCATATAAAGGTTGGAAGTTTCAAGAAATACAATCACAGTTTAATGGCTTGAAGCCAGGTCAAAAGGTGATATTTGATAATTTTGAATATAAAATTAAGGGCTCAAAAAATAAGCCTGATAAAATGTATGAATCATTGGTAATAACTATATTATAAGAACTTAATATTATGAAAAGAATAGATTTACTTTGTATTGTTTGTTTAATTTGTTTATTTGGATTCTCACAACAGGATCAAAATACTAATCAATCAACATACTCTCATGAAAAAAATACAATAGGAAATAATCCTACCAACACTGAATTTAATGGTTTTCAACAGAATAAATCAAATGTGAATTATCCTAATACATCTACTACTACTAAAGCCAGAGAGCATAGGTCAAAAGCAGTCTGGGCAGATAATTCGACTATTGTATCTGATGAGAAAACAGGACATCATGCATACATACCATACATATATGTAGGTGAAGATGATATTTTATGGGCAAAAAGAGTAAGGAAATGGATTGATGTAAGGATGTTACAAAATCACCCACTATATTTTCCAGTAAATATTCAGTATTCAGATTATAATGGCTGGGATGGAACAACTATGGAAAGTGGTGTTGGTGGTCAAAAAGTTTTTCATGAAGTTTTGTCAGGAACTGATGCAAGAAAAAATTTATTTCAAATTTTGAGAGATGCTGCTACCACAATTAACCCAGCAACGGGTATGCCATTAGTATCAACTTATAATATGAGTTTAACTAGGAAGCTTTCTCCTCAAGAAGTTATTCCTAATTGGTCAGAAGGATTTCCAAATGCCTTTGGATTTTCACAAAATATTGAAGCTGATGATGAAGATGGAGAAGAAGTTACAGTATCATATTGGTATGAACCTAATCATATATTAGGGTATTGGATTGAAGAAGAAATTTTCTTTGATAAAAGACGTGCAAAATTAGACTTCAGATATGTTTCTATTACACCTGTAGTTGAGCACCCTAAAGAAAGAAAAAGAAGAGATTTACCTACTTTTTATTTTCCAGAGATACGAAACTTGTTATCAAGTCATAAAGTGTTTCCATTGGATGGAAATCTTGCACACAGAATGTCTTTCGATGAATTTTTTCACAGAAAGTTTTTCGCATCCAATATTGTAAAAGAAACAAATGTATATGATCGACAACTTAAAGATTATTTACCTGGTCGAACGTTAGATCAACTATTAGAAGGTGAGAGGATTAAGGAGCAAATACGATTGTATGAAACTGATATGTGGAACTACTAAAATTTAAAAACCCCCAAATTGGGGGTTTTTTTATATCCTCCTATTTATGAAGGTTGACTTTATTATTGTCGGGCAAGGTATTGCTGGAACATCTTTTGCATTTGAGTTATTAAAAAATAATAAAACATTTGTTTTAGTAGATAAATTTAGTACTCATACAGCTTCCCGAGTAGCTCTAGGTGTATACAACCCTTTAATTCTAAAATGGTTTACCAAAGCTTGGGATATAGATAATCAACTAGATTATTTTTATATTTTTTATAATCAACTCAATCATTTTTTAGGCGATAATTTATTTTCAGATATAGGGATTTATAAATTTTTAAAAAATCCATATGACCAAAATAATTGGTTAACAAAACAATCTAGCTCTTGTCGATATCAATATATGTCGAAAGACTTATGTTCAATTAACAATCAAGGATTGCTTAATCAAAATCCATATGGTCTTGTTAAATCAGCTGGTAAGGTTAATGTACAGTTATTATTAAATTTATTTAGGGATTATTGTATCAATAAAAACCTTTTATTAGACACTAAGCTAGATTATAATAAGTTAAAAATTAATTCTAATTCTATTCGTTTTGAAGGTATTGAAGCTAATAAGATTATTTTTTGTCAAGGATATGCGGGTATTGATAATCCATATTTTAATAATTTAAATTTTAAACCCACAAAAGGGGAAATACTCACTATTTACTCAAAAGATTTAAAGCTGGACAAGATTATTCATTCCGGCTTTTTATTTACACCGATTGGTAATGACCATTATTCAATTGGTGCAACTTATGATTGGAAAGATATGACTATTAATCCGAATGTAGAAGCAAAGACAAAACTTATTGATGGACTAAATTCTATATTACAAACAGAATTTACCATCATAAATCATCAAGTAGGTATTAGACCGTCCACTTTTGATAGAAGACCATTTGTTGATGTACATAAAAAATATAATAATCTATATATTTTAAATGGATTAGGTACTAGAGGTATTATATTAGCTCCGTATTTATCAAAGCTGTTAATTAACAGCATCTATAAAAACGGTACTATCAATAATGAAATAAGTATTAATAGATAATAAAAAAAGCCCCAATGAAGGGGCTTTTTTATTATGAATCGATAAGAATTACTTAACGATATTCATATTCTTAGTAGCTGTGAAGCCTTCAGTAGTCATTCTTACAAAGTAAGTCCCTTGACTTAATTCACCTGAATTAAATACTACTTCATGCTTACCAGCATTAAAGATTTCATTAGTTACTTCTGCAACATGCTCACCTAACATATTATATACACTTATTGTAACCTCTGCATTCTCTGGAACATAGAAATTAATCGCTGTTGTTCCATTAAATGGATTCGGTACATTTTGATACAATTTGTAAGCATCCGCTGANNTNTCACCTGATAAGATAATGTTAGATGCAATACTTATACCATCTATAGTATANNCATCANTTCCAGCATCCCACTTAGTCACAACTAGTGTAGACTCAGTNTTCATATCAGANTTCCATAGCTTGAAGGTAACTTTTTCTCCTANNTCTAAACCATCNTTAGNATCAGTAGTTAAGTCATCTCCCCAAACNGTAAGAGCAATATGATCACCAGTGAATGAAGTGCTTCCAATTAATCTACCTGATTCATCGTAAGCAGCAATCTCATCACCGATANCTGGCATTACCTCCCAAGCTGTTGTTGGAAGACCAATAGTCATATTACTACCTGTGTTTGGAGCTACCTCATAGTGAATTGTTCTGATTGGCTCAACATAAGCTAATCTTCCTGAACCAGATGGATATGAGAACATAGCACCTGCGTCCATTTTCACTTGGTAACCTTCATCTGCCATCATGTTTCCAATATTGTTCAATCCAANTGCTGGCCAGTAAACTGANCCNTTTTCATCCTTCATGATAACCATATCGTCAACAATTGGAGACATCATATCAGCTGCATCTGCTGCTTCTGTTCTTACATAACCGATGATATTCCACCCTTCTGCAATTTCAAATTCCATTGCAGGGTCAAGTAAAGAACCTGTTACTTCTAACACAGTAGCAGCCTCTGTTTTAACTTGATAACCAGCTGCATCTGTGATGCCACCAATGTTATTCAAGCCGAATGCTGGCCAGTAAACTGAACCATTTTCATCCTTACAGATTACGATATCATCAACGATTGCTGAGAACATTGCCGCCATATCTCCATCTTCTGGAGAAACATATGTCGACCAAATATTCCAACCTTCATTAAGCTCTATCGACTGAGTTACAGTTGAAGTTGCAGCTAATGAACTAAGTCCCGCAAGACCGTTACAAGAATATGTTCCAGCACCCATACTGTACGAAACAGCAGCACTAAGAACTTCATCACCAGACATTACAACCCAATTAAGAGTTTCGCCTGCTTGCATTCCATTATCTAATCCTGCNTCTGATCCCCATACTGCAACTGATGTTGTTTCGCCGCTATATACAGCAGAACCATAAACATTACCATCAGCATCTGTAACACCAATCCAAATTGATCCACTTAACGCTTCACCTTCTACAGTGATGTCAAGATCTCCAGGAAGTAATACAGTCATATTACAATCTGTAGATGAAACATCCCATGGACCGTAGTCACATGAACCATCATCTGAATCAGCACTTGGATCGTAGTTTCCTGCTGCTGGATCAGTACATCCTTCAACTGGATATACACATGAACCATCATCATCTGTTGCTACATCAGAGTAATTCGATGCATCAGAATCTGTACATCCAGAAATTTCATTAGGATCACATACTCCGTCACCATCTGAATCTGCTAAACAAGTCTGACCATCACAGTCATACACACCATCTGTGTATTCACATGAACCATCATCCGAACATGCATTTGGATCGTAGTTACATGCACCTGTATCAGTACAACCAGTAACACCTGAACCACCACATTCACCACATGCATCTAAAGTAGCACAACTACCGTCGTCGTCTGTAGCATCTGGATTATAGTTACAAGCATCAGCATCTGTACAACCTGAAACTGATTGAGTTGGCATTTCGCTAACACACATACTAAAGTTATCTACAGTATATGAGTCTGTTGCAGTAGCAGCTCCGAAGAAGTTAACTCCTCCTAAGTTACCTGTCCAACCCCATTCAGCAACCCATGCTCCATCTATTACTAAGACAGCAGCACCGTTGTCAAGATCAATGAAAGTAGATACTGACATTGTTGAACCTGGAGTGTATGACCAAGTATTTGCAAAGTCATCATTCGCAGTACCGTCAGCATTGAAGTAGAATTGGTTTTCCCAATCCCAATCAGCAGTATTNCCAGAGTTTCCAAAGTTAAAGTANCCCGANCCTGCCATATCTACAGTCATATCAAATGACACTTCAAATACACCTGAAGTAAATACTGGTAAAGATGTTACTACATCAACACTACCTCCTACAGATAGCATTCCATCATCACTAGCAGCTGCATCAGAATCACCTCCTGACCAAGTAGCCCAACCGTTACCATCATTCCATACTACACCATCATCAAATGAATCTGTGAAACAGAAGTCTGAATAATCACAAACTCCATTCCATCCATAATCACATGAACCATCATCAGTATCAGCAGCAGCATCATAGTTACATGCTGTTTCATCCATACAACCGTAAATTGCACAGCCAGATCCAATTGCATCAGCATACACTGAAGAATAAGAAAGGCCTGATCCCCAATCAAATGTCATATCACCGATAGTTAATGACGCTCCTTGATCTCCATTTCCAGCAGAGCTAGATAAAGAAACAGTATAACAACCGTCTAAATCAAAACATCCAATACCATCTTCAACAAATACTGAATTACCATCAGCATCNGTGATTGAGTATCCAAAGTCTGTACCTTCTGCATCATTAACTGTAACAGCTAATTCTGTAGCATTACATTCAAATGAACAACTTCCAAATGGCGCAGAACCTGAAGCTCCTGCAGCTAATTCAAACGCTTCTCCNTTAATAGTAAGAACGTTTCCATTCCAACCNTCNCCGTANGANTCNNTCATATTAACTGTATAACAAGCATCTGGATCGATACAGAAGTTTTGTGTAGCATCTTCAGCAACTGNAGCAGCACCACCTGAAGCAACAACGTTACCATCGGCATCTACTAATGACCAAGAAACTTCTCCTGTCCAAGATCCACCACCTGATGTAGATGTAGCGTCTGCTAGACCTGCACCAGCACAATCAAATTCACATGAACCATCATCGAAATCAGCATCCGCATTATAGTTAGTAGCAATGTCATTCATACAACCATATACTGGTGCATCAACACAAGTACAGTCATAACCATAACCAGTCGCTTCTTCTACAGTATATATAGGGTTAACCCATACATAGTAGTAACAACCGTAAAGTTCCTCTGTAATATTTACTCCATCAACAAATGGACAAGAGTACTCACAAAGACCACTGTCTGTTGTAGCATCTGCATCATAGTTATCTGCATTTGCATCCATACAACCAACGCCGTCTCCAGAGTATTCACATGAACCATCATCAAANTCAGCATCTACATTGTAGTTGTCTGCAGCTAAATCCATACATCCATAAACTGGATCAGTAACACAAGTACAGTCATAACCGTATCCGATCATATCTTCAACAGTGTAACCGTATCCTGAATCCCATACATACCAGTAACATGAATACGTAGCTGTATTTGTTGGATAAGTCTCACAATCGTATTCACATGAACCATCATCAGACGTTGCAGCTTCATTATAATTAGTAGCCAATACATCCATACAACCTGAGATGTATTCACAACATCCATCACATGGAGCATTAGCAGCTTCATCATAGTTTTCAGCTACTGGGTCCATACAACCATATGTTACACAAGAATCATCGTTAACACCAAATGTAGATTGAGATAAGATTCCATCTTCACCTGAAGCTAGAACATTACCATCAGCATCTGTTATTGTAAACGCTGTTTCTGTCACGTATGAACCATCTGTCCAAGTCATTGTTGCACAACCATCAGATAAACAAACCTCTATTGATGTTGCAGCACCACCTTCGTAAGTAGTCCATACATTAGTAGTAAATTCACCATTAACATCATATATAGTTGCATCATAAACATTTCCAGCTGCATCAGTAATTGTAAGAACATTTTGGTTCCAACCATCACCNTATGNATCTGTCATGTTTACAGTAATTGTAGTACATGAAGAAATACAAGAACCATTATCTACTGTACAAGTATCACAGTAGTTAGCAGCATCTGGATCAGTACATCCTATACAAGAGTAATCACATGAACTATCATCTATGTTAGCATCTGCACTGTAATTACATGCTGTATCATCTGTACAACCATATACAAAACAGTCACCCACTTGATGTTGAGCATAATCTCCCATTGCTATAGTAAGAAGACCTGCTCCATCATTAGTGAAATCTCCATCGATAGTCATTATGTCTCCATTCCATCCATCTCCAAAAGAGTCATACATATCTATAATATAACACTCTGGTAATGGATCAACACAAGCTGAATATGGAGCACCTCCTTCAAGAATAACGTTTCCATCAAGATCTGAAATAGTCCAAGAAACTTCAGACGGGTAAGAACCACCATCAACACTGATAGCTGTTCCATCACAATTACATGAATAATCACAACCACTATCTAAAGTAGCATTAGCAACATAGTTACATGCTTCTTCATCCATACAACCAACAACTGGAGGCTCAACACAAGTACAGTCATAACCCCAACTTTCTAGGTCTTCAATTGTGTAACTTCCTGGATAGTTCCACATGTACCAGTAACATGAATAATCTGTCATATCAGGCACACCACATGAACCATCATCTGCCGTAGCATCTGGGTTATAGTTACATGCAGTTTCATCCATACAACCATATACCGCACAGTCTCCAACATAACCAGTTTCATTACCAAATGAAACAAGTACGTTACCGTCTGCATCAGAAACTGACCAAGAGTTTTCAGTACTCCATGATCCAGCTGTATATGTAATCTCTGTACAACCATCAAGGTCAACACAAATCTCATATGAAGCAGCATCGCCAGATTCAATAGTATAATCCGTTCCATCAACAGTTAAGAATCCACCGTTCCAGCCGTCTCCATAAGAGTCAACTAAATCAAGTGATAAACAATCAAGACAATTATCACTAGCATATGCATAAGGAGCACCGCCCGATAAAGCGAACGCCATACCACCTGTAGCAGCATCTACTAATGACCATGAAACTTCTGATTGCCATGAACCACCATCAACAGTAATTTCTAAACATCCTGCAACAGCACTTTGGTCAACACAGAAAGAAGTAACTTCTTCTGAACCGTCAACTAAAGTATAAGTAAAGCCTACTCCCGCTGGGTCAAATAATACACCATCGAAGTAAACATTTGCAAGGTTTCCATTCCAACCGTCTCCGTAAGCATCGTTAGCTGTAAGAACAACTTCTAATTGTCCATCAGCACAAGCACTTGCGCAAGATTCATATTCACAATCTCCTTCCTCACCGTAGTTACAAGCTGTGTCATCATCACATGTTGGCGCAGCACATGTACCTACCTCAACTGTGCCTGTAGCACCATCTCCGTTTGTAGTTACATCATAAACATCATCTCCGATAGTAAGAACGTTTCCATTCCAACCATCACCGTAAGAGTCAGTCATACTAATTGTATAAGCATCTGGTAATGCGATACAGTCATTAAATGGAGCGCCTCCTGAAGCAACAATGTTTCCATCACAATCAGTAATTGACCATGATACTTCACTTTGCCATGAACCACCGTCACATGAAACTGCAACACCTTCAGCACAAGAGTACTCACAAGTACCATCATCTGATGTAGCGTCAGCATTATAGTTATCTGCTGTTTCATCTGTACAACCAAAAACTGGCTCAGTAACACACTCACAAGCATAACCCATTTCTACCATTTCTTCAATAGTATAAGAACCACCTGACACATAATAATCACAGTAGTAATTTGAGAATCCATTATCCCATGAATCATAGTATGAATCACTTGATAATAAATAATCACATGAGTATTCACATGAAGCATCATCCATATTCGCATCAGCATTGAAGTTAGATGCATTTGAATCCATACATCCATTTACAATACCACAACCACCACCATTAACATCTAATGGAGATGATCCTGCTGACATTCCTGCTCCTAATGTAAATGATGTTCCACCAAGATCAAGAACGTTTCCATTCCATCCATCTCCATAAGAATCAACCATATTTACATCATAACAACCATCTGCTAAACAAAGAGATCCTTCACCTGCAACACCTCCTCCTGAAGCAACTTCGTTACCGTCAGCATCTGTTATTGTAAATGAAGTTTCACTTATATATGAACCACCGCCAAATGTCCAAGCTAAATCAGTACAAGAAGCGATACAAGAACCATCGTCTTCTGTAGCATCTGGATTATAGTTAGCTGCTGACTCATCAGTACATCCAAGTACTGGACAGTTGATTTCAATTGTTTCTGCACCACCAGCTAAAGCAAATGCTGCTCCGCCTGTAGCACCGTCAACTAATGACCATGAAATTTCAGAATCCCATGTACCACCACCTACAACAATTGTTAAACATCCTGCTAAACCTGTTTGGTCTACACAGAATGATTGAACATCTGGATTAGGTGAATCAGCTGTCATTGTATAAGTAAAGCCTACTCCCGCTGGGTCAAATAATACACCATCGAAGTAAACACTAGCAACTGCTCCATTCCATCCGTCGCCATAAGCGTCGTTGAATGTAGCTACTATCTCTAATTGACCATCACCACAACCAACACAAGAAGTGTATTCACAATCTCCTTCTGCTCCGTAGTTACATGCTGAATCATCATCACATGTAGCAACAACTGGTGCTACATATTCAAATGGATCACAGTTATAAGATGCACCGTCTACTTCATCAGAACTATCAGCACAATCTGAATAACCATCTCCCATATAATAATCAGGCACACATCCAAGTGGTGACCAAGAAGTCCAGTTAGACTCATCGTCTCCACAATAGAATCCACCTGCTTCAGCACATGCAGCACAGTCAGATTGTAATGCATTACCATCACAGTCAAAACCTTCTGCTGGTCCTGAACCATCACAAACACCACACTCGTCTTCTACTGAAGAACCTCCGCAAACACCTGCACAGTCAACTGTTGATAAACAGTTGCCATCACAGTCAAAACCTTCTGCTGGTCCTGAACCATCACAAACACCACATTCGTCTTCTACTGAAGAACCTTCACAAACACCTGCACAATCTTGACCTCCTAAGTCGTTACCATCACAGTCTGTACATGCATCTGCTGCATAAGTACAAGAACCGTCGTCGTCTGTCGCATCTGCACTAAAGTTACACGCCGATGAATCCGTGCAACCAGGTACTGGACAGTTAATTTCTATTGTTTC
>PAVX01000030.1 GCA_002713285.1 Flavobacteriales bacterium
TTAATTCCTTGTTCATTTTTTAGATTTTTTGTTCATTTTTTAGATTTTTTGTTCATTTTTTAGATTTTTTGTTCATTTTTTCAACGTTGTTAAAAATCACAATTTTCTAAAAAACAATATTTACAATTTTATTAGGAATGATAATTATCTTTTTAATACTTTGAGTATTTAAATAATTTACTGTTTTAGGGTGTTGAATAACTGCTTGCTCAATATCAAGTTTTGATAAATTAATGGAAAGATTTAGTGTAAATCTCATTTTACCATTAAAAGAAATAGGATAAGTGACGAATTCTTCTTGTATGTAATTTTGGTTTAAGACAGGCCACTTAGCATTAGTTATAGAATTATCATTCCCTAAACATTCCCAAATTTCTTCGCTAATAAATGGGGCATAAGGAGATAGAAGAATAATAAAATCAGTTACAATTTCACGTTTATTACACTTGAAATTAATTAAATCATTTAGACAGATCATTAAATGACTAACAATTGTATTAAATGAAAATCTATTTAAATCAGCAGTTACTTTTTCGATGCATTGATGTAAAGATTTTAACTCTTTTTCAGAGGCTTTATCATTTGAGATGATAAAGTGATTGTTTTCATCATGGGTTAATCTCCATAATTTTTTTAAAAAATTATGGACACCATTAATACCTTTAATATCCCATGGCTTAAATTGTTCTAAAGGCCCAAGAAACATTTCATACATTCTTAATGTATCTGCTCCAAACTTATTAATTAAATCATCGGGTGTTTGTGTATTATATTTTGATTTGGACATTTTTTCTACTTCAAAGCCACAGAGGTATTTATTGTTTTGATTTAAAATAAATTCCGCATCTTTAAATTCGGGCCGCCACTTTTTAAAAGCGTCGATATTTAAAATATCATTATCTACTAATTGAATGTCTATGTGAATACGACTAGTTTTATATTCTTTTCTTTTTTCAAATGTTACAAACTTATTAGTATTAATAATTCGGTAAACAAAATTAGATCTTCCCAAAATCATACCTTGGTTGATGAGTTTTTTGAAAGGTTCTTGAAAGTTAATATAACCCCTATCATATAAAAATTGTGTCCAAAATCGAGAATATAATAAATGACCAACAGCATGTTCCGCACCTCCAATATATAAATCTACTTGTCCCCAATAATTAGATTTCTCTTTAGAAACAAATTCCGTATTATTTTTCGGGTCCATAAATCTTAAGAAATACCAAGATGAACCAGCCCATCCAGGCATAGTATTATATTCCATTCTATCGCCACTATAAATATTCCAATCTTCTTTTTTTGCCCTTGCTAATGGTGGATTACCATCTTCAGTCGGTAGATATTTATCTACAGTAGGCAATTGGACAGCCTCAGTGTTTTCAATAATATATGGCACATCATCTTTATAATAAATTGGAAAAGGTTCTCCCCAGTATCTTTGACGACTAAAGATTGCATCCCTAAGTTTATAATTGATTTGTAATTTTCCAATTTTCTTTTCCTCAATCTTTAATATAGCTGCTTTAATAGCATCTATAACTGCTAATCCGTTTAGAAAATCAGACTTTTCAATAGTAACTTCCCTGTTTTCATTTGCATTCTGATCAATATTGATATCTTTAAATATATTAGGAATAGGTAAATTATATTTTTTTGCAAAGAACCAATCTCTTTGATCTCCACAAGGCACACCCATAATTGCACCCGAACCATAAGAGGCTAAAACATAATCGGCAATCCAAATAGGTATTTTCTCCTTTGTAAAAGGATGCACAGCATATAATCCAGTAAAAACGCCATCTATATTTTTAGTATTAGACTGTCTCTCTCGTTCGGATTTAGAAATTACATCTTTCAAGTATTTAATAATTTCAGGATTCTCCTTAGAAGCTATTATTTTATCAACTAAATTATGTTCTGGCGCAAGAACTATAAATGAAACACCGTATATGGTATCAGGTCTTGTAGTAAATACCTCAATAGCACCTTTGTTATCTTCTAATAAGAAATTAACTGTTGCACCTTCTGATTTACCAATCCAATTTTTTTGAATTTCTTTTATAGATTTATTCCATTCAATATTTTCAAGCCCCTTTAACAATCGCTCAGCATACGCAGTGATTCGTAGTGACCATTGGCGCATTTTTTTTTGTTCTACAGGAAAATTTCCTCTTTCGGAGTAACCATCCTTAACTTCATCATTAGCTAAAACAGTACCTAATTCTGGACACCAGTTTACCCATGTATTGGATAAATAAGCCAGACGATACTTTAATAAAATAACTTGCTTATTTTTTTCACTCCATCTGCCCCATTGTTTTGCAGTAAATACAGGGGTATCTTCATCACATGGAGAGTTTACACTAGCGTTTCCATTTCTTTCAAATTCTTCAATTAACTCAGATATAGGAAGAGCTTTGTCATCGATATTACAATAATATGAATTAAATAGTTGCTTAAAAATCCACTGAGTCCATTTGTAGTATGAGGCGTCAGATGTTCGGATTTCTCTAGTCCAATCAAATGAAAATCCAATTTTATCTAACTGCTCTCGATATCTTTTAATATTTTTATTAGTTGTTAAACCAGGATGTTGTCCAGTTTGAATAGCATATTGTTCAGCCGGCAACCCAAAAGAATCATAACCCATTGGATGTAAAACATTAAAACCATTTAATCGTTTATATCTAGCATAGATGTCACTAGCAATATATCCCAAGGGATGTCCAACATGTAATCCAGCTCCTGAGGGATATGGAAACATATCTAGAACGTAGTATTTTGGAAGAGAAAAATTTGCCTTTACTTCATATACTTTTTTAGATTTCCATTTAGAGATCCACTTTTTTTCTATTTCCAAAAAATTATAATGCATGTATAAATTATATAAATATTAAATGTATAAATTAATCTCATATAATAAATAAATCATTTTATTTAATTTAGCAAATATTAAATATGACGTTAGTAACAGAAAAATTTTTAAAAAGTAGACTGCTAAATTCTAAAATCTCAGTTTTTTTAGCCACCACATTCTCAGTTTTAATAATGGGTTTATTAGGAATTATAGCCATTAATTATAATGCACTGGGAGATACTTTAAAAGAAAATATAAGCTTTAATTTATTAATTAATAATGATGTACAAGAGCTAGAAACACAACAGCTTATAAAATCGCTAAATTTAGTTAGTGGAGTAAAGAGTGTTAATTTCATTTCTAAAAAAGAGTCGGCGGAAAATTTAAAAAATAATATAGGCGAAGATTTTTTAAATATTCTAGGCAAGAATCCATTAAAAAATATCATAGAAGTCAAATATTATGCTGATCATTTGACAACTTTTAACTCTAAAGACAAGATAACAAAATTCATGTTGTATGATGAAATTGATGATGTATTATATGACCAGGACATTGTTTTGTTATTAGAGAAAAATTTAAATAAAATTGGGGGGATTTTTTTAATTATTTCAGCATTCTTCTTTTTCATAGCCTTTATTTTGATTAATAGTAATATAAGGCTAACAATTTATTCAAAACGATTTATTATTAAGACTATGCAGCTTGTTGGTGCTACCAAAAAATTTATACAAAAACCATTTTTGATAAATAATTTAGTATTATCAATATTTGCTTGTATAGTTGGTAATATGATTTTAGTCTCTCTTCTTATTGTATTGACACATCAAATTCCTGAAATCAGAAATTTCATATCACTCCACCAATTAACATACTTAATTATAAGTATATCACTGATAAATTTAGGAATTTCATTTTTCAGTACTTTAATGTGTGTGAGAAAATACTTAAATTTAAAAACAGATCAATTATATCAATAATAATATCATCTTGACAATAAAATTATGAAGAAAGATATCCATACAGATAGAGAACAGTTTCTTTTCACAAATAACAACTATAAAATACTCTTAATAAGTTTATTTTTATTAGCCCTTGGGTTTGCTCTTATGATTGGTGGCGGTGGTCAAACTGAATTTGATTTTAATCCTGATATTTTTGCTTCTCAGAGAATTATATTAGCCCCTGTTATTATAATTCTAGGCTATGTTGGAATGGTATTCGCAATATTCTATAATGATTGAAGAAATTAAATACTTTATTTTAGGTTTAATACAGGGTGTAACTGAATTTTTTCCAATTAGTAGCAGTGGCCATCTTGAGCTATTTTCCCATATTTCTGATATAGCAACCAAAGACCCATTATTATTATTTATCACTGTTCACTTCGCAACAGCATTAAGTACAATTATTATATATCATCAGCGAATCAAGCATATATTATTAGGGCTAATATGTTATAAGAATAAAACGGACATTGCGTTTATATGTAAATTAATTATTTCATCTATTCCAACAATTGTTATATACGGATTATTTAGCAATCATATTGATTTACTGTTTATCAATTCAGTAAACTTAGTATGTGTGATGTTGATTATGACAGGTTTAATTTTAATTGCTNCTANTTTAGTTAAAACNTCAAATAATGAAATTNGTTTTNCACACGCAATTTTAATGGGGTGNGCTCAGGCTTTAGCCATTATTCCTGGNATATCTAGATCNGGAAGTACTATTGCAACAGCATTGTATTGNAAGGTAAAANGAGATCAAGCTGCAGAATTTTCNTTTCTCATGGCTTTAATCCCGATTATAGGCGGGGCANTAATTAAAATAGTAGAGTTTAGNACAACAAATCCGAGTTATGATATTGAAATNCAAGGNTTAATAATTGCTTTTTTTAGNGCATTTTTATCAGGATTATTTGCNTGTAAATATATGATTATTATTGTTCAAAAAAATACTTTAAATTATTTTGGATACTATTGTATTNGTATTNGTATATTATTCTTGTTNTTCGCATGATTTTAAATTCTCANANTATATCTAGAATGTTNTTGGTGAATAANCCTATAGATTGGACATCATTTGATGTAGTTAAAAAAGTCAGAGGAATTATACAAAAAAAAATATAATCTAAAAAAAATTAAAGTAGGCCATGCAGGCACANTAGATCCAAAAGCGTCAGGTCTTTTAATTATTTGTACAGGTAAACATACAAAACAAATGAAATTATTTGAGAGTTTGAATAAAAAATATATTGGTACTATGAAGATAGGTTGTGTAACTGAAAGCTTTGATTCTGAAACAGAAGAATATAATAGTCAGCCATATGAACAGTTATCGATTCAAGAAATTAAAAAGGTGTTTTCAAATTTTATTGGCCACCAAGAACAAAAGCCACCTATTTTTTCAGCAGTTAAAGTCAACGGTGAAAGATTATATAAAAAAGCTCGAAGAGGCGAGATAGATTTTAAAGTAAAATCAAGAAAAGTTACTATTTATAAATTACATGTTATAGAAATCAATTTACCATTTATCAAATTTGAAGTTGAATGTACTAAAGGAACATACATAAGAAGCCTAGTCAATGATATTGGGAAACAACTTGTATGTGGGGCATATTTATATGAATTGATGCGCACAGGCATTGGGGATTTTAAATTAGAAAAAGCTATTGAAATAAATGAGATTTCGGAATGTGTCTAGCAATAGTAAATTAATAAAATTTACATTCTATATTTTTGTATATTTGGGTTCAAATACATAATTCCAATCTAAATATGAAACTTAAACTTTCCCAATTTGATTTTAAATTACCACCAGAAAGATTAGCAACAAAGCCATTATTAAATCGTGATGATTCACGAATGATGGTTGTGCATAAAGATACAGGTGTTATTGANCATAAAAAATTCACAGATCTTCTTGATTATTTTNAAGAAGAAGATGTTATGNTTTTNAATAACACTAAAGTTATTCCGGCNCGACTATATGGAAATAAAGAAAAAACAGGTGCTAAAATTGAAGTTTTTTTAATGCGAGAACTTAATAAAGAAAGTAGACTATGGGATGTGTTAGTAGATCCAGCAAGAAAAATTAGAATTGGTAATAAATTATATTTTGGAGAAAATGATGAGTTAGTTGCCGAAGTGATTGACAATACTACATCAAGAGGCCGAACTTTAAGGTTTTTACATGATGCTCCATATGATGAGTTTAAGCAAAAAATAGAGTTATTAGGACAAACTCCATTACCAAAATACATCGATCGGGAGCCAACACCAGAAGACGAAGAAAAATATCAAACAGTTTATGCTAAGCACAAAGGAGCTGTTGCAGCTCCTAGTGCAGGGCTTCATTTTAGCAAAATTATGTTAAAAAAATTAGAAATTTTAGGAGTACATATACCAGAAATCACCCTACATATTGGACTTGGCACTTTTAGATCTGTTGAGGTTGAAGATTTATCAAAACATAAAATGGATTCCGAAGAAACTTATATTTCCCCTTCTGTTGCAGAGATTATTAATAATGGCCTTGCAAATAAAAGAAGAATTTGTGCTATTGGGACTACGACAATGCGCTCAATTGAAACACCTGTTTCTTCAAATAATACACTTAAGCCTTTTGAAGGCTGGACAAATAAATTTATTTTTCCGCCATATGAATTTCAGATAGCCACTTCATTATTAACCAATTTTCACCCCCCAAAATCAACAGTTTTAATGCTTGTAGCAGCTTTTGGTGGACATGACTTAATTATGGAAGCGTATAAACAAGCAATAAAAGAAAAATATAACTTTTTAAGCTATGGCGATTGTATGTTAATTATTTAATGTAATCCACATGATTCATTATGTATTAATATTGGCTGCGGGAAAAGGTTCTAGATTAATAAATAGTAGGACTCCTAAACAGTTTTTAGAATTAGATCATCTACCACTTATTATGCATAGTGCAATAGCTTTTAAAAAGGCAGATCCTAAATCAGAGTTATATATTGCATTACCCAACGGATATAAGTTAGAATGGAGAAGATTATGTAAGCAATATAATTTTAATTTAGAACATAAAATATATACTGGTGGAAGAAGGCGATTGGACACAGTATTTAAAGGTTTAAAAATAATTTATAAGACCAAATCTTCTAATATAAATAACATTAAATCACGCGCTTTAATAAGCATACATGATGCTGCTCGACCATTTATTAATAGAGATTTCATATTAGAATTAATAAATTCAGCTACTAGAAATGGCAGTGCAGTTCCTGTTATTAAATTAAAAGATTCCTTAAGAGAGTTTATAGGCATGCAAGCAGCTCAAAGCTTAGGAAGAGATCGCAATAATTATATTAGTACACAGACCCCACAAGTGTTTAATTTAGACATTATATATAAGGCATATTGCCAATTGATTGAATTAGAAAAATCTAATATTAATCATCCCTTTTTTGATGATGCATCAGTTTATGATTATTTACAGAATCAACTACCTATCAAGTTAATCAATGGAAGAGAATATAATATTAAAATAACGACAGATTTAGATTATTATCTTGCTCACAAAATTTATAATTTTTTAAAAAAAGGAGATGGAAAGTTGTAAAAAAGACATTAGGAATATAACGAGAGAAGAGTTAGCATTATTGTTTGAAAAAAATAGCTCTCCTAAGTTTAGAATAAATCAAGTTTTAGAATGGATATGGAAGCATTATGAATCCGATTTTAATAAAATGACTAATATTGGGGCTAATGATATAGATTTTTTAAATAAAAATTTCATAATTAATAAGCTTGAAATTTCAACATTTACCACGAGTGTAGATGGGACTATAAAATTCTTGTTTGAAATAGATAAAAACAGGGTAGTCGAGGGAGTTTTAATTCCACAATTAAATCGATTAACAGCGTGCATCTCTTCACAAGTGGGTTGTAGTTTAGCATGCAAGTTTTGCGCTACAGGTAAGCTCAAAATGTATCGAAATTTAACAGCTGGTGAAATTTATGATCAAGTATTTTCAATTAATCGATATGCTATCAAAAAATTCAAAAAACCCATCACGAATATTGTTTTTATGGGTATGGGGGAACCATTATTAAATGTCAAAAATGTATTAACTAGTATAAATTATATTACTGGATCTTATGGGATGGGTATGTCAGCTAAGCGAATTACCGTTTCAACAGTTGGGATAACAAAAATTATAAGAAAAATAGCAGACATGAATCCTAATTTTAATTTAGCAATCTCTTTACATGCAGCAAACAACACAACAAGAAATGAAATTATGGAAATTAATAAATCAAACAATTTAGAAGATTTACAAGATGCATTAACATATTTTTATAAAAAAACTGCAATTAAGCCAACATATGAATATGTTTTATTAAAAGGAATTAATGATTCGATAGAAGATGCTAAAAAATTAATTACGTTTTGTCGTAAGATTCCTAGCAAGGTAAATTTAATTGAATATAATAAGGTGGAGAACACACCTTACGAAAAAACAGGAATTAAAAGAACGAAATTATTTTTAGATACATTAGAAAAAAATAATATTTTGGTTAAATTTAGAAGAAGTCGAGGAGAAGATATTGGTGCAGCATGTGGACAACTTGCAACTCAGAATAAATAGTGATAGAATTTCAACAAATACTTAAAGAAGAAATTGAATTATTTGACAAAAAATTTAAAAATATATTGTCAACAAAGGGAGGGTTATTATACAAAGTAACTACCTATTTAAGAAAAAATTCAGGAAAAAAAATTCGTCCAATTTGTGCAATTATTTCATCAGGTTTAATAGGAAATATTACTAAAAAAACATATAGGAGCTCAATTTTGATAGAGCTTCTTCATACAGCTACATTAATTCATGATGATATAGTTGATGATGCCCAGATAAGAAGATCTGCATTTTCACTTAACACAATTTGGAAGAATAAAATTGCGGTCCTTACGGGAGATTATTTTTTAGCAAAAGGTTTAAAAATTGCAGTTCAAAATAAGGATTATAAAATATTAGAGTTGATTTCAGATGTTGTAGAAAAAATGGTAGAGGGTGAGTTAGCGCAGATTGAAAAAACAAGAAAATTAAATTTAACAGAAGAAGATTATTTTAAAATNATTAAATTAAAAACGGGNTCTTTATTTGAATGTGCATTTGAATTAGGTGGAATNTCTGCAAAAGCTAATAATAATGATGTTAAAAAATTAAAAGATTTAGGATCAATTATTGGGATTATGTTTCAAATAAAAGATGATATTATAGATTATAATTATTCTAATTATAGTGGGAAACAATCTGCTAATGACATAAAAGAAGGTAAAATCAATTTACCTTTATTATATGCATTACCTAAAATGCATTTATTAGAAAAAAATAAAGTCTTTAAAATTTTAAGAAAAAAAAATAACACAAAACTAGAGTTAGCATTTGTTGTTAATCAGGTTAAAAAATACAAAGGAATAGAATATGCAGAGGCTATAATCACAGAAAAATATAATGATGCAAAGATGATTATAAGCAATTTTAAAGAAGGAAAATATAAAAAATCAATATATTCAGTATTAGATTTTTTAATAGATAGAAAAAAATAAAATGAAGATTTCTCAAAAAACGATAGATGANATTTTTAATACTGTTGTTATTGAAGATGTTATTTCAGAGTTTGTGTCTTTGAAGAAAACAGGAGCGAACTATAAAGGNTTAAGCCCATTTAATGACGAAAAAACACCATCNTTTGTAGTTTCTCCGGCAAAAGAAATCTGGAAAGATTTTAGCTCTGGAAAAGGTGGAAATGTAATTTCATTTTTAATAGAGCANGAGCAGTATACATATCCAGAAGCATTATTATTTTTAGCTAAAAAATATAATATTCATGTTGAATATCTTGAAACAGATCTTAAAACTCAAGAGCAAGAGAATGAGAAGCAGGCTACATTATTAGCACTTAATTTTGTAAAAGACTTTTTTGTAAAAACAATGTTTAATAAAGGGGGTAAAGTGTTAGAGTATTTAAATGNTAGAGGTTTTTCCAAATCAATAATAGAATTGTTTGAAATAGGGTATTGTGAACAATTGAATAATGATTTAGTTGTGGAAACAAAAAAAGCAGGGTATAATATCGAATATCTTCACAAAACACGTATTATAAATAAAGAAGAACGTAATCGTTTTGGTGGTCGGATTATATTTCCTATACATAGTATGAGTGGAGATGTCGTAGGATTTGGTGCAAGGGTTTTCAATAGCACATCTAAGTCAGCTAAGTATTTAAATTCAGATAGTTCTGATTTTTATCAAAAAAGCAAAATTTTATACGGAATGCATCTTGCTAAAAAAGAAATTAAAAAATCAGATTTTTGTTATGTAGTTGAAGGATATACAGATGTGATGGCATTATTTCAATTTGGTATTAAAAATGTTGTTTCAAGTTGTGGAACAGCATTAACAAAAGATCAAATAAGATTAATACATCGTTTCACAAATAACATTGGTATTTTATTTGACTCGGATCATGCAGGAGTAAATGCAACATTAAAAGCTATTGATGAAGTTTTAAAAGTAGGTATGAATCCAAAAATCCTTCAATTGCCTCAGGGAGAAGATCCTTCTTCTTTTCTTCATAAAGAAAATAAAGAAACAGTGTATGATTATATTAGAAAAAACACTATGAACTTCATTGATTTTAAATATCAATTAATAAATAAAGAAGATACAGGGGCATTAATCGATGCAACTAAAAGTATAATAAAATCAATTTCTTTAATTAACGATTCAATTTCCCAATCATTTCACATTAGAGAGACTGCTAAAAAATTAAATTTAAATGAATTAGACTTATTGCAAGAGTTACAGAATCAAAATAAGGAAAACCTTAAAACTAACACTAAACGACAAAAACCAATATTAACCAAGGATAATTCAGTTAATAAATTAAATTTTGAGCTTATTTCACGAAAATATTTAGAAGAATTACAATTAATTAGATTATTAATTAATTATGGTTCAACACAAAAAATAATAATTAATGATTCAAAAATTACAGTTGCGGAGTTTATTATCTTAGAATTAGAAAAGGATAGTAAAGATATTAATAGCGCTTTTTCAGTACCTCTTTTTAATAAAATTTTAAATGAAATAAAAAATAAAATTAATTTAAAGGAGCCAGTTTCAAAAAACTATTTTCTTAATCATTCTAATTTAGAATTTAGAGAAGTTAGTGCATATGTAATTGGCGAAAAACATTTACTAGGAAATTGGGAAGATAAAGATATTATTGTTCTTAAAGAAGAAGATATTTTAGCTAAAGTAACAACGGAATCCATTTTAAGATTTAAATTAAAGAGAGTACAAGAAATACTAAAAGAGTTTTTAGTTAAACTTAAAAATGAAAGTTTGGATCATCAGAGCATCATCAAACAATTTTCTAAATTAAGTAAAGTCGAAAAGAAAATACAACAAAAATTAGGTCGCATTTTTTAATTACATTATATGCTTAATTTATCTATTAATAATTTAAAATCTTTTGGATTTAGTTGCTGTTGTTTATCGCTTAACGCTTTATTCGGATCATGATGAACTTCAAACATGAATCCATCTACGCCTTCTTTGATTGAATTTAAGGATAATTTTTCGATATATTTTGTGTCTCCAGCAATATGACTAGGATCTGATAAAACAGGTATTTCAGAGTATTTTTTTCTAAAATCTGCTAATAGATCCCATCGTGGATTATTACGGTAATGGATATTGTTATCAGTATAAAAACCCCTGTGAATGGTTTTTATATTTTTTATACCAACACGATTAAATCTATTAACAGCACCTATCCATAGCTTTAAATCCGAAACAATCGGATTTTTTATCCAAATCTCGACATTTAAATTTCTAACAGATTCTGCTATATCTTGTACTGCAAATGGATTCACAGTTGTTCGAGCTCCTAACCACATTATTTTAATATCATATTTTAAAGCTAATTCAACATGTTTAGTATTGCCTACTTCAATAGCAACAGGTATTTGATATTGATTTTGTATATCTTGAATCCACGGTAGTGCTTTTTCTCCAACTCCAGGATAGCTATTAGGAGATGTTCGTCCTTTCCATATTCCAGCACGAATAACATCAGTATAATTATATATATGTTTTACAGTATTATATAATTGCATTTTTTTTTCAACGGCACAGGGGCCTGCAACAATAAGTTTATTCTCTATCTTTCCCATTTATGATTATGATAAATTCGCCTTTAATTTTCGATGTAGCAATGCTATTTATAATCTCTAAAATTGAGCCCCTATATGTAGTTTCATAAATTTTTGTTAATTCTTTTAAGACCACGACTTGCCTTGTAGGACAAAGGGCATGTAATTCATGGAGTGTTTTAAGTATTTTATGAGGTGATTCATATAAGATTGTTGTTGCTGTTTGATTAATAATATTTAATAACCGTTTTTTTCTCCCCTTTTTTGTAGGCAAAAACCCCTCAAAGATGAATCTATCACATGGTATTCCAGATTGGACTATTGCAGGAATACATGCTGTAGGTCCAGGGAGACAAATAATTCGGATATTATGTTTAATACATTCTCGAATTAATAAAAATCCTGGATCAGAAATACTAGGTGTTCCTGCATCAGAAACAAGAGCAATATTATCTCCGCAATTAATTTTATTTATAATATATTGAAGCATTTTATGCTCATTAAATGCATGATATGATAACATTGGAGTTGAGATATTATAATGTTTAAGTAACTTTTTGGTTACTCTTGTATCTTCAGCTAATATTATATCAACTTCTTTTAATATTCTAATTGATCGAAGAGTAATATCTTCTAGATTTCCAATTGGGGTTGGAATTATATGAATAAGTTTTTCCATACTAATTATGAAATCACTAATTTAGTTAATATAATTTATAACTTCTCATGAAAGACATTCAAGTTATCACGGGATGTATGTTTGCAGGCAAAACAACCGAATTAATTAGAAGATTAAAATTAATAAATAAAAATTATTTATTAGTAAAGCCTAAAGTTGATACACGTGATGTAGGTAGTCAAATTTGCACACATGATGGTTTATTTGAGAGAGGGATACAGGTTGACAGTTTATCCGAAATTTCAAATAAATTAAAGAATATTGAAGTTTTAGGGATAGATGAAGCTCAATTTTTCAAAAAGTCAATTGTTCAAGATATTAAAGATATTTCATCTCAAGGGATTATTATTATTATAGCAGGATTAGCAAAAGATTATTTAAATAAATCATTTGGCTGCATGGATGATATTATTGAAATATCTACTTCCACAACATGGTTAACAGCAAAATGTAATCAATGTAATAAACCAGCAGAGTATTCACATAGGAAAGCAATGAATTTAACCAATCAAGTATTAATTGGTAACGCTAATGAATATGAAGCATTATGTGAAATTTGCTTTAATAAAACACAATAGAACATGAAAGACAGACTATATGGTACGCGTCTATATATCGAGAGTTCTCAGTTAGAGAGCAATATAAATTACATTCAGAAAAGTATAGGTCAAGCTGAAATAATTGCAATGGTNAAAGCTAATGCATATGGTTTTGGAGACATTTTGATGACAAATAAAATGAAAAAATTTGGTATTAATTATTTTGCGGTTGCTGATTTCGAAGAAGGTATGCGATTAAGAAATCAGAATATTCATAGTCCAATTATGGTAATGAATACTTCAAAAAGCAGCATAGAAATGATAATTAAAAATACATTAGAACCAGTTATATACAATATGAATACTCTTCATTGTTTAATCGATGCACTAAAATCGCGATCGAACAATCAAAAGATAAATCCATACCCTATACATATAAAAATTAATACAGGCATGAATAGGTGGGGCTTTGATATTGAAGAAATATCTGAATTAATAACAAAATTAAAGTCTTATTCTACATGTATATCGGTAAAGTCAATATATTCTCATTTATCCTCAGCGGCAAATAAGAAAGCTCATATTTTTACACAAAACCAAATCCAAGATTTTATTAAAATTAAAAACGAGTTTCAAGCAGCATTTAAATATAGTATTAAAGCACACATTCACAATTCGTTTGGTTTAATAAATTTTACAAACACCATATCAGATTTTCATTATTTCCGTATTGGTATTGCACTATATGGGGGATTTAAAAACCCAAACTTAAAATCTATTGGAGAGTTAAGGTGTCGAGTATCGCAGATCAGAAGCTTGAAACCTAATGATTCAGTAGGATATAATAGAGCATTTGTTGCAAAAAAATCGATGAAGATAGCAACTATACCATTTGGATATGCAGATGGTCTTCAGAGAAGCTGGGGTAACGGGATTTTAAAATTTTATTATAAAGGCTATTTACTTCCAACAGTTGGAAATATATCAATGGATAGTTGCTCGATTGATGTTACAGATTTATTTAATGATCCCNCCTTATCCACCGATTCATTATTAGTAGATGATGAAATTATATATTTTGGAAAAGAGCGTTCAATTTGGGATTTATCAAAAGAATTGAATACAATACCATATGAAATTACAGCAACACTATCTAGAAGGATTAAAAGAATTTATTATTAGTCTACAGACACTATTTTATCTGAGTATATTAAAAATGAAAACAGACAAAAAAACACCAAAGTATTATGATTTATAAAATAATTATCAAACAACATTATAAACAAGAAAAAAATTGGAAAAATCAACTCTAGTGTGCGTTTTTTGTTACTTCTAAAGAAGTGTTTTATTTGACAGTAAAAGATGTATAGCACGAAAATAAGACCAACTAGCCCTAGTTCAGTTAAAATAAATATAAAATTATTATGAGGATGATTTACGGAATGGTTAGTTGAAAAATAATCTTTATATACTTTTTGAAATTGATTTGGACCATAGCCAAAAACNGGTTTTTGTTTTATTAATAAAATAGAATTTTTAGCATATAAGTATCTTTTACCTATACTTGTTTCATACTTAGGTTGTTTATTGTTTATAGCATCAATCCAAGTCGGATTATTTTTTATTTTTTTTATAAAGTGTTTCTTTGAAAGACTATCATTTTGAGATGCTAGGTAAATAGCATCATTTTCAATNTTTTCTTCTAACGATTGCTTAGAGGATAATAGTTTTATATTATGTAAGGTCTCATTCACTCGATTATTTAATGGTGAGAATAGTTGATAGGATATGAGGCCAAAGAGTATTATAAATGTTAAGATGTAGTAACTTTTAGCATCTNTTTTAGATACTATAATCATTATGGGGAAAAATATAAAAAATGATAGAATACCAATTCTACCATAAGAGTTTAATAAGGCGCATAAAAAAATAATAATTAAGATTAAGGATTTTAATAAATTGGTTTTATTTAAATATGAGAATAGTAATAATATACCAAAGCATAAGAAAATAGAATAATCAAAATGATCTAAAAATCCATGTAGAAATAAGCTTGAATCATAATGTCCTGTTTTAAATAAAGGGTTTGCTGGAATATAAATTGTAATAATTGAAAGAACAATATTTATGATAAGTCCTAAAATGAAAGCATATTTAGATCTATTAATATAGCTGNTATTAAAATTTAAAGTATATAAAATCGGCAATAGAATGATTAATAATTGTTTTTTTGTGATGGGATTCCAAATAATGCTATCNGACCAAAGATAAGCAACTAAGAAGTATAGCAAAAAACAAATTACAGAAGTCATTAAAGGACTTGAAAAAATTCTTTCAAGTTTATATTTAAAACTACCACCAATAATCCATGATAGTATTAACAATAAAATAATAACGTCGGTTATATATATTGATATTGTGATAAAGAATGATAGTGCTAATAATAAATAATTATTAATATTTTTTTGATCAAGATAATTTATGAAATTAAACATTAATTAGTGTATATTATTTTGGAGATAAAACGTAGTTATATTCAGAAGAGTTGTTTAATAATTTTAATGCTTCTGTTACGTAAGAATCAGTTTTTAATCCATATTCAATAACACCGGATCTGTAAAATTTTCTTAAAATCAAATCGTCTATTAANTGACTTCTAATTTCAGATTTATAACGAAATAAATCTTGTTTTTTGTTAGCTAATATATTAGCTTTCAAATTTTCGATATCAGACTCCATATTCTCAAAATAACTTTCTTCTTGCAAGGCTTCTTCTAATAATGAGACAACTTCTTCTGAATAGACGGAAAAATTAAAATCCCCCTCTTGAAGATAGTTTTCAAATTGAGTATATATTTTCTCAGAAATTTCAAATTCTTTTGGTGAATCNGGAAAAACAATATCTTCAAAGATGTTATTACCAAATTTAAAGATGTGATTATCTTTCATGAGTGCAAATACAATTTCTAGATTTTCGTTTTTCATCATTTCAACATCCGGTTTTATACCCCCTCCTCCATAAACTACTCTCCCATTATTTGTTAAAAAAGAATCTAAACTATCCCTCATAACATTTTCCCCATCCTCTTTNTGATAATTTTTATTCTGAATACATCTACCAGACGGNGTGTAATATTTTGCTACTGTTAATTTCAGCTGTGTATTATAGGCTAATTTTTGATTTTGTTGAATTAATCCTTTTCCAAAGGAATTTCTACCTATAACAATTCCCCTATCTAGATCTTGTAAACAACCAGCTACAATTTCTGATGCAGATGCAGATCTCTCGTTAATAAGAACAATAATGGGTAAATTTTCATATAATGGAGATTTTTGCGTTATATATGTTTTATCCCAAGCTGTATTTTTTCCTTTTGCAGTTAAAATCGTGTCATTTTTTGGAACAAATAGATTTACAATTTCAAGACATTCTCTTAAGAGACCCCCTGGATTACTTCTTAAATCTAAAATTAATCCATTTAAACTCTTATTAGACAAGCTGTCTAATTCTCTAAGAGCGGTTTTTATTTCTTGAGATGATTTTCTTTTAAATTGTGTCAGCTTAATATAGCCGTTATTATTATTTAATAATTCATAATAAGGTACTGTTGAAGTTTGTATTTTTTCTCTAATAATATTGACAGATTTAGATTTCCCTTTTGGAGTCATTAATTTTACATTTACAGCTGTTCCAGCTGCTCCGCGCAATAAATCACTAACATCTTCAGTGCTTACATCCTTCATCTTTTCACCATCTATTGAAATAATTTTATCNCCAATTTTTAAATTTGCGTTGTCAGCAGGAGAGTTTTTAAATGGTTCTGCAATTACTACAAAATTATCAATCTTTCTAATTTTCGAACCAATACCACCATATTCTCCAGTTATTGATCGTTCCCGATAATCTTCTACTTCAGACTCAGGAATATACACAGTCCAAGGGTCTAATGTTTTTAACATATTATCAATAGTTTCTTCCATTAGTTCCCCCGGAGTTATATTTTCCACATACGATTTTTCCAATTCTCTATAGATGTTATTGAAAATTTCTAAATTTTTTGATATTTCAAAATAATTTGATACAAAAGCGGACATTAGAAATCCAGTTAAGANAAGAAGTATTAGGGTTGTTAGTTTTTTCATATTTAAATAAATTAAGGTACGGGGTCATATCCTGACCCACCAAAAGGATGACATCGACAAATGCGTTTAATTCCAAGATATATTGCATAAGGAATNTTGTGTTTTTCCAAACATATGATAAAATAATTGGAACATGTTGGGTGATAACGACAATTTGCTCCTAATAAAGGAGAAATTGTGATTTGATAAAATTTAATAATATAAATAAAAAATCTATGTATTAGTTTCATTTTTTTTTGAATGAATCATGGTTAAGTAAATTTAACAATTCTACTTTTAATTCATTAAACTCAGGTAAAGTACTTTTATTNTATTGTATAATAATCTCTATAGGTTCAGATATTAACTTATGTATTGTAGATTTATTTAATCTATATATTTCCCGAACTCTTCTTTTTATATAATTTCTATTCACCGCTTTTTTAATCTTTTTTTTANGGACAGATATTATTAATTTGATTGGAATTCCACTTTCATCTTTCATGTAATTCCAAATTAAAATTAAACTATTACTATAAATACGACTTCCATATTTATATAAATTATTTATTCTATTTTTAGGTAAGGTGCGTTCTTTTTTTGAAAATGAAATCTCCATTTTATATTTAATGTACTTTAGCTTATTTTAAGTAGGCATCTAACGCCATGCTCATTGATGGGCTTTCTTTGGTAGGGGCTTTCACATTAACTTTTAGNCCAGCATTAATAGCGGCTTGATATGTTGATTCTCCAAACACACAAATTTTAATATTATTTTGTTTAAATTCTGAAAAATTCTCATATAACGAGACAACATCTCGCGGGCTATAAAAAACTAAAATATCAAAAGAATTAATTTTCAGTTTTTTCAAATTTGTAGATACAGTTTTAAAAAAGACTCCACGTGTGTAATTAATATTNNTTTTATTCAAGGAATCAATTAAACCTTCTTTAATCACATTAGAAGAAACAAATAGAAATCTCTCATCTTCATGTTTAGCCATTATTTCAATTAATTCTTCAAAATTATTATTCGCAGAATAAATTTTACGTTTTCTATACGCAATATATTTTTGAAGATAGTATGAGACGGCTTCTGAAATACAGAAATACTTCATTGAATTAGGTACTGTAATTCTCATTTCATCACATATTCTAAAATAATGATTAACAGCATTTCTACTAGTTAAGATTAATGCTGTATATTTTGGAATGCTAATTTTTTTTAACCGGATATTCTTAACAGTTTCTCCCTCAATACTTAAGAAAGGGTGAAATGAAATATTTAAATTCCTTTTTTTAGCCAAATCATGAAAAGGTGAGTGTAAACTAGTTGGAACAGGCTGTGCAATTAAAATTTTTGTTTTTTTTCTCAAAATCAGATAATAATAAAAGATTAATTAATCAATTCCAATACAGTAAATAAAACCAAATATGGTAGTACTTCGAGTGCACAAAGGTACAAAATATTATAAAACATAGATGTAATACTAAATAGATTTAAACGATTTAGCATAATTAGTTTGGCTAAAAGGTAAATACAGCCACATACACAGCTTATAAAAAAAGATAGTTTTTCAATGATAAATCCGTTTTGGAAATACGATGNAAATATGATAATAGGTAAAAAAAATGTATTACAAAACATTAAGTTTGTTGTATATGTATAATAATATTTTTTAGCAGATTCCTTAGCTTCAAAAATTAAACCTAGAAAATAAGTAGCACTAATTTTAATTATAAAAAAAGCAAATAATGTAAAGAAAATTTTTACAAATGATATAGTNGATAGGCTTTTGCTCACAGAAAACAAATAAAATGATATTGTAATGCTGAATAAAATCAATGTATTTAATGAATTGAAAAAAACAAATAAAAGAGAATCTTTTCGATGATAGAAAACAGAATATTTTTGATTACGGATATATTCCAATAGCAATATAAATCTATTTTTATCAGTAAAAATCGTGAGTCCAAAACATGATATTGAATAGATTAGAAGTGTTGTATATATGTCACTTAAATAAAAAGCCATAAATTATATGTGTGATTAAATCATTCTATAAAGCTAAATTATTATTTTTGTTTTCAAAATAACTATCTTATGGCCAGTCAAGATCAATTTGAATCTCCCGATTATTATTTACTAGATGAATTATTAACATCTGAACATCTTTTAATACGAAAAACTATTCGTGATTTCGTCAAAAAAGAAATTTCTCCAATTATTGAAGAAGTATGTCAATCATGTGTTTTTCCAAAAAATTTAATTCCTAAATTAGGCGAATTAGGATGTTTCGGCCCCTTTATTCCCAATAAATATGGAGGGGCAGAGTTGGATCAAATATCATATGGTTTGATTATGCAGGAATTAGAAAGAGGAGATTCTGGTATACGATCGACAGCTTCAGTTCAATCGTCTCTCGTAATGTTTCCGATTTTCAAGTATGGAACTAATGAGCAAAAAACTAAATATTTACATAAACTTTCGACTGGTGAAATGATGGGATGTTTTGGNTTAACTGAACCCAATCATGGATCTAATCCAGGTGGTATGGAAAGCCGATTTATAGATAAAGGAGATTATTTTCTTCTTAATGGTTCTAAATTATGGATTTCTAATTCACCATTTGCTGATATAGCAGTTGTTTGGGCAAAAAATGAAAACAACAGGATACAGGGATTAATTGTAGAGACAAGTATGGATGGTGTTTCCACTCCTGAAACACATAACAAATGGTCTCTAAGAGGGTCTGTTACTGGTGAAATTATTTTTGACAATGTCAAGGTGCCTAAAAATAATTTATTAATTGGAAAAGATGGTTTAGGTGCACCATTAGGTTGTTTAGATAGTGCAAGATATGGTATTGCTTGGGGTGCAATTGGGGCAGCGATGGATTGTTACGATACAGCTCTTCGTTACTCTAAAGAAAGACATCAGTTTGGTAAACCGATTGCTTCATTTCAATTACAGCAAAAAAAATTAGCAGAAATGATTACTGAAATCACTAAAGCCCAGCTTTTAACATGGCGATTAGGAGTTTTGAAAAATGAAAATAAAGCAACATCTGCTCAAATATCTATGGCAAAAAGAAATAATGTAGACATGGCTCTTCGTATAGCTCGTGAATCTAGACAAGTGTTAGGTGCTATGGGTATTACAGGTGAGTATCCAATTATGCGTCATATGATGAATCTAGAATCCGTTATTACATATGAAGGAACTCATGATATTCACTTATTAATTACAGGGCATGATATAACAGGAATCAGTGCTTTTAAGTAATAGAAGCAATTANGCTTCACAACTCTCACATGATTTTTTTTGTTTAAATTTTTGTGCAGCATTCATGCTATGTTGGTAATAGAGAGATTTTAAACCTAATTTCCAAGCAGTAATATATAGTTTATTAATTTCTTGTGCTGACATATCTGGATGAACCATAATATTAATTGATTGACCTTGATCAATATGGTTTTGCCTATTAGCAGCTTGGTATATAATATCCATTTGATCAATCTCAGAATATGTTTTAAATACATTTTTTTCTTTTTTACTTAAAAAATCTAAATGTTGCACAGAGCCATCTTGATCACGAATACTTCTCCATACATTTTTTGTATTTCTCCCTTTTTTTTCTAATAATTCAACTAAAAATGGATTTTTAATAGTAGTTTTTACTTTAGCAATATCCTTCACATAAATATTAGACCAGATAGGCTCAATTCCTTGTGAAACCTGCCCTAATATGAAAGCAGAAGAAGTAGTAGGAGCAACAGCATTCAATGTCGCATTTCGCCTACCATAACCTTTTAATACTGCGGGTTCACCAAACATACTAGCTAATGACTTAGAAGCTACATAGGAACGTTCTTTAATAAACTTAAAGACTTCATTATTTAGACTAAATGCCTCTTGACTGTTAAATTCTAACATCTTTGCTTGTAATAGTGAATGCCAACCTAAAACACCTAGTCCTAATGCACGATTCTCTTTTGCAAAATTATAGGCTCTTTCCATAAATAAAAATGTTTGTTGGTCATCACGATTATCAGAGTCACGATAGACCTCAAGCTTTTCAGTAAATTCTGTAATTACCGCATCTAAAAAATAAACCATTGTTTCAACGGCATCAGTGTTTTTCCATTTATCATAATGCAATACATTTAATGAAGAAAGCACACAAACAAACGACCACTTATCATTTGAAGGAAGCATAATTTCAGTACATAGATTACTAGCATTAATTTTATGTTGTTTATATACATCAGGTGCACCATCATTTGCATTATCTTTAAAGAAGATATAAGGATAGCCGATTTCTCCTCGTCGTTGTATTACTTTGGCCCAGATATTTCGTTTTGCTTCATCGCCTTCAATCATTTCTTGCATCCACTTATCTGTTACTGTAACGCCATGAGTTAGTTCTTGAATAGGGTTTCCTTCTGTACCAATATCTAAAAATTCAGAAATATCTTGATGTTCAACAGGAAGATATGGTGAAAATCGGCCTCTACGAACGGAACCTTGACTAACAACATCAACCATACTTTCAAAAAGTTGCATAATGTGTACAGAACCAGATGCTTGTCCATTATTTTTCACTGGGGCACCTCTATGTCGAATATTTCCAAAATATCCAGAAGTCCCACCTCCAAGTTTAGACATCATACCAACCTCCGACTGAGTATATAAAATGTTGCCCATATCATCAGCAACATTAGATCCAAAACAACTAATAGGTAGTCCACGTTTTTTTCCAAAATTTGACCATACGGGAGATGCTAATGAAAAAAAACCTTCAGACATATAATGATAAAACTTGTCAGCATAACCTTTAATACCAAGAATTTCTTCTGCTCTATTTGCAATTTCCTTAATTCTTATTTCAGGCGTTAAGCCGGGTGTTAAATATCCAGCAGATAAAAAATCTCTACTATGTTTGGTTAGCCAATTAAATCCATTATTTTCTTCAGCTTTTTCATTAAGTAATTGTTTTTTTCTGGCATTCAACAACTCNGATTTAGTTGTTTCATATGGATTAAGTTTTANATCCTTGTTNTCAGCGACTTTCTTCATAATTATTTTAAATATTTCTCAATTGATTCATCTTTAGCAAAAAGATCATCACCTGTGATACTTTGTGTTCGTTTACTATAGTTAATTGATCGTTTGACAAAAAAATCTCCGTGTTTCGTTCCAATAATTTCATCATTAAACCATTCAGTTTCATTTAATAATGTTTCATTTGTCTCAAATATTTGTTTCACACCAATACTTTCAAGCGATTTATTGAATCGGTCTTTGATAAATTCAATTACTTGTTTTTTTGGAAGAAATTCTAATTCACCATCTTCAAAAATCCAATCAATTATTGCACTTTCAGCTTCAAATGCTTTCTTACACATTTCTTGAATTCTCAATTCATATTGGTTACCAAACCAATCAGGCTGTTCAGTTTTCAGTATTTGAATTAAATCGATACCAAAATCGCCATGAATTTGCTCTTCTTTAGATGTAGCTTCTACTACATTCGAAATACCTTTAAGCATATTTTTATGCTTATTAAAAGCCATAATAATTAAAAATTGAGAAAATAATGATACATGCTCAATAAATAGTGAAAATAGCAACACAGACTCGGCATATTCTTGACTGTTTTCACTTTTTGAATTGGATAATGCTGTTTCTAAATACTTTACACGCTTCATAATCACAGGCTTTTTTTTCAGAACTTCAAACTCTTCATTAAGGCCTAAGATTTCTAATAAATGTGAATATGCATCTGCATGACGAACTTCACTTTCTGCAAAAGTAGCTCCTACAGACCCTATCTCAGGTTTTGGAATTTTGTGATAAATATCACCCCAAAACGTTTTTACAGCAACTTCAATTTGAGAAATAGCCAACATGGTATTTTTAATTGCAGTTTTTTCTTTTGTTGACAAACGAGTTTTAAAATCCTGGATATCACTAGTAAAGTTAAATTCAGAATGAATCCAATATGAATGTCTAATTGCAGGAACATATTCATATAGTTCTGGATATTCATATGGTTTTAGATTAATTCGTTTTTCGAACATATCTCGTGTACGTTTTTGAGACTGCTTATTTCGATAGAGGATATAGGCTTTAGCAACATCTAAAAATTGACTTTGCATTAATTTAGTTTCCACTAAATCTTGAATTTCCTCTACATTAGGAACATAATTAGGGCTTTCTTTTTTTCGATCTATTAAAGTGGTGTATACACTTTTAGCAATTACTTCTGCATCTTTTACATCACCATTGTTGACAGATATCATTGCTCTTAAAATAGCATCAGTAATTTTCTCCAATTCAAATGTTTTTTTGGAAAAATTTCTCTTAAAAATATTTTCAATTCGCATCTCTTCCATTATATAATAGGTGTTATTATATTACTCCTAATAATTTATGTTCTAATAATTCGGGGGTTAGCAAGCCACCATCAACGTCGATGTGACTGCTTTTAACAAAGATTTAATTTTAAATTAAATATTACAAAAAAGTTATTGAAATAAATCAATTTAGTTTTTAACAACGATTGTTATTAACTTTTTTAAATTGTTTTTTTCGTTGAGAACATGGGCATATAATTTAAGATTAAATTAAATACATTAAATTTGGATAGAATATTTAATTTACATACTAAAAATGGTAGAATTTAAAAAAATTATAAGTCACTGTAAAGAATATGGCTTTATTTTCCCATCTAGTGAAATTTATGACGGTCTTGCAGCCACCTATGATTATGGACCATTTGGGGTTGAATTAAAAAATAAAATAAAACAATCTTGGTGGAAGTCGATGGTCCAAGAAAATGAGAATATTGTAGGTATAGACACCGCTATTTTCATGCACCCATTAATTTGGAAAGCTTCCGGTCATATAGATGCTTTCAATGATCCATTGATAGATAATAAAGACTCTAAAAAAAGATATAGAGCAGATACTCTAATTGAAGATGAATTAGAAAAGTATCAGCAAAAAATTAATAAAGAGATATTAAAAGCAAAAAAAAGATTTGGATTAGGTTTTGATTTGGCAACTTTTGAAAGCACCAATCCAAGGGTGTTAAAATATAAAGAGCAAATTAAGATTGTTAAAGAAAAATTATCACATGCATTAGAACAAGAAAGTCTAGACGCGTTAAAAAAATTAATAGAAGAACTAGAGATTAGATGCCCTGTGTCCGGCACTATAAACTGGACCGATGTAAGAAAATTTAATTTAATGTTTGAAACACAAATGGGGGCAGTTTCAAATGATTCAAATAAATTATTTTTGAGACCGGAGACTGCTCAAGGGATATTTGTCAACTTCCTTAATGTTCAAAAGAGTGCTAGAAAGAAAATCCCTTTCGGTATTGCTCAAATAGGTAAAGCGTTTAGAAATGAAATTGTTGCTCGGCAATTTATATTTAGAATGAAAGAGTTTGAGCAAATGGAAATGCAATTTTTTGTTCAACCAGGAGAAGAGATGAAATGGTATGAATTTTGGAAAGAATCTCGCATGGAATGGCATAAAAAGTTAAACTTAAATTGTGGAAATTACAGATTTCATAATCATCAAAACCTAGCTCATTATGCAAATGCCGCCTGTGATATTGAATTTGAATTTCCAATAGGGTTTAAGGAATTAGAAGGAATCCATTCAAGAACCAATTATGACTTATCTCAACATCAAGAGTTTAGTAAAAAGAAGTTGTCATATTTTGATTCAGGCATCAATGATAGTTATATTCCATATGTTGTGGAAACTTCAGTTGGTCTGGATAGATTATTTTTAGCAATTTTATGTGGATCCTTTGTGCACGAACAGAAAAATAATGAAGAACGAATTTTATTAAAACTACCTTATCATCTTGCACCCATTAGTGTAGCAGTACTACCATTAATTAAAAAAGATGGTTTAGATGAAAAAGCGCGAACTATTTTTAACGATTTAAAATCTAAATTTTCCTGTCATTATGAAGCAAAAGATTCTATTGGTAAAAGATATAGAAGACAAGATGCTATTGGGACACCGCTTTGCATTACTATTGATCATGAAACTATCAGTAATAATACTGTAACTATTCGTAATCGTGATACAATGAGCCAAGAAAGGGTTTCTTTAGATAATTTAGTTAAGATAATCAGAGAGAAGCTTGATATCTAGCTTCTACCTCAGACCAGTTTACAATATTCCAAAAAGCTTGAATATAGTCAGGTCGTCTATTTTGATAATTTAAGTAATACGCATGTTCCCAGACATCTAATGCTAAAATAGGCGTTCCTCCACAACCGCCAATCATTAATGGGTTGTCTTGATTTGGGGTAGAACAAATACTTAATTCACCATTTTCAGCACATAACCAAGCCCAACCAGAACCAAAACGAGTTGCTGCAGCTTTCGCAAATTGTTTCTTCATTTCATCACAGCTTCCAAAAGTTTTTTCTATTAAAGCGATAAATTGATCAGAACTTTTTTTAGGATTTGGGCTTAAAATATTCCAAAAAAGACAATGATTATAATAACCTCCACCATTATTTCTTATTGCGTCCGGTAGGTTTTGGCTTTTGAGAATATCTTCAATAGATTTATTCTCAAATTCTGTTCCAGAAATTGCATTATTTAAATTATTAGTATAGCCAGCATGATGTTTTGAATGGTGAATTTCCATAGTTTTTGCATCAATATATGGCTCTAATGCATTGTAATCATAATTTAGTTGAGGTAATTGAAATTCCATGATGATAAGTATTTAATTGTTAAGCAAAGATAATGAACTTACTATAATTTCATCATCTTGATTTAAAAATATTTGCATCTTTGGCCAACCCCATAATTGTCTAACAATTAAGGCAGAGAATCTTTTTACAATAGATTCGGTATTTTTATGAATTTCTAATTCAAGTTCAGCTTGATTTGTATTATCTCCTAGCTCAGCAATAATCCAGCTTTTTATTTTTGCTAAAATAATATACTGCTCATCTAATTCCAGATTAAAATTGTCAAATGTATCATAATTCTTTCTATTCCGATCGACATAGTCAAAAGCTAGATTATTAAAAAAGTCACTTGTATATAAGTATACTAAACTCGTCGCTAGAGAATCATTTTTAGATTGGATAATGTGATCAGGCATAATCCCCCCTCCTCCATATACAGTTCTCCCTTTCATGGTGGTAAATTTTTGCAATGTGTCCAATGGGATATCTTTTTGACGTAGATACATTTCAGAAAAATATTCTTCTTGATTTTCAGAGTATGGTTTTTGAATACACCTTCCAGAAGGCGTATAATATCGAGATACAGTTAATCGGATTAATGAGCCATCTTTTAATGGAATTTGTTCTTGTACTAGACCTTTTCCAAAGCTTCTCTCCCCTACGACTATACCCCTGTCATTATCTTGAATAGCACCAGCTACTATTTCACTCGCAGAAGCAGATCCCTCATCAATTAATATACATAAACGTCCATTTTGAAAGTTTCCAAATCCATCAGCATAATAGTTTTGTTTTTTTCTTGCATTACCCTCTGTATATACTAAAAGTTCTTTATTGCCAAAAAATTCATCAAGTATCTTTATAGCTTGATCTAAATACCCCCCACTATTTCCTCTTAAATCTAATATTAAACTATGGATAGCTGATTCGGTTTTTAACTTATTTAATTCAGTTTTAAATTCATTAAATGTTGTAGCTGAAAACCGATTAAGTTTTATGTAACCTATATTTGGTGAAATTTCATATGCTACATCTAAACTCACTAGTGGAATTTTGTCTCGCGTTAAATTGATAAATCTAGTTAATGTGTCTTGATTGTTTTGGAGTCCAATCTTGACATTTGTGCCTCGTTTACCTCTAAGTCTTTCAATAACATCTTTATTTTTAATACCTACTCCTGCTACATTTTCTTCCTCAATTGAAACAATTCTTTCACCTGCTCTTAGGCCTTTTTTCTCAGAAGGGCCATTTGGAATAACATTAATAATGATTATTGTGTCTCTATGAATTGAAAATTCTATACCAATACCATCAAAACTACCTTGCATAGACTCCATAGATGTAGATACATCTTCACTGCTCATATAGATTGAGTGAGGATCTAAATTAGTTAATGTTTGAGTAATAGCACTTTCAACAAGAGTAGTTATATCTATTGAATCAACATAATTATTTTCAATTTGGGTAAGGATCGTATTAATTTTAGTTCCCCCAGATTCTATATTAGGAGATTTATTAGAGTATAAATATCCTATAATTATTATAGAGAAAATTATCCAAAATAAAGAATCATTATTTTTGTTCATAATTCTCATTTAAATGCTGTAAATGTGTAATTTCTACTCCAGCCTGTTTTAAAAAATCAATTCCACTTAAATCTTTGTAGGTATTATAGTAAATCACTCTTTTTATTCCAGATTGATGAATCAACTTACTACAGTTTTTACATGGAGATAGAGTTAGATATAGACTAGATCCTGCTGATGATTGACCATGTTTAGCACACTTTAAGATAGCATTTGCTTCTGCATGTAGAACATACCATTTAGTATCTCCATTTTCTAATTCACAAATATTTTCAAATCCAGAAGGGGTCCCATTGTATCCATCAGAAATAATCATATTATCTTTTACAATTAGTGCTCCAACTTGTTTTCTGTTGCAATGTGAAAGTTGAGCCCATTCAAGAGCCATTTTCATATATGCTTGGTCATACCGGTATTGTTTTTCTTTACTATACATACAGCTACTAATTGTTTTGTACCCAGAGTGGGAATCGAACCCACACTCTGTTGCCAGAACTGGATTTTGAATCCAGCGCGTCTACCAATTCCGCCATCTGGGCAAAATCAAAATTCAGACTACAAATCTAAATTAATTAGTTTAGATTTATGGGGTTAAATGTAATTAATTTATTAATTTTGCAGACTCATAAAAAGAAAAACTATAATTCCAGAGATTGGTGGATGCTAATGTAAAAATATTTGCGGGTAGATATTCAGTGGTGTTAGCTGAAAAAATTGCTAATTCTTATGGATGTCCTTTAGGTAGTATTGTCTTTAATAATTTTAGTGATGGCGAGTTTCAACCATCTTATGAAGAGACTGTTAGAGGGCAAAAAGTTTTCATCATTCAATCTACACCTCCTCCATTTGATAATTTATTAGAATTATTGTTAATGATTGATGCTGCAAAAAGAGCATCTGCAAAGGAAATTATTGCAGTGGTACCTTACTTTGGAATGGCAAGACAAGACCGGAAAGATCAACCAAGAGTACCAATAGGTGCAAAATTAGCTGCAAATTTAATCAGTTCAGCAGGGGCAACAAGAATTATTACTATTGACTTACATGCAGATCAAATTCAAGGGTTTTTTGAAGTGCCTGTAGATCATTTATTTGGCTCGACAGTATTTATAAAATATATAGAGTCATTAAAATTAAAGAATTTAACTATTGCTTCTCCAGATATTGGGGGTTCTAAAAGAGCTAATGCTTATGCAAAGTATTTTAATTCAGAAATAGTTATTTGCTATAAAAAACGATTAGTTGCAAATAAAGTAGATGAAATGAAAATTATAGGAAATGTAAAAGAAAAAGATATTATCTTAGTTGATGATATGATTGATACAGGTGGGACATTAGTAAAAGCATCTGAAATGATGAAAAATGCTGGAGCAAATAGTGTTCGTGCAATTTGCACACATCCTGTATTATCAGGTAAAGCATATGATAATATTGAAAAATCTGTAATTGAAGAATTAATTATCAGTGACACATTACCACTGAACAAAACAAGTTCAAAGATTAAAGTATTAACAATATCAGATTTATTTGCTAATGTTATTAAAAGTATAAATAAGAATCAATCAATAAGTTCACAGTTTTTAATTTAAAAATTTAAAATAATTATGAAATCGGTATCTATAAATGGAATAGCGAGAGTAGATTTAGGTAAAAAATTTGCTAAGCAATTAAGNAAAGAAGAAAATGTCCCATGTGTTATATATGGAGGNTCNGAAGAACCANTACATTTTTATGCACATTCAAATGAATTTCGAAAAATTGTATATACTCCTAATGTTTATTTAATAAATGTTATTATTGGAGATAATACATTTCAAGTAACCATGGGTGATATTCAATTTCATCCGGTAACTGATAAAATTTTGCATATTGACTTTTTAAGAGTATTTGAAGNCAAGGAGGTTAGAATCAATATTCCGATAACCCTTAACGGTAACTCTAAAGGGGTTCGTAATGGAGGTAGATTAAGCCTTAATATGAGAAGGATACTAATAGAATCTATGCCANAATATTTGCCAGAAACCATCGAAATAGATATTACTGAATTACGTATTGGAGATTCTATTAGAGTTTCAGACCTATCAAGAGATAATATAACATTTTTGAACAATCCAGAAGATGTAATTGTAGCTGTTAAGACAGCAAGGGCTGTAGTTGAGGAAGAAGTTGAGGAAGAAGTTGCAGAAGGCACTGAGGGAAGTGGTGAAGAAGGATCAACTAAAGAAGAAGTGAAAGAAGAGGAAAAGTCGGAATAAAGCGATTATGTAATAGTTTTTAATTATGCATAAATTCCTTCTAATAGGATTAGGAAATCCAGGCGACAAATATCAACATACTAGACATAATATAGGATTTAGAATAGTAGATGCTTTATGTGNAAGGTTTGAATCTGAATACAAATCAGATAAATATGGAGATTTAGCACAATTTAAAATTAAAGGTCATCAAGTTTTTGTTTTAAAACCAAATACTTTTATGAATTTAAGTGGTAAAGCTGTTAGGTATTATTTAGGATTAAAGAAGATCAACATAAATAATCTTTTAATTATTGCTGATGACTTACATTTACCTTTTGGGAGTATAAAACTTCGACGTAAAGGTTCAGCTGGTGGTCATAATGGTCATCAGGATATTATTAACAAATTATACACATCTAATTACTGTAGATTAAAATTTGGTATTGGTACTAATTTTCATGNTGGTGCACAATCTCAGTATGTATTAGGTGAATGGTCACAAGAAGAAAAAACTGTATTAGAAAATTTTATTAATTTATCTGTTGATGCAATTATTAATTTCTGTAATTTAGGCGTAGATAAAGCAATGGCAGATTTTAATTAATTATGATAACACTTTCGAAGTTTATTAANATAACAATTTTCTTTTTTTTCTTTTCAACATATGCATTTCCTCAATATTATGATATAGGTTATAGTCCAGATTATTTTGGCATCTATAATTTAGATTCATCAAAATATAGAATAATAAAAACAGTTCTTGATTTAGAGCCAAAAAAAGAATTAAAAAGAGTGTTTAATAANGATGGGAAACTTATGGAAGAATTGGTNTTTATCGATGGGGAGCTAGTTTCGGGGATAGAGTATTTTATTAATCCAGATTTCCCATTTTTACAAGTTCCTAGAAGTTTTAAAATAGAACAAATTAATCATGTGTTTAAAGATTATAAGAATATAAATACTACATCATCATTAGTGCAGTATGAAAGAGAGAATTATCAAGATTTAGTTACTGTAAGACTGTATAATAATCAAATCCAAGATTTCTATATTTTAAACACCACGGTACCCAAGTTATACTTTAAATAAAATTTCGATTATGATTATAATAATTTAGGTTTTGTCCCGTTTATTATGTACATATCAAATTATACGGGGGTATAAATTCTGATTAAAGAGGGGGCGTGAAGCCCCTTCGTCTATTTAATGATAAGTGCTATTAGATTTCGATGTAATAAATCACAAAATACTCATTGCATTATAATGGAATATATATATATTATATTTGTAGTTATTAATATAAATCATCTATTATGCAAAAACTATTATTAATATTATTAGGTTGTTGTTTNTTCAGCTATTCCCAAATAGAAAAAATATATTATGACAATGGTCAATTAAAAGAAGAAAAAACTTTTNAAAATGGTAAAATAGAAGGTATATGTAAGTTTTATTATGANGATGGTCAATTACAATTCGAAGGCAATTTTAAAAATGGCAAGAAAGATGGTCAGCAAAGATGGTGGTATGAGAATGGTCAGTTAGAATTTGAAGAAAATTATCAATATGGTGTTAAAGATGGATTATGGAAAGGATGGTGGGAGAATGGTCAATTAGAGTATGAAGGATATTTTAAATATGATAAACGAAATGATGTTTGGAAAGGTTATTATGACAATGGTCAACTAAAAAAAGAAACAAATTTTATTTTAGAAAGAAGAGTTTTCCAAAAGTGTTTTAATGAAGATGGTGATAAAATGGATTGTGATGAAATTTTAGAGCCTACTTGGTGGTGGAAGCAAGAAAAATGCTTAGACAAACATGGCAATGAGATAGATTGTGATGAATTTTATTTAGGTATTTTTTAAATCTAAAATTCATACAATTCACTTAATTTATGATTACAGTCTTTGAAATGTTTAGTGGTTATGGCGGAGCTAGTTTTGCTTTGAAAAAGGCTAATCTTGATTATAAAACAGTAGGTTATTCAGAAATTGATAAAACAGCGATTAAATGTTTTAATAATAATTTTCCAGGCATTCAAAATTTCGGTGATTGTAGAAATATAAATCCTTTACGATTACCAAATTTCAATTTATTAACAGCAGGCTTTCCTTGTCAACCGTTCTCTGGAGCAGGCAAACATCTAGGGATATATGATACTCGGGGAACATTATTTCATGATATAATTAGAATTGCTGAAGCGAAAAAACCAGATTATATTGTTTTAGAAAATGTAAAAGGTTTAACTTTCAATAATCATAAAAAAACACTTCAAATTATTATTGAAGAAATTAATAGAATAGGCTATAGTATTAATTATAAAGTCCTTAATTCTAAAAATTATGGAACACCCCAAAGTAGGGAAAGAGTAGTTTTTGTCTGTATAAAAAGTTCTATCAATAATGTTTTTAAATTCCCTAATGAAGAAAAATTAACAATCTTTTTAAAAGATTTGATTTTAAATGATGTTCCAAAAGAATTTTATTTAAAACAAAATAGAAGAAACTTCAAAAAAGATAAATTTCCATTAAAAAAACTTAATCCAAATGAGGTGCTATCAGTAGCAATAAGAAATAAGAATCGATCTAAACATCAGATAAGGGGAGAGAAGTATGGTTCTTATCCAATCGATCTTCATTTACGATTTAATAAAGATATTGGTGTTAGCTATACTGTAAAATCAGCATATCGTGAATACATGATTTCAGATATTAATTTGAATAATATTAGATGTTTAACCCCCAAAGAAAGTTTTCGATTAATGGGGTTTTTTAATGATGAAATTAATTTAAAAGGAATAAGTAAAACAGGGCAATATAAATTAGCTGGAAATGGGTGGGATATTAATTTGTTTTCTAAAATTTTTAAATCTATATATCAACCATTGTAATTTTTATTTATTCACAGGGAATTTCTAAACGTTCTGCAGTAAAACATTTTTTTGAAACAACTCGTCCTTCTACATAATTCCCGGTTATTATTAATTCATTTTCTTTAGAATAATTTTGAAAAGCCCCGTCAATCACCCCGTTTTTCCATGTTTTTTTTTCTTCCAATTCCCCGTTTTTATAATATAATTTCCATATTCCATGTAATCGATCATTTTTAAAATTCCCTTCAGACTTAATCTCCCCACTTTGATAATAAAACCTCCATATTCCATTTTTTTTATTGTTTATGGTGTTCCCTTGAGATTTTAGTTCTCCATTTTTATAATATGTTTGCACATAAAATCCCTCGAAAAAATCTTCAGTTTGTCCATTTAAACAAAATGGAAGAATATATATTAATGTAATAATGTATTTCATGTTATTTTCCCCATTTCATAGGTCTTGATAATGGCGTGTATTTTCCTAATATTTTCACATTACTGTTACTATCAGACTTGTCATACATTTTTTTTAAAATTAATATTTTGTCTTTATATAGGTGTTGTTCTTGTAATTTTCCATCTTCATCATAGAATGTCCAGAGTCCATCTTTTTCTTCTATGTCAATAAAATTCCCCTCCGATTCCAATTGACCATTATTGTAATAAGATCGGAAATAACCCCTTAGTTTACCATATCTATAATTAACCTTTTTCTTAACATTCCCATTTTCATAATAGTATTTCCAAAAACCTTTACGTTGATTATTTTTATAATAACCTTCATTTTTTAATTTCCCATTTTCATAATATGATTTATAAGCTCCATTCAATTTCCCATATTTATTATTTTTTTCTTCTTTTAGATTGCTGTTTGGGTAGTATATCTTTTCAGATTTTTCTAAATCAACACTTTGTGGTTGATATGTCATTGCCCGTTTTAATTCGTTATGGTTATAGGCATTGTTAGTATTGTCTACTTGTCCAACCATTATAATAGGTAAAAA
>PAVX01000031.1 GCA_002713285.1 Flavobacteriales bacterium
GGGATGTTAGTAGTGTAAATAGCATGTTAGACATGTTTGTTAATGCTATTTCTTTTAATCAAGATATCAGTAGTTGGGATATTAGTAATGTNACATTAATTGATTATTTCTTAGTGAANACTGCTTTTAGTCAGAGTAATTACGACGCGTTATTAATAGCTTGGTCTCAGTTAGATTTAAATCCNAATATTTTTTTGAGTGTTGGTANTNTNACTTATTGTNATGGTGCTCAAGCAAGACAATATATAATAGATGAATTTGGTTGGTCGATTAATGATGGNGGTNTAGCNATNGATATCAACAATAATGANATATGTGATATTTATGATNTTTATGGTTGTACAGANTGTNNTGCANCTTGCAACTATNATNNAGANGCAAATATAGATGATGGTTNNTGTGATTATTCATGTGCTNCTCCAGCATGTATTGATACACTNNNTAATTATATTGATGACATGGAGTATNTTTATNCACTGGTAGAGGAAGGATGTGGTNTTTATTNCTTTTGTGATTGCAATGAAGATGCTGCTGGTTGTATGNNTATGGGAGCTTGTAATTATGACCCAANTGCCGNAATTCCTGACGATAGTTGTGTTTATCCCGACTATCAGGCAGGGATTTATGATTGTGAAGAGNATTGGANTNGTNATTATTATAATTGTTCAGGTTGTTATTTAGATGAAGATAATGATGGTGTATGTGATCAAGTAGATCAATGTGTTGGAGAGTATGATGAATGCGGAGTTTGTGGTGGAAATGGGCCGGAAGAATATTATGATTGCGAAGAAAATTGTATTAATGATACAGATAGTGATGGTGTGTGTGATGAATTTGAGATCGCTGGTTGTACAGATACTAGTGCTTGCAATTATGATGAAAATGCTACAGTACCAGCCATAGTCTTCAATAGCCCTATTAATACTGGTAGTAATATGACTATTGGATTGAATGAGTATTCACAAAATAATTTAATTATTAATGATGAAATAGGAGCGTTTATCTTAAATGATTCCAATGATTATTATTGTGTTGGGTTAACAACGTTTCAAGGTTCAGGTACAGCATTAACTGTTTTTGGTGACGACCCTACTACTAATGAAGTTGATGGTTGTTTAGAGAATGCAAGTATTTATTTTTTTATAAAAAGAGAAACTGGTGATAATCAGTANTTAGTNCTTTCTACAGAAGTTAATTTGACCAATTTTACATCAAATCAGGATTCAGATAATATTTATATTTCAAATGAAATTCTTTTATTTGACTCTTTCTTTGTAGAAAATTTTCAGTTTGGATGTGATTATTCTTGTTTTGGTTGCACATTTGAGCTTGCCTGCAACTATAATGATTTAGCTACATTTAATGATGGTAGTTGTGAATATGAATCGTGTGCAGGNTGTATGAATGTATCAGCATGTGATTATAATCCAGATGCAACTATTCCAGCAGCTTGTTTAGATTTTTCAAGTTGTTATGGCTGTACAGATTTATTGTCTTGTAATTATGGGGGTGTAGATATTACTATAGATGATGGTAGTTGTGANTATTCATGTGTAGGCTGTATGAATCCATTAGCATGTAATTATAATATCAATTCAATTATTGATTGTAGTTTGTTAGGCGAAGATTGTTGTCTNTTTGAAGANGGTATTTGTGCTGTTTGTTCAACAGATCAATTAGGTAGCCCTGATGAATNAATTCCATGTACAGAAATAGTATTAAATAATAATGGTACTCCTGATGATGATGCAGATGACTTTGAAGAAGAGGTTATTATTACAGTATTGAATTGGATTGTAGTTGAAGGTCAAATTATATCCGTTCAAGACACTGTGTATTGTCCAAATCCTGAATATAACTCTAATTATGGTAATCAGTTTAACGATGGTACAGGTGTATTGATAGATAATGATATAGATAATGATGGAGTTTGTGATAATGATGATCAATGTGCAGAGGGCGATGATAATTTAAATCAAGATGGTGATGATTTAGCAGATGCTTGTGATAATTGTCCTGAGATTACTAATCCATTGCAAGGAGATTTTGATAATGATGGTATAGGTAATGCTTGTGATAATTGTTTCTTTTCGGAAAATAATGCTCAAATAGATACTGATGGAGATGGAGACGGTGATGTTTGTGATGNTTGTCCAAATGACCCAGATAACGACTCTGATAATGATGGTGTTTGTGGAGATGTGGATATTTGTCCTGGATTTTACGATTGGATTGACACAGATGGTGATGGTGTGCCAAATGGTTGTGATGTTTGCCCTGGTCAAAATGATTTACTTGATACAGATGGTGATGGTGTGCCAAATGGTTGTGATGTTTGTTCAAATGACCCAGATAATGATATAGATAATGATGGAATTTGTGGTGATATTGATTCTTGTCCAAATGATTCAGATAATGATATAGATAGTGATGGAATTTGCGGTGACATCGATTCTTGTCCAAATGATTTCTACAATGACACATTATATCCAAATGGTATATGTGACAATGAAGAAATATTTGGTTGCACAGATAATCAAGCATTAAATTTTTTATCTACAGCAACATGGGATAATGGATCATGTATTTATTGTTCAAGTATAGATTTTATGAATAATAATAACTTTATAGAAGTTAATGATCTTNATTTTGAAGATGCTNACGGTGTGACAATATCTTTTTGGGCATATGATGATAACTGGTCATTATCTCCAGATAGTGAAAGTAGTTTTGGATATTTTATTGACTTTGGATCTTCCGATAATGATAGATATGTTATTAGATGGCGTGATGGTGTAAAAGGAATTCAAGCNTACTATGAAAAAAATATTGTTAATGGTAATTGTCANAATTCTCTTTGTTATACACANGGACAAACAGATGCAACNTATATAATTCCACCTTTTGATTATATTGATAATTCAGATGTGTATAATTTTTGGGAAGAAAATGAATGTGGATGGAAAAACATTACGGCTGTGTTTTGTTCGAACTCTATTAGATTATATATCGATGGTCATATTGTACAACAATCGATAACAAATGCATATAATCCCAATCCGATTTTTTCTCTCGATTCTTTAGATGCTAAATTTGTTGGTNCTAATCAATCTGGATTAGAGTCTTGTGATGTTAAAATTGATGAATTACGAGTATGGAGTAGGGCATTGTCTGATATGGAGGTTCAAGAAAGACTAGGTGANAACATTGATATTAANNTNGANATTACAGGGGAGCAATCTAATAATGTNGGTAAATTAGAAGGTTATTGGAAATTTGATTCANTGTCTTTACGTAATGAAATAACCAATGTATTAGGTGTNGCGAGTCAAAACAGTGTCTTTAGTAATCAATATTGTGATTATAGTTGTGATAATTATGATTATTCTGTTCTATGTATTGATAATTCTAATAATGATTGTGATGCATGTACTCCTTCAGAAGGATGTATGGATTCGAATGCAGATAACTATGACTCCACAGCAGATATAGATAACGGATTATGTATTTATTATGGTTGNATGGATAATGGTATGCATCTTTGGTCACATATACCTGGTTTCGAAGCATGTAATTATAACCCATTAGCTAATGTCAATCAATATTCTATGACAGATTTTCAAAATCCATGTATTTATCCAATTGATATTTATGGTGTAGGTTATTTAGATTGTGATGGAAATTGCTTATATGATTGTGATAATGATGGTGCATGTGACTGGAGTCAAAATCATTGTTATGATACTGATGGTAACTTAATAAGTACAACAGATCAAATAAATAATTTTACTTTTGAAATAGGTCCAGATGGTNTATTGGATTGTTTATCCTTTATTTATGTTGATTCCATTGATAATTGTATATATAATAGTGGTATTGATTTGGTTAATAATATTACACTTGAATTAACATCAGATGGTATTCCAGATTGTTTAGAAGGGTTTGACTACACTACATATTCTAATCCATTTCAAACAGATGTAGATGGTGATGGTATAGGTAATGCGTGTGATGATGAAGATGGGGGGCAAGTTGGTTGTATGGATGATGGCTTACAGGACTGGTCATTATATCCAGGTTTTTCGGCATGTAATTATGATTTCTGGGCGGATCAAATGTGTGATGATTGTTGTGAGTATTGTTATTTAAATGATTGTGATACATATCCTAGTGTTTATTTAGATACAGTTTCTCTTCTGTATACAGAAGGTCCATATGACTGTTTGGGTTATTGTTCCGATTTAAATGATGATGGTTATCCTGATGATGTTGATGAAGATGATATATGCGATATGATTGATAATTGTCCTAATATTTCGAATCCAGGTCAAATTGATACAAATGGAAATGGTATTGGAGATGCTTGTGAAGAATCTTCTTTATTTGCCAATGATATTATTAATTATGCTATATATCCAAATCCATTTTCTGATTACACCACAATTAGTTTCAGTAATCTTCATCGCAAACATACTTCTATTAAGATTTTTGAAATTTCAGGAAGATTGTTATATGAACATTATACTGTGGATGATATGGTTAAAATCTATAAAACTAATTTCTCAGTTGGATTATATATTCTGGAAATACATCAGGATGATTTATCAATACAAGATATTCTAATAGTAGAGTAAAACTTAGTCTTTAACTCTTTCAATATAATTACCAGTTGATGTGTCAATTTTGACTGTGTCACCTTGATTAATAAATAGTGGTACTCTAACTTCTGCACCAGTTTCAGTTGTTGCAGGTTTTAAAGCATTAGTAGCGGTATTTCCTTTTTCACCAGGCTCTGTGAACTCAATTGTTAAACTNACATTTTGTGGCAATGTGCATGATAATGGGGTTTCGGTTTCTGCATGAAACATAATATCTACTATACTACCTTCTTTTAAATATTTAGGTGCATTGATTAAATCCTTTTGTAGTGCAATTTGCTCATAATTTTTTTGGTTCATAAAATGATATGTNCTATTACCTTCCTGATATAAAAATTGATATGCTCTATTTTCAATTCTAACAACTTCAATCTTAACTCCAGCAGTAAATGTGTTTTCAAGAACTCTCGATGTATTTAGGTTTCTTATTTTTGTTCTTACAAACGCTGGTCCTTTTCCAGGTTTTACATGTTGAAATGATTCAATTTTCCATAAATCTCCATTATGCTTTATGCATAATCCATTTTTAAAATCTGCAGTAGTTGCCATAATTAATAAAATCCTTTTACTATTCCACTTTTTGAATTTTTAATGAATTTAAGAATTTCTTTTTTTTCATTAGATGTTTCTTCATTTTTTTCAATGATTTCAATCGCTTTTGATATATTATTACCTTCTTGAAATATGATTCTAAATATCGATGATATATTATTTATTTCAATTTTATTAAAATTATTTCTTTCTAGCCCAATCTTATTAATCCCTATGAATCTTAATGGTTCTTTTGCTACTTTAATGTATGGTGGTACATCTTTTCTAACTAAGGATCCACCTGAAATCATGCTAAATTTACCAATTTTACTAAATTGTTGAATTGCTGATAATCCTCCAATAATAGCATATTCATCTATCTCTACGTGTCCTGCAATTGCAACACCATTTGCTACAATTACATTATTTTTGATCACACAGTCATGTGCTACATGTGAATATGCCATTAAAAAACTATTATCACCGACTATAGTTGTATTGTTATAGCTTGTGCCTCTATTAATAGTNACACATTCTCTTATTATTACATTATTNCCAANAACAGCGGTTGTTTCTTCGCCNCTAAATTTCAAATCTTGAGGAATAGCAGAAATGACTGNTCCTGGGAAAATTTGACAATTTGATCCAATTCTTGCACCTGGATATATAGTNACATTTGATCCAATCCAACAATTATCTCCAATAATTACATTCTCATGAATAGAGGAAAAAGGTTCAATTTTTAGATTTTTTCCTATTTGAGAATCTTTATGAATATTTATAAATTCCTTCATTTTTTTTCTTTTACAATTTTCGCCATTAATTCTGCTTCAGTGACAACTTCATCATTTACATATGCTACGGCTTGCATATGACATATTCCTCTTCTTATAGGAGATAATAGGTGCAATTTAAATATTAAGGTGCAATTAGGCTCAACTTTTTGTTTAAATTTTACTTTATCAATTTTCATAAAATATGTTAAATAATTTTCTGGATCGGGAACACTGTTCAATGCTAGAATACCTCCTGTTTGCGCCATTGCTTCAATCTGTAAAACACCAGGCATAACAGGTGCATTAGGAAAATGACCTTTAAAATAATACTCATCCTTATGAACATATTTTACACCAGTGACATGATTGTCGTTTAGTTCTCTTATTTCATCAATAAATAAAAATGGTTCCCTGTGTGGTAATATTTTTTTTATATCATCAATTTCCATTAATGGTTTCTTCTTCATTATGTTTTGATTTTTAGTGATTTGTTTTTTTAATTCTTGGGTAAATAGTGCATTTATTGTATGACCTGGCTTCTTAGCTACTATTTTTCCTTTTATATCAAACCCTGCAAGCGAAATATCACCTAATAAATCTAGCAGTTTATGTTTTGCTTGTTCATTTTCGAATAATAATTTCTTGTTATTTAAAATCCCTTTGTTAAGTTTTCGTATTTGTTTAGGTAATAATTTTTTCAATTCTCCTAAACTTTCTATTGTGACATCTTTCTCAATGAAGACAATACCATTATTTATATCTCCCCCTTTAATTAAATTGTGATTAATCAATTGATCTAATTCATGTAAAAAACAAAATGTTCTTGCAGCTGCAATATCTTTTTTAAAATTTAATAACGTTGAAAGTTTTGCTTTTTGTGGTTTTAAAACTTTTGAGTCATAATCAATATAAACTTCTAGTTCTAATTTTTTTTGAGGATAAAATTCAATTTTCGAATTATCTGATTTATTTTCAACCTTAAAGTAACTTAATAAGTTAAATTGTTGTTTTTTCTGATCTTGAATTTTGATACCAGCTTCTTCTATTTTTTCTATAAATATTTTTGAACTACCATCTAAAATAGGTAGTTCAGGTCCATCTATTTCGATAATTAAGTTATTAATAGAAGATGCAAAAAGAGCAGCTAATATATGTTCTGTAGTTTCAACAATAGCACCATTTTCTTTAATGACCGTTCTTCTATTTGTTTCATAAATATTATCAATCAATGCACGCACATACGGTTTTTCAGCTAAGTCTATTCTTCTAAATTGTATACCAGTATCAATTGCAGCTGGTAAGAGAACAATATTCACAGGAAATCCTGTGTGTAGCCCCTTACCACTTATTGTGATTTTATTTTGTATCGTTTTTTGCAAGATTTCCCTTCTTTTTTAATTGATTTAATTCTTCAACAATTTTATCTAATTTTTTAAAATGGATATATGATTTTTGAAAATCTTTAATTTCAAAAGCTAGAGGCCCTTGTAATACTTGGTTATTCTTAACATTTTTGATAACTCCAGATTTTCCAGCAATTTTTACATTATCACCAATATTGATATGATCCGCAATTGCTACTTGACCTCCAAGCATACAATTTTTACCAATTTTAGTTGATCCGGCAACACCACATTGCGCCGCAATAACAGTATTATCTCCAATCATTACATTGTGTCCAATTTGGATTAAATTATCAAGTTTGACTCCATTTCCAATTATAGTGTCTTCAAAGGTCCCTCTATCTATTGTTGTATTAGCGCCAATTTCTACCTCATCACCTATAATAACTCTCCCTGTTTGTGGCATTTTTGATAAGGTGCCATTATTTTGAACAAAACCAAAACCATCACTACCAATTACAGCCCCAGCATGTATAATACAATTTTTACCTATAACACAATTTTTATAAATTGTTACATTTGGACCAATTTGGCAATTTGTTTGAATGGTTACATTTTCTCCAATAAATGTATTTGGTAAAATCACACAATCCGAATNAATTTTTGCATTTTTTTCAATTACACAAAAATCATTTATTGAGACTCTTTTAGCAATGTTACTAGTTGTATGAATTTGACTTTTTTTAGATATTATACTTTTCCTAATATTTGGAGGTTGTAGAATATTGATAATATCTGCAAACTTTTTTACTGGATTGTTGACTTTTATCACTGTTTTATCTGTATCAATTTTTATTTTAGGTGTTATAATTATAGATGCATTTGTTGATTTTAAATATTGTTCATACTTTTTGTTTAATAAAAATGTGATAGCACCTTTTTTCGCATCCTTGATATTTCCAAACGATGAAACAAGTACTTTAGGATCTCCTTGAATTTCTCCTTGAATTATTTTTGATATTTCTTCTGCTGTTAATTTCATTAATAAGGTATGTTTAGCTTATGCTAATTCTTTGGAAAACAAATATAGTGTTTAATAATTTTCGAATTTTCTGTATTGATATTAAATTCGGTTGTAATTTCTGATAAATTAATTAAAACATTATCCTTTTTAAAAAATTTAATTTCAGAATTATTACAATTATAAGTATCATTACTTATGCTAATAGGAAACACTAAGTATTTAACATCACGGTCATTGACTTTAAATTTTTCCATTGTTAGGCTTCTTAAATTTTTCAATCTATGCTCCAGGTCTTCTATGTTAATGGACTCAATTTTTAAAAGCTTCCTGTTGATGATGCTGTCCGATAGTACTTGAAGGACTTTATCATCTTCATGTATCCAATTTTTCATGCAATTAAAAATGTCATAATCATCGATTAAAGAAAAAGGATGTAAGAGGTTTTTTCTTTTAAATAATTGGTCATTAATCTTTTGTTTTTCATATAAAAATGGCTTAAAACTAGGTGTGCTATAAATGTTCTTATCCTCTAAAACTAATTGTTTAGCTCTTTTTAAAATATTCATCAATGTATGTTCTGCTGATAAGACAGTTTTATGTAAATAAACTTGCCAATACATTAATTTCCTTGCAATAATAAACTTTTCGATCGAGTAAATTCCTTTATAATCAACAACTAATTCATTATTATGGATATTTAACATTTCAATAATTCTATCTGAGTTAATAATACCTTCATTAACTCCGGAATAAAAACTGTCCCGATTTAAATAATCAAGTCGATCAACATCTAATTGACTTGATATTAATTGTTGTAAAAATCTCTTTTTATATTTTTGGGTAAAAATATCAATAGCTAAAGATAATTTGCCATTAAATTCTTCATTTAATTTTTGCATAAACATTACTGATATTTTTTCATGAGATAAGTTATTTACAATGCTATTCTCTAGTGCATGAGAAAATGGGCCATGGCCTATATCATGTAATAATATTGCAATTAAAGACGCCTCATGCTCTTTTGAACTAATCTTATGTCCTTTTAACTTTAAAACATTTATTGCTTTGTTCATTAAGTGCATCGATCCAATAGCATGATGAAATCGATTATGGTTAGCTCCTGGATACACTAGTGATGAAAGTCCAAGTTGGGATATTCGTCGTAATCGTTGAAAATAACTATGTTCCAAAATATCCCATATGATATTAAAAGGTATATGTACAAAGCCATATATGGGGTCATTAATAATTTTATTTTTTAGATATGGCATTTATTTAGAATTTATAGCATAAATTTAAACAAACAAAAATATAAAAATGAACTCTTGTAGTATTTTATGGATAGATGATGAGGTAGATTTATTAAAATCTCATATACTATTCTTAGAGCAGAAAGGATTCTCTGTTAAAACAATCAATAATGGATATGATGCTATTGATCTTGTTAAAGATGAAAATTATGATATAATTTTTTTAGATGAGAATATGCCAGGTTTAACTGGCTTAGATACTTTATCTCAACTTAAGGAAATTACACAGTCACCTGTGATTATGATTACAAAAAGTGAACAAGAGCAAATTATGGAAGAAGCAATAGGAGCTAAAATAGCAGATTATTTAATTAAACCAGTTAATCCAAATCAGATTCTCTTAACAATTAAGAAGAATTTAGAGTTTTCTAAGTTAATCAACAATAAAACAAATGCAGATTATCAACGTGAATTTTCTTCAATAGGATCCATGATTAATGATGTAAATACATTTAATGATTGGGTTAATATATATAAGAAAATTATTTATTGGGAATTAGAATTAGATTCTTTAGAAGAAAATAATATGTTAGAGATTTTATTGAGTCAAAAAAAAGATGCAAATAATAATTTCTTTAAATATATTAAAAAAAAATATCGTGATTTATTGAATTCAGAGTCGTCGGTAGAGCCAATTTTATTTTCTCATAATCTTTTCAAACATTATGTTGTTCCTCGATTATCTAATAATCGCCCTACATTTTTTTTATTGATTGATAATTTAAGATTTGATCAATGGAAGATAATCCAGCCATTATTAGAGCCATATTTTACAATAGAAGAAAGTGCGTATTGTAGTATTTTACCTACAGCCACACAATATTCTAGAAATGCTATTTTTTCCGGGATGACTCCTAGTGCAATGAAAGCCAAATTTCCTGATTATTGGTTGGATGATGTAGATGAGGGTGGTAAGAATTTATTTGAACAAGATTTTTTACTTGCTCAATTAAATCGTTTTAATTGTTCACAAGATATTTCATTCAATAAAGTTTTTAATCTTGATCATGGTAAAAAAATACTTGAAAGAACTAATGAGTTTTTAAATAAATCTTTGAATGTGATTATATATAATTTTGTCGATATTCTGTCTCATGCAAAGACAGAAATGAAAATGATTAAGGAGTTAGCGAATGATGAAAAATCATATCGTGATTTAACTTTCACTTGGTTTAAAAATTCTCCTCTTTTCGAGCTATTAAGACAATTGGCTGATGCAAATGTGAATATTGTTATAACATCTGATCATGGTACTGTCAATGTAACCGAGGCCAGTAAAGTGATTGGGGAAAAAACAATATCATCTAATTTAAGGTATAAAACAGGTAGAAAAATTAAATTTGACAATAGAGATGTTTTTTATATTGATGATCCTGAAAAAATATTTTTACCAAAAACAAATTTAAGTTCATCATATATATTTGCAGGACCTAATAAATATTTTGTGTATCCTAATAATTATAACCATTATGCTCATCACTACATTAATACTTATCAGCATGGAGGAATTTCTATGGAAGAGATGATTCTGCCTATTATTTCTTTAAAATCCAAGTTATGATTAGCAAAAAATACAATATTTCTTCAATAGAAAAATTATCTTCAGTTGCGTTAGAATTGTTAACCTTATCAGATAATCGTATTTTTGCATTATATGGAGAAATGGGTGTTGGTAAAACTACCTTAGTAAAGCAATTTTGTGATCATTTAAAGATTGTTGATAGTGTTTCTAGTCCCACATTTTCTCTTGTAAATGAATATATAAATTGTGATGGAAATACAATATTTCATTTTGATTTATATCGAGTTGATAATGTAGATGAATTAATAAAAATAGGGATTGATTCGTATCTAAATTCAGGAAATTATTGCTTTATTGAATGGCCTAATTTACTTGAGCCACTTTTGAAAGCAAATTATACTGCGATTAAGATGATTGAAGACATCAATAAACGTGAATTATATTTATTAGAATAAGTTATTTATGAAAGACAAATTTTTATCTTTTTCTCAGGGATCTTTTACATTACCACAAGAAGAAGTTTTGGAGTTGAAATCAGAAAATAAAAAATTAAGCATAGGTATTCCTAAAGAGGTTTTATTACAAGAGAAAAGAATTGGCCTAGTGCCTGATGCAGTGAATTTATTAACAAATAATGGGCATCATGTTATTGTTCAAAGTGGAGTGGGGGATGTTATTAATTTTTCAGACCAAGAGTATAGTGAATGTGGTGCTTCAATTGTAAAAACAGCACAAGAAGTATATAAAGCGGACATTATTTTAAAAGTTTCTCCTCCAACTACCGAAGAAATTGATTTTATGGAGAAAAACCAAACTTTAATTTCAGCATTACAACTTAAAATTCAAACTCCAGATTTTTTTAAACGATTAATGGATAAAAAAATTACAGCTATTGCATATGATTATATTCAAGATGAAGATGGGATATTTCCAGTGGTTCGATCTATGAGTGAAATTGCAGGAAATGCTTCTGTTTTAATTGCTGCAGAGTGTTTAAGTAATTTAAATAATGGTAAAGGTTTATTAATGGGTGGAGTGTCAGGTGTTAGTACAACTGATGTGGTGATTTTGGGAGCTGGTACTGTGGGTGAATTCGCTGCAAGATCAGCCATTGGTCTAGGTGCTTCTGTTAAAATATTTGACAAATCATTATCGAAACTTCGTCGTATACAAGATAAGTTACATACAAGAGTAGACATGAATACAATTAATCCAAAAGCTTTAGAAAAGTCTATTCGCAGAACGGATGTTTTAATCGGTGCTATCAGAACTCGTGATAGTAGAACACCATGTTTAGTTTCGGAGGAAATGGTTAAAATGATGAAGCCAGGTTCTGTTATTGTCGATGTTAGTATCGATAGGGGAGGATGTGTTGAAACATCTGAAGTTACATCACACAAGCAACCTACTTTTATTAAGCATGGAGTTATTCATTATTGTGTCCCTAATATCCCATCTCGAGTAGCAAGAACAGCATCTTTTTCTTTAAGTAATATATTTTCGTCTTTATTGTTAGATATAGGAGAGTATGGTGGAGTTAATAATATTATTTTCAACAAACCTAATATTGGGCAAGGGGCATATATAATTAATGGTCAGTTAGTAAATAAAGGTATTGCGGAATGGTTTAGTCTTCCTCATAAACCTTTTAACTTATTTTAACTTATTAGATGCCTTTTTTTAATAGATTATCGTTTTTTATTTTAGGTATTATTATAGGTGTTTCAATCATTTTTATTTCCTTGCAGCAAAGGAAAGATAAATTAACTTTCAATTATTTACCAAATAATAGGGTTAAGAGTTATTTAATAAAAAATAACATTTCCTTTTCTCCAAAATCTTTATGTAAAATGAGTTGTTTGGGTTTAGATACTATAAGTTTAAATGAATATATTTCGAGAGGCAGTATTGATTTTAAAAAAAGTAAAATTCGAGGATATACGGATAAATTATATTACCTGTCTTTTGCTTCTCATAATATAAATATTAGAGAAGATAGTTACTTAGTGTTTGGGACTCTTGGCGATTCAGTTACACTATTAGATGTTTGGTTCAATTTTGGAACACCATCTAGTTATACATCTGCTCATCCAGGTAATATGTTTTGTGATCATTGTTACTAATGATTCTTTATTAACTCCTGTATTCTAATAATTTCTCTATTAGTTTGCCCAGTTATAGCTGAGTTTTCCTCAGCTCTTCTTATTAAATATGGTAGCACTTCTTTTACAGGACCATATGGAACATATTTAGCAACGTTATATTTAAATCTACTTAGATAAAAGCTAATATTATCGCTCATTCCTAGTAATTGTGAAAAATATATTCGTTTATCATTATTTAGAATATTTTTTTCTTTCATTAATTTAATCACTCTTTCTGTACTGTCCTCATTATGTGTTCCAAAGCACAATGCCATATCTACGATATTATTTATACAATATTTAGATGCTTCGTCATAATCATAGTCACAACTAGCTTTAGTTTTGTGTATAGGACATATATATTTTTTTNGTTTAGCTCGTATGCGTTCTTTTTCCATATATGCGCCACGAACTAATTTAAATCCCAATTTATAATTTTCTTTTTTTGCTTTTTCATGTAGTTGCTGTATGTATTTGAGTTTATCCCATCTGTATAATTGAATCGTATTATATACAATGACCATATTTTTATTGTAAGTTTTCATTAGATTCTCTGCTAATGTATCTATTGTATTTTGAATCCAACTTTCTTCAGCATCAATCAATATTGGAATTTGTTTTTTTTGTGCTTTTTTACAAATGTTATTTAACCGCATTTTGATTGTTTCAAATTCTTTTTTTTCGATTAGCGATAATTCAGTTTTGTTATTAGCTTTCTTTAGCAATTCAATTCTTCCGAAGCCTGTTATTTTAAATACACAGAAAGGTATTAGTGGATTATTTGCTGCTTCTTCTAAGTTTTTAAGTATTTCATGATATGTGTTATTAAAACTATTTTCATCATTTTTACCTTCTATTGAATAATCTAAAATTGTTTTAATATTATATTTTCCTAATTCTGTTATTTTTGTTTTAGACTCTTTAATATTTTCCCCTCCACAAAATTGTTTAAACACAGTGTTTTTAATTAAGCTTAGAATTGGTAAGTTTAGTTTGAGAGCTATGTTTAGTATAGTCTTACCAAAAAAAACAATTTTTTTATTTGATAAGATTTTAAATAAAATCAGTGTTTTATATAATTCAGTCTTAGATTTTGATGAGTATTCTATGTATTTATTACTAAATATCATTTGTTAGTTTTAATTTAGTGCTTATATCTTTTAAAAATACAGTTTCTTTATCAGAAATGAACAATAAATTTAGACTACATAACACATTAATAGTAATTGGGAAGGATGCTTTACTTCATTTACGTGATTTTATAATACAAAATACACACACTAAAATATTTGTATTTGTTGATCAAAATACTAAAAAGTATTGCTTACCTCATTTATTAAATAATAACGTTTTTTCAAAAAAGTTTGTGATTGTAGAACTTGATTCATTTGCTACGTTTACAAATTCAGAATCATTAAAATCAATGAATATAGTGACTCAAATATGTAAATATTTATTGTGTCAAAATATTGATAAAAATAGTTTAATAATAAATTTGGGAGGGGGGGTTATTTGTGATTTAGGTGGTTTTGTTGCATCAATTATTAAAAGAGGAGTCAAGTTTATTAATGTGCCCACTACATTTATGTCACAAATAGATGCATCCATTGGTGGAAAAGTGGCAGTCAATTTAAATAATTATAAAAATCAAATTGGCGTGTTTAGTAATCCAGAATCGGTGGTTGTCTATCCAGATTATAATCAATCTTTAGATGATTTTGATTTCCACACTTCATTAGCAGAAGTTTTAAAATATGGATTAATTTATAATGAAAGATTCTGGAAAAATTTAACAACAGATTCTCATTCTAATTTATATTTTAAAAATAAAATCATTACAAAAAAATCTGATTTAAAAGAATTAATTTTAGAGTGTGTGAAAATGAAAATAAGTATTGTGAAATCTGATTATTATGACTTGAGTGATCGAAGAAAATTAAATTTTGGCCATTCTATTTCACATGCTCTTGAAAGCTGTTTTTTAGAAGAGTCAAATTCATCTACATCTATTTCACATGGTTCAGCATTAGCATTAGGTATGATATGTGAAACATATTTGTCTTATAAAAAATTTAAATTTTCAGAAAATATATTACATGAAATTGTTAGAAAAATATCAAAATTATTTCGACCAATAAATTATAAAAAAGTGCGATTTTCATATTCTTTCAATGAGTATTTGAAATTAGATAAAAAAAATAAAGATGGTGTGTATCAATTTACTTTAATTAAAACGATAGGTTGTGCTGTAGTGAATGTTTCAGTGTCAGATTTAGAGGTGTTGGAGTCGTTAGATTTTTATGATCAAATATATAGTGATGGGTGACGTTAATTTATTTTTTAATAAATCCTTTTTTCATAAAGGCATTTTAGAGTTCGAACTTTCTGGCTCTAAAAGTCTTAGTCAACGTGTGATTATTATTAATTATTTACAAAAATCGACTTGTGAAATAAAGAACTTGTCTAATTCAGAAGATACACTTGTTTTATTAAAAGCTTTAAGTTCTAAAGAAAACATAATCAATCTTAAACAGTCAGGTTCAGCTATGAGATTTTTAATTTCTTTATTTGCTTATGAAAAACGGAGTATAATCTTAGAGGGAGATGAGTCTCTTTTGAAACGTCCTGTTTCTTCGCTTATCAATTCTGTAAATATGTTAGGTGGTAATATTGTGAAAAATAATAATAGAATTTTGATTAAACAGTCAGGTAGTTTAATTGGAAAAAAAGTAAGTTTTGATGCTTCTCCCACCAGCCAGTTCATATCCTCTTTACTTTTAATTTCACCATACATTAAAAATGGTATTGATATCATGTTTGATTCTAATATTTATTCTAAGTCTTATATTGATATGACCACATCACTTATGAAACAGTGTGGCGCAAAATTAAAAATTAATAAAAATCAAATTAGAGTTTTTGAATCTATTTACACAAAGAGTATAGGCTTTATTGAATCAGATTGGACATCTGCATCGTATTTATTTTTAGCATTTTTATTTTCTAAAATTCAAAAAATTAAAATTAAATTTTTAAGTAGAGATAGTTTGCAAGGTGATAGTGTGATTGTAGATTTTTTTTCTCTTTTTGGTATATTGTCAACTTTTGATGATAATGTGCTATTATTAGAAAAACAAGAAGTGTTTCAAAAGCCAGCAAAAATAGAATGGAACTTTAGTGATCATCCTGATTTATTTCCTTCCATTTTAGTTGCTTGTTTTGGTTCTGGAGTTGAATTGTTAGCATATGGACTATCAACATTAAGACATAAAGAAAGTAATAGGATTATATCGATGAAAAATGAATTGTTAAAATTCAATGGTTTACTAGAAATAAAAACAGAAGATAGTGTATGTTTAAAGCGAAGTAATATGGTGTTGGATTCTCAGTCTATCCGTATAAACCCTCATAAGGATCATCGTGTAGTATTGTCTCTAGCGCCCTTATCTCTATTAGGCTTTAATTTAAAAATAAACAATCCAACAGTTATAAATAAATCATATCCAAATTTTTTCAATGATTTAACTAAATTTGGGGTTTTAATTGATCAATAATATTTTAAGAAATGAACATTAATGATATTTTAACAATTACTTTAACTTTATTTGCCGTGGTGGACATTCTTGGCAATATTCCTTTGATTATTAGCATCCGGCAAAAGACAGGTCATATCAATTCAGTCAAAGCAACTATTGTTTCATTTTGTTTAATGATGGCCTTTTTATTTATTGGAGAGAATTTATTACACTTAATAGGAATAGATGTTCAATCATTTTCTATGGCAGGAGCAATTGTGATATTCCTTTTAGCACTCGAAATGATATTAAATATCGAGCTTTTTAAAGCTAATTCTGACGATCAGTCAGCTGCTTCTATTGTGCCAATTGCATTTCCATTAATTGCAGGTGCTGGAACTTTAACAACAATTTTGTCATTACGTGCAATAGAATACTTTTCATATGCTGAAATCACTATTGGTATTATATTAAACCTTCTTTTTGTGTTTGTTGTTTTAAAGAAAACTGATTTGATAGAAAAGATATTAGGCACAGGGGGTGTGAATGTCCTGAGGCGTGTTTTTGGTATAATTTTATTAGCACTGGCTATTAAGCTATTTAAAGTCGGTTTAAATTAATTGGTTCTATATGTGAACTTTTCTTGTTGTAATTCTTGATTTGCTTTAACAATTTTACCCTTTAAATTGTCTTTATAGTTAACAGTTTTCGTGAACATTTCTGCATTATTCGTCGCTAACATCTGTGCAGCTAGTATCCCTGCATTTAAAGCACCATTAATTGCAACTGTAGCCACTGGAATACCAGGAGGCATCTGCACAATAGCCAATAATGAGTCTAATCCGTCTAATGAAGCTTTAATTGGTACGCCAATTACAGGTATTGGAGTCATCGCTGCAATTACTCCAGGTAAATGAGCAGCCATCCCTGCTCCTGCAATGACCACTTTAATACCATTTTCAGAAGCATTTTTAGCAAAATTTTCAACTTCTTCTGGCGTTCTATGAGCTGATAAAGCATTTACTTCAAATGGTATTTCCATTTCTTCAAAAAATACAGCAGCTTTTTTCATTACAGGCCAATCAGATGTGCTACCCATGATAATACTGACAAGTGGTTTCATAATATTATTTTTTTAGATTAAAATTCATTCAGTATCAAATTTAATATTTTGTATTTAATAATTATATCAATCTTACTTTATTTATTTTGTAATTTTAGAAATAATGATGGATAATCTAAAAATAGATGGACTAGATTTTGAGATATTGATTTCATCAAATAAAATTCTAAAAAGAATAAAACTGCTTGCTGAAGAAATTAAAAAAAAATATCCAAATAATTGGCCTTTATGTTTAGTAGTTTTAAATGGAGCATCTGTTTTTGCTAATGCTTTATTTACTCATATGGATGAGTCAGTTCCAATGAGTCTCATTAAAGTACACTCATACTCTGGACAAGAATCTACAAATAATGTGATTGTTGACTATTTACCCTATGAAATAGTAAAAAATAGAGATATTTTATTGATTGAAGATATTGTAGATACTGGTTTGACATTAAATTTTCTAAAAAAAGAATTAAAAAAATATGGTGCTAAAAATGTAGAGTGTGTAACTTTGTTTTTTAAGCCCAGTAAATATAATTATCCTATTGACCCTAATTATGTAGGATTCTCCATCGGAGATGAATTTATTGTTGGATACGGAATGGATTATAATCAAAAAGGTAGAGATTTATCTCATGTATATAAAAATGTTATTCATCAAAATTGACTTATTATGATAAACTTAATTTTATTTGGCCCCCCCGGTTCTGGTAAGGGAACACAAGCAGAATTGATTGTAAAAAAAGAAAAATTAACACATATTTCTACAGGGGATATATTTAGAAAAAATATTTCTCAACAGACTGAACTTGGTATGCGTGCTAGTTCCTATATGAAGAAGGGGGAATATGTGCCAGACCAATTAACAATTCAGTTATTAGCTCATGAATTAGATTCATTTATAGATTCACAAGGATTTATTTTTGATGGTTTTCCTAGAACCTTAAATCAGGCAGATGCTTTNAAACATCTATTGGATCAGAAAAAGATGTCATTATCTTTAGTAATCTCTTTAGATGTATCAGATAATGAATTGGTCACAAGATTATTAAATAGAGGTATTGAAAGTGGACGAGAAGATGATCAAAATGAAGATGTGATTAGAAATAGAATTCAAGTCTATAAAAATCAAACTGAAGTATTAAAAACATATTATGAAGATTATTTACAAGATTCATTTTTTTCAATTAATGGTCAGAAGAGTATTGAAGACATATCAAAAGATATAGAAGCAATTTTAATAAGATATAAAAATTAATTATCTCATTCATGCTATGAATAACTCTAAAACTAATTTCATTGATTATGTGAAAATTTATTCTAAATCTGGTAATGGAGGTAAGGGTTCTGCACATTTTTTTCGTTCTAGAATACAGCCAAAGGGAGGGCCTGACGGAGGTGATGGAGGTAGGGGAGGTCATGTTGTTTTAAGAGGAAATAGTCATTTATGGACATTGCTTCATTTAAAATACACTAAACATATTAAGGCTGGTCATGGAGGTGATGGGAGTAAAAACACAAGTACTGGTGCAAATGGAAAAGATGCTTTTATTGAGGTGCCATTAGGCACGATTGTTAAAGATGCTGAATCAAATAAATTTTTATTTGAAATTACCAAAGATAAAGAAGAAGTTGTTTTACTACGAGGAGGGATGGGAGGTAAAGGAAATGTTCATTTCAAGAACTCTGTTCGACAGAGCCCTCGCTATGCACAACCTGGGAAAAATGGTGTTGAAGCTTCGACCATATTAGAGTTGAAAGTATTAGCAGATGTTGGGTTAGTTGGATTTCCAAATGCAGGAAAATCTACTCTATTATCTAGATTAAGTGCAGCAAAGCCAAAAATTGCAGATTATGAATTCACAACTTTAGTGCCTAATTTAGGTATAGTGGATTATCGGGGTTCACAATCTTTTATAATGGCAGATATTCCTGGAATTATAGATGGCGCTAGTGAAGGCAGAGGCTTAGGTCATAGGTTTTTAAGGCATATAGAGCGTAACACATGCTTATTGTTTTTAGTTGCGGTAGATAGTGATGATATCATGAAAGAATACGCAACCTTATTATTAGAATTGCAAAAATATAATCCTGATTTGTTGGATAAAGATAAGTTGCTAGTATTAACCAAATCAGATATGATTGATGCTGAATTAGAAGAAGAAATATCACAAATGATCAGTATTGATCATATATTTATTTCTTCTGTTAGTAATCATGGTTTAGATAAGTTAAAAGATTCTATTTGGACCTTATTAATAAACAAAAATGATTAAAGCGATAATCAATCTTGATAAGCAATTATTTATTTTTTTAAATAATTTAGGATCGGAAACATGGGATTCTTTTTGGTTATTGATTTCTAATAAAATTACCATGTTTTGTATTATAATATGTTTTATCCTCTTTTATTCGCGCAGAATAAAAATCAAACAATGGATTTATTTTATTTTATTCTTCATTTTATGTGTTGGAGTAACAGATTTTTTACATGTTCAATTATTTAAAAATATTTTCATGAGGTTAAGGCCATGTTGGGAATCAGATATGTTAAATCAAATTCGCCCACTTTTAGTAGATTGTGGCGGACATTATGGTTTTATATCAGGACATGCGGCGAATGCAACTGCTATGGTTGTGTTTTTAATATACTCCCTTAATATTGTCAACAACATGCACAAATTTATCTTGTTTGGTTGGGTGTTTCTTGTTGCGTATAGTAGAATTTATTTAGCAAAACATTATCCTCTTGATGTGATATTTGGCGCTTTTTTTGGCGCCTTCATAGCTATCATTATCTTCAAGTTACATCAGTATATATTGAAAAAATAATTATATCATGCAATTCTTATATATTTTTATTGGTGGTGGATTAGGAACTTTAATTCGTTATTTTATTTCCGTACTACTTACGAGTGTAAGCTTGCCTTTAGCAACTTTATTATCCAATATTGTTAGTTGTTTAATGTTAGCTCTTTTTGTATTTTTTTCACAAAAATTTAATCTGCATGATAATTTAAGGTTGTTTTTTATTATTGGTGTTTGTGGTGGATTAAGTACATTTTCTACATTTAGCTATGAAACAGTTCACTTAGTAAAGACAGGATATTTTTACTATGCTTTTTTCAATATTATATTTAATATTAGTTTATGTTTTTCTGTTATATATTTTTTAGTAAAGAAGCTATAAAAGCTGACAAATCATCAGTCCATCTCTTAAAGGTAAAATCATATTTTTCACTTTATCATCATTCATAATTTTTATATTTAATTTTTGAATCTCTTGTGTTTCAAGATCATTTTTTTTCGGATTTGTTAAAACTTTCCCACTCCATAGCACATTATCAATTAAAATCACACCACCTTTCTTCAATTTCTTAATCCCAAGTTCATAATATTGACAGTAATTTTTTTTATCAGCATCAATAAAAATTATATCAAATTCATAATTTAATTTAGGTATTATGTCTAATCCATCTCCAATGTGTTGCGTAATTTTTTTTTCAAGTTTTAATTTTTTAAAATATTTGGCAGAGAAATTCTCTAACTCAGGATTAATTTCAATTGTATGTAGTTGTCCATCTTTTTGTAAGCCTTGAGCTAAACAGATGGCAGAATAGCCAGTGTAAGTACCTACTTCCAACACATACTTTGGCTTCATCATACTACTTATAAATTGTAAAAATGACCCCATCAAATGACTGGACATCATTCGTGGCATTAACACTTTATATTCTGTTTCTCTTGCGAGCTCTTTTAGTATTTTATTTGGTTCGGATGTGAATTTTTTAGAATAATTTAATATTTCGTTATTGAGGAAATCCATTAAATTTAATTTAAATAGAAAAAGGATATTTTTTTTCTTGTTGCAATACTTCTGCAATACTTCTTCTTGTTTCTTTTATATCTATATTTAAAGGATATGTTAATTTTTTAGCAATAGATTTTAATAGACGATTTTTTACACCACTCGTAGTAGACATAATGATTTCTTCAGCAGAAGCTCTAGCAATATTAAGAGAAGACTGAATATGATTTCTGGTCATATGAATTTCTGTTTTGCATTTGTCAATTCCTTTTTTCTTTATCATCTTCTCAGTTTTTAGTAGTGCTGATTCACATATGTAAGTTTCTATAATTAAATCAGCTATTCGCATAAGTAGTTCTTGTTCTTTAACCAGTTTTGCTTTATATCTTGACACAGATATTCCAAGCATTAACAACGAAAGCTTTTTTAATTTACATATAGTGCTTTTTTCCTTGTTCAATTTTGATTGAGGAGTATTTTGATTAACACCTATTAAGATTAGNGGTAATTCTGTTTGCAGTTTTTTGATTTCACGAAATATATTTAGTTCTTTTTTTATTGCTTTTTTAAGCATCATTTCTACAACCAGCATTCTATTAATTTCATTTGTACCCTCATATATTCTTGATATTCTCGCGTCTCTGTATGCAGGCTCAACTAATGTGTCAGCTGAATAGCCCATNCCACCATGTATTTGGATAGCTTCATCGGAAACAAATTTGATAACTTCAGATCCATTGATTTTCATAATTGCACATTCTACAGCATAGCTTAATAATGATTGTAATTTAGCATCTGTCTTATTAGTGCCTTTTGAAATAAGTTGTTGAATTTTAATTTCAATATCATTNCCAGCCCTGTAAAGTGCTGCATTTGAGCAATATATTTTAGTAGCCATATTTGCTAATTTCTCTTTGATAGCTCCGTAATTAATAATAGCACTTTTGAACTGCTTTCTTTCTGATGCATATTGAATTGATATATTCAAAACCTTTTCTGCAGCGCTTGTAGTAGCAGCACATAATTTAATTCGACCTACATTTAATGCATTCATAGCGATTTTAAACCCCTCATTCCTAGCTCCCAGCATTTGAGTAATAGGAATGATTGTTTTATCATAAAAAACTTGTCGAGTAGAAGAAGAATGTAGCCCTAATTTCTTTTCCTCATCACCTAGTGTAATTCCGTTAGAGGTTGATTTATCTAATACAAATCCAGTAATATTTTTATCATCTTCAATTCTAGCAAATAAAATAAAAACTTCTGCAAATCCTGCATTGCTAATCCAGATTTTTTGCCCTGTTATTTCATAGTTTTTCTTGTCTTCAGATAGGACTGCTTTTGTTGTGCCTGAATTAGCATCGGAACCTGCATTAGGTTCTGTTAAATTATAACATGAAATCCACTCTCCTGATGCAATCTTAGGTAAAAATTTTTGCTTAACCTCTTCTGTACCATAATATAAAATGGGATATGTTCCTATTCCAGTATGTGCTCCATATGCTGTTGCTACAGATCCGGAGTATGCACTTATTTCTCCACATATGAACATCGATAAATTAAATCCCATACCAAATCCACCATATTCTTCTGGTATATTTAATCCAAGTAATCCTAATTCACCCGCTTTTTTCATAATATTTTTTACTAAATCATAATTATGATTTTCTAATTCTCTAATATTTGGGTAAATTTCTTTTTCGACAAATTCTCTTGTGGCATCTATCATCTGTTTAGATGTTTCATCAAAATCCTCTATTATAAATATATTTTGATAATTAGTCTCCTCTATTAAAAAGGATCCTCCTATTTTTTCTTCCATCATATGAGTATTTAATTTAATAATTCAAAAATACCTGCAGCTCCTTGTCCAGTTCCTACACACATTGTCACCATTCCATATTTTTTATGCCTTCTTCTCATTTCGTTCAATAATTGAACAGTTAATTTTGCACCTGTACAGCCTAATGGATGCCCCAATGCAATAGCACCACCATTTACATTGATGATATTTGGATTTAAATTAGCTTCTCTAATTACTGCTAAAGATTGACACGCAAAAGCTTCATTTAATTCAATTAATTCAATATCATTGATAGACATATTTGCTTGTTTTAATGCTAAAGGGATTGCATCTACAGGACCAATTCCCATATGTTTTGGTTCTACTCCACACACTGCATAGCTTTTCAATTTTGCTATTGGTTGAAGATTTAAATTATTCACCATTTTTTCAGACATCAACATAACAAATGCAGCACCATTTGATGTTTGTGAAGAATTTCCTGCAGTGACGGTGCCTCCTTGTGCAAATACAGGTTTGAGTTTTGCTAGTTTTTCAATTGTAGTGTCTTTCCTAGGTCCTTCGTCGATCATGAAATTATATGTGGTTTCTTTTATTTTTTCATCAGTGTCTATAAAAGTTTTAGTTACTTCAATAGGTATAATATCATCATTAAATAAATTATTATTTATTGCATGAATAGCTTTCATATGAGAATTATAAGCAAACTCATCTTGATCAGTTCTGCTGATTTTATATTTTTCAACAATTGCTTCTGCCGTTGTACCCATACCCCAATACCAATCCGGATGAGTGTGAGCAACTTTATAATTAGGAACTATTCTCCATCCTCCCATAGGTATTGTAGACATGGTTTCAACCCCCCCCGCTAATATACATTCTGCCATATTAGATTTAATTTTTGCTGTTCCAATCGCAATTGTCTCTAATCCAGATGAACAATATCTGTTTACTGTCATACCAGGTACTTTAACAGAATTCAAACCTATTAAAGAGATCATT
>PAVX01000032.1 GCA_002713285.1 Flavobacteriales bacterium
TTTTTCATTTTTTAACATCTATTTTATTAATCAAATCTAAAGCCCTAGCATATAAATCCTTATTTATCTTATCACCATCATAAGAAGAATACTTGCATCTCTCAAGATATTTAATCAAATCCAAATAATCTGAAATTAAATTTTCAGGAACCTCGTTTTTAATTAATTCATTTTCTATAGTTCCAACACTTAAATTTGCTTTATTGATAGAGAATTTTTTAGAAACATATAAAAACAAAACGTTCAATATAGAAGATTGAAATTCTTGATATTTTTTTTGCTTGAGTAAAGATTGTGTTTCTTGAAGCTTTTCTACACTTTCGTTGAGAATCGTTTTATCAAACAATATATTAAAATCGATAAATTTATTTTGATTTAAAAAAACAAGAATCACAATTAAAATAGCAATAAAAATAAGGAGATAAAAGAATATAGAATTATTAAAATTACTTTTCACAGACACTCCACTGTAAGTAGTTTTTATAAATTTAATATCCTCATTAAGTAAATCTACCTGTTCCTTGTTGATAGTTTGTAATGTGTAAGAATCAGTAGCTTGCTGATCACCACCAACTTTTATCTTCATATCTTGAGATAAAACAGAGACATACCTTTTAGTTTTTGGGTTAAAAAAATTAAATTTCACAGGCTGCAAATTATATACACCTTTATGACGCGGAACAATTAAGTATTCTTCTTTTTTATATCCTTGAATTCCTGTTTGATTAATTTTAATTTTGTCAGCATTTTTTGGTTCAAAAACCTCTAGTTGTTTGTCAAAATTTACCTTTGGTGAGTTTATTAAATTGAGATTACCTTTTCCTTTAATTTTAACAGTAAACGTGACAGATTCATTTATATCAATTGAGTCTCGATCCAGATTAACTGATAAATCAAAATCACCGATAGCTCCAGAAAAATTATCAGGCCTACCCTCTTTTGGAAGATCTAAAACAGTGATTGATAAATTGTTAGCAACAACCGTATAATCAATATTTTGACTTGTAATCATATTAAAAAAATCCCGTCGACCAGTTGGAACACTAGCAACTAAATTGATGCTAAGTGGCTCAACAGTTTGAATGCCTGATAACTGAGGAGTTAAGACCACTTGTTTAATAATTGCAGCATTATAGCTTTCTCCTTTAAATGTTTGTTTTTTCGTGTCATTATTCGCATCTATTTCGTTAGCCCAAAAATTGGTATACTTGATTGAATTAGGAGATAAACTACCTATGTTTAAATTAAAATATAAAACATAAGTCAGTACAACAGGCTCTCCAACATAACAAACACTCTTATTACTAGTGACATTTAAATGAATTTTTCTCGAAACTATATCATAAGGACTATTAGATTTTTTAGGAGTCGAGCCTTTTTGAACCTGAATAGTTGTTGGTTTGGTGCCAATAACATTCCCTTTATATTTAATAGTCGCTGGTAAAATAGTAAACACCCCTATTTTTTTAGGTTTTAAAACATAGGTATATGTAAGTTCTTGAGTAAGACTACCATTAATAATCGAAGTGCTACTAGACTTATTAGGTCCTCTTACAATTTGAAAATTAGAAAATGGCGGTGGTGAGAAGCTTTTACCACTACCATTTAACGTAAAAGAGATTTCAAAAGTTTCATGTAAACCAATCTTTTTTTGACTAACATTTACTTCAAAGTTTTGTGACAAAACAATGTGTGTCAAAAAGAATAATACACTGAAAATATATTGCCTCATTGTTACCAATCTTTTTCTACTTTTTTGTTACTACTCTTTGCTTTCATTTTCTTTACATCTTCTTGAACTTTTTGCTCCTCCCTTTCTAATGCATCTAAAATTCTTTCCATTTCTTGTTTGGACAAATCTTCACCACTCAACTGCTCTGAATTACTTTCCGTTTGTTGCTCATTATTATCGGTTGATTCTGAGTTATTATTTTGATTTTGAGAATCACTATCTTTTTTATCTTCCTCATCTTCTGGGCTATCCGTTTCTCCAGAATCTTGACTCTCTTGTTGATCATTCTTTTCTTGATCACTTTCACTATCTTGATTGTTTTTTTCTTGTTGTTGATTGTCTAAAATGGACATAGCTTTAGACAAATTATATCTAGCCTCTTCATCTGATGGATTAATTCTTAAACAATTTTTATAAGCTTCCACCGCTTCTTCTATTTTTTGTTGTTGTAAAAAATTATTACCTAGATTATAATATGAATCTGCCTTAATTGACGAATCCTTAGTTTTAGAAATTAAACTATTTAACGTATTGATAGACTCATCATATCTTTCTTGCTTAAATAACGCATCAGAAAGGTTAAATTGAGCTTCTTCAAATGACTTGTCTTTAGATATAGATTTCCTATAATCAACTTCTGATTCTGAAAAAAGACCATTATTGTAATTTTTATTACCACTTCTTGCAATACTTCTTTCATTTTGCGCAAAAGCAATATTAATTAACAAACAAAAATTTAATAATAATATAGACTTCGTCATTTTTTAATTATTTGCCGAATAAAATTAGTTTTCTTTTCAGTTAATATCAAATCAATAATGAGAAAGAATAATGCTATACCCAAAAACCATTGAAATTGATCTTCATAATCCGAGTATAGTTCTTCTTCTTCGGAGCTTTTATCCAAAGACGCCATATTATTAAAAATGAACTCTATTGCATCATTTGTATTTTGGGTTTTCATAAAAGACCCATTGCAAGACGAAGCAATCAATTTAAGTGTTTTTATATCTGATTTAGAAATAACAACTTCTCCACTTTTATCTTTTTTATAGTTAATGGAGTTTCCTTTTTTTACAGGTATTGGACCTCCTGAATCACTACCGATATTAATAGCGCAAACAATAGTATTATTATTAGATATATTTTTTATTGCATCGTCATAATCTCCTTGATGATCCTCTCCATCAGAAATGATAAATATAATTCGACTACGTTCTTTATTATCAAAAAAAGAATTAGATAATGAAAGAGCACTTGAAACATCGGTACCTTGCGTTTGAACAATATCTGTATCTATTGTTTTAAGTAGTAATTTAGCCATTGAATAGTCGAAAGATAATGGCATAAGTGGATATGCTTCACCAGCATAGACTATCATACCTACTCTATCAGACACTAAACCATCTATAGTTTTAGATACAATTTGCAAACTTTTTAACAATCTATTAGGAGCGACATCTTCAACCAACATACTTTTAGATACATCTAAAGCAAAAACAATGTCAACACCTTCTCTATTAACTGTTTTAATTTTTGTTCCAATACGAGGGCCCGCTAAGGATATAATTAAGAAAAAAAGAGTTAATATTCTAAATAAAAAATGAATCCCCTTTAAAAACACACTATAATGAGGATTGATTTTTTGAAAAGTTTTTTGATTAAATTTTGTGTCTAAAATTTCTTTCTGCCAAGTGTAATAAATGTAAAATACAAGTATTACGACAAGTAGTATAAAAAAAAGGTTCAATAATTCAGGTCTTGCAAAATCCATTATACAATTCTTCTAAAAATAGTGTAATCCAGTATTATTTCTACCATAAAGAATAAAAATGCTAATAAGCAAAATATAAAATACTTCTCAGTAACATTATAAAACTTAATCTCCTCTATTTCTGTTTTTTCTAATAATTCTATTTCTTGATAAACCCTAGCTAACTCACTTTTCTTATCAGCTCGAAAATAAACACCACCAGTAGTGTCAGCAACTAAAGTTAACATATCATCATCAATACTCGATCGCACAGTATAACCTCCCGGATAAGGCGCTGTACCATATGACCCCACTCCTATTGTGTAAGTCTTAATATTAAACTCCCTGGCCATATTAGCAGCACTAATAGGGTCAATGACACCACTGTTATTTTCTCCGTCAGTCAATAAAATAATAATTTTACTCTCGGCCTTACTATCCTTTAATCTATTCACACAATTTGCAATACCTACCCCTATAGCAGTACCATCAGTTAAGAGGCCTGTCTTCACTTTTTTCATCATATTAATTAAAACATCATGATCTGTTGTTAATGGACATTGTGTGAAGCTTACCGCAGAATATGTGACTAATCCTATTCTGTCATTTTTTCGTCTCTCTATAAATTCAATTGCTAATTCTTTAGCAGCCTCTAACCTATTTGGGTGAAAATCTTCAGCTAACATACTACTAGAGATATCCATAGCAATCATAATATCAACCCCTTCTTTTGTTAAAGTGTCTTCACTAACTTCTGTTGACTGAGGCCTAGCTAAAGCAATAATAATAAAAACAAGTGCTAGAATACGGAATAAAAATAAAATAGGATATAATGTAGCCTTTAAACCGTATGATTTATGTTTAGGGAAAGAGAATTTAATACTTGAAGAACGTGATTTGTTTTTAAAAAAATAAAACAACAATAATAGAGGCANNAAACATAACAACCAGAAAAAAATAGGATTTAAAAAACTCATATTTTACTTTTCTTTATCTACATTATCAGTATCANCANTTACATCTNANACTCCAAAANTTTGAATAAAAACTTTAACACTTTCTAAAAACAGCANNCTATCTTCATCAGANGGAACACCTTTTGCGAATTTGACAATATCATTATTTCTAAAAAAATTATTNAACCATTTATCTTGAATTTTTAAATCAGANAATAACCCTTTNAATTCATANGTNCTAGACTCGAGTGCTGGGATATCGAACCTCATTTCTAAGTAACCTCTAAATATTTCTGATAATTCAGTATAAAAATCTTTATATTTTTCTGATTTTAAATATTGTTTTTTGTCTAAATCATTTAATTTATTCAGAAAATAAATATCTATTGGAATAGATGGTTTTAAATCAACAACTTGCACAATTTCTTTTTTAGTAAAATATCTAATTAAGAAAAATATACCACCCACCAAAAATAGCAAGAGTAATACATATAGAAAATANGTCNNTAATTCTCTTGTTAAAAANGGTATTTTTTTAGGTGGNTTAATNTCAAAAAATTGATTTGTTGTATCTATNGGAGTAGCCAAAAAATAAACATTTAATGAATCAGTAAACAAACTGTCATCGAAAAGAGTTGTAATCGACAAACTAGGAATAGAAAATTTACCTGTATCAAAAGATGTTAAAAGATAATTTTTAGATACATATGTNTCAGGNTCTAAAGAAAGNAATGGAGATGAATGGTCAAGTAATTCAAATTCCTGAAATACACTGTCNATNTTAGGCCATATAATACTATCTTTTTCTAATCCATAAACCTTTAAATTTAAATTGAACTGCTCNCCTATTCGNAATGCATTAGTATCAATGTCTAAAACAANATTTTGNGNAAAGAGAGAANATGAAATTAATGATATNTATAAATATAAANTTCTCATTTATTTTTAAACAACTCTAATAATTTAATAACATACGAATCATTCGTAGAAATATCTACAATCGAAGCACCGTTTTTTAAAAACGATGAACGAAAATAATTTAATCTTTTTTGATATGAATCCTTAATATTTTTACGCACCATCTTGTCAGATGTATCAATCCATTGATGAGATTGCGTTTCTGCATCAAAAAATAAACTTAAACCCATAGGGAACATATTCTCCTCAAATTGATCAAAAATACGAATACCTGTTAAATCATGTTTTTTAGCGACTAAGCTCACTGAATTAGAGAAATCATCATCAATAAAGTCTGAAAGAATAAACACAATTGACTTTTTTTTGACGATATTATTCAAATACTGACAAGCTTGAGAAATATCTGTTTTTTTGCTTTTAGGTTGAAAATTGATTAATTCTCTAATAATTCTTAAAACATGTTTTTTTCCCTTTTTAGGTGGAATAAATAACTCAATTTGATCTGTAAAAAACAACACACCTACCTTATCATTGTTCTGCATAGCAGAAAAAGATAAAACTGCACATATTTCTGTAATCACATCTCGTTTCAGCATTGATGAAGTTCCAAAAAATTCTGAACCAGATAAATCAACCATTAACATCATGGTCAACTCTCTTTCTTCTTCAAAAACTTTAATATAAGGTTCCGATAATTTTGCAGTTACATTCCAATCAATATCTCGAACATCATCTCCAGGAACATATTTTCTAACTTCACTAAACAACATCCCTTTACCCTTGAATGCACTATGATATTGACCTGTAAAAAGATTATTAGTTAATCTTTTGGTTTTAATTTCTATTTTTCGAACTTTTTTTAATAGATCCGATGTTTCCATTTATGGGACTTCAATTGTATTTAAAATTCTATCAATAACTTCTTCGGTGCTTATATTTTCAGCTTCAGCTTCATACGACAATCCAATTCTATGTCTCAAAACATCATGACAAACTGCCCTAACATCTTCTGGGATAACATACCCCCTTCTCTTAATAAAAGCATAAACCTTAGCCGCTTTTGCTAAATTTATACTACCTCTAGGAGAAGAGCCAAAACTAATTAAATTAGATAAGTCTTTTAACTTATATTCTTCCGGATTTCTAGTTGAAAAAATAATATCAATAATATAATTTTCAATTTTTTGATCCATATAAATTTCATGAATCAATTTTCTAGAATCAAGAATTTTTTTAATAGAAACAACAGGTTTAACAACTGGCTTTTTATTAGTTAAATTATTTCTAATAATTAATTTTTCTTCTTCTTTTTTTGGATAGTCAATAAGTGTTTTTAACATAAATCGATCTGTTTGAGCTTCTGGTAATGGGTATGTTCCCTCTTGCTCAACTGGATTTTGTGTCGCTAAAACTAAAAAAGGGTCATCCAACAAATAAGTTTCATCACCTATTGTAACCTGCTTCTCTTGCATAGCTTCTAGTAAAGCACTTTGAACTTTTGCTGGAGATCTATTAATTTCATCAGCTAAAATAAAATTAGCAAAAATGGGTCCTTTTTTTATACTAAAATCTCCAGCCTTAACATTATAGACTAATGTTCCTATGACATCAGAAGGCAATAAGTCGGGCGTAAATTGAATTCTATTAAACTTACCCTTAATAGCACTTGCTAAAGTGTTAATTGCTAGTGTTTTGGCTAAACCAGGAACGCCTTCCAACAAGATATGTCCTGAACCTAATAAGCCAATTAATAATCTCTCTATCATATGCTGCTGACCAATAATAGTTTTATTAATCTCAAGAAATAGATCATCAATAAACGCACTTTCTTTAGAGATTTTTTGATCTATTAATTCTATATCTTTTGTTATCATTTTTATTAAATTTTATTAAATTTTATGTAGATGTTTAAAATACGACTTCAAATCTATTAAATAATAGCAATTTCATCAAATGATATAACGAAAAAAAACATTATTTATTATTTATTGTTTCTTGAATTAAGACATTCAAAATCTTTGCATTATTTCTACTCATTCTAACTAAAGGTAATCTTACTTGATTAGAATTACATATGTTAAGAAAACATAAAGCCTCTTTAATGCCAGGTGGATTCCCATCAACATAAAACAAATCAACACTTTTTAATAAATTATAATGATGTTGTTTTGCGGCATCGATATCCTTATTAAGGCTCGAATTNACCATATCACTAAATAGAGATGGAAAAGCCATGGCTTGCACAGAGATAACTCCTACCCCACCTAATGANATAATAGGAAAAGTCATCTTATCATCACCTGAGATAATCATAAAATCATCAGGAGATTTACTGATCAACTCCATACATTGGGATATATCGCCTGATGCNTCTTTAATACCAATAATATTAGGATACTTTTGAGCAAGCGAACTAACAGTTTCAGTATCAATATTTAATGATGTCCTTGAAGGGACATTATATAATATTATATCTACTGGTGATTTTTCTGCAATTGCAGCATAATGATGAAACACGCCTTGTTGAGAGGGTTTATTATAATATGGACAAACAGACAAAATGGCTTCAATATGTGAAAAATCGATACTATTAATTCTGTTTAGTACTTGCTGAGTATTATTACCACCAACCCCCAAAACTAAAGGGACCCTCTTGTTAACTGTTTTTTTTACATAATCAAGTACTTCATCTTGTTCAGCTAAAGATAATGTAGCTGATTCACCTGTGGTACCCATAACAACAAAATAATCTATACTATTCTTAATTAAATGATTAATTAAATTACCTAGTGAATCAAANTCAATTGAAAAATCTTCATTAAAAGGTGTAATTAATGCGACACCAGTGCCAACCAAATTATTATTTCTCATTATTATTATCAATTAATTCTAAATAATGTATTAAATGCTCTATAAAATAATTCAAAGATTGAATTTTTAATTTAAACATTAAATCATAATAGAATAGATTATTATTTTCACAAATACCAACTTTATATTTAGCAGCTGATAATAATGCTATATATTTCGTTTCAAAACTATTAGTTAAAGATAAATTTATTAATATATCATATTTCTTCTGCATAAATAAATTGGTTTTATTAGAGTTAGGTAAACCAAAGATATTCACATCATTTAAGTTAAAATAATTCATATGAATAGTTGCTATATGCACATTATCCTTTTTACTACTATTAACAAAACCTAAGATATTCACCTCAATATTTCGATTTAAAAAATATTTTAATAAAAATTTGATTTCTTGTATAGACTTTGAGCTTTTCGCATCAAATAAAATACCTATTTTTTTAGCATTTGACAGCCTAATTAATTTATTTTTTTTTGAAACCTTAGACAGTTCTTTCTTAAGAAAATAATGTCTGATTTTTAATTTTATTTGATCTAACATTTATCTAAAATAATACTTATAAACTTATTCTAACATTTTTTTAAACCCTGACTCTGATATTATCTCAATNGTAAGACTATCTGCTGTTGTCTTTTTTTTATTACCAAAATTATTGCCAGCAATTAAATAATTTGTTTTTCTTGACAAAGAAGATGTGTTTTTACCACCATTTTTCTCGATAAGATTTCTCAATTCTTCTCTAGAAATAGAAAAAGTGCCAGAAATAACAAATGATAAGCCTGCCAACTTATTTGATTCACTTTTACCATAAAGAACATGAAACGTTAAACCTGCATTTATTAATCTTTTAATCAATGTTAAATTATCCTCTTGCTGAAAATAATTAAATACGCTATATGCAATTTTTTCACCAACTTCATCAATTTGTAATAATTCATTTATCGAAGCAGTCATTAAGTTTGAAATAGAGTTGAAATGTTTTACTATTTTTTTAGAAACAGTTTTTCCAACATATCTAATACCTAAACCATATAAAACTTTTTCAAAACTTTTATCTTTAGAAACCTGAATACTATCTATAATGTTTTGAGCTTTTTTGGATGATTTAGATTTTCCTCCAAAACCTTGAAGGTTGATTAATTGATCAGTTCTTAAATCATATAGATCAGCAATGTTGTGAATGAGAGATTCTTGAAACAATAATTCAATTGTCTTAATTCCCAATGTGTGTATATTCATCGCATCCCTNCTAATAAAATGTTCAACTTGTCCAATTTTTTGAGGAATACAATTTAGAGTGTTTACACAGTAATAATTAGCCTCTTTTGATACTCGTACTAATAAAGAGCCACAAGATGGACAATTAGATAGAAAACTAATAGGCTCACATAATAAATGTCTCTTGTTTAAGTTGACAGACACCACCTTGGGTATAACATCTCCACCCTTTTCAATAATCACACAATCACCTGTCTTTAAATCTAATTTTTTAATAAAATCTTCATTATGTAAACTTGCTCTTTTAATTATACTTCCAGCTAAATCTACAGGCTTTAACTCAGCAACAGGTGTAATAGCACCAGTTCGTCCAATTTGATATGTAACACTATTGAGAACAGTCTCTACTTGAGGTGATTGAAATTTATAAGAGATTGCCCATCTTGGTGATTTGGCTGTATGACCTAATGTTTCTTGACTGATTAAATTATTAACCTTAACAACAACACCATCTATTTCAAATGGCAATTCATCTCGTTTTAACTCATATTTTTTAATAAAATTCATTATCCCAATAATATCACTATGCACTTCAATATTGTCGGGAATATTAAAGCCCCATTTTTTAGCTTTCATTAAATTATCGAAATGATAATCATAAGGTAATTCATCACTATGTACAGAATAAAATATACAACTCAAGTTCCTTTTAGCTACCTTTGAACTATCTAATAATTTTAAACTTCCAGAAGCAAAATTTCTGGCATTAGAGTAAGTTTCTAATTTTTTACTTTCTGCTAAAAATTTTTTTTCCAATTTTTGAAAATCTACACTAGCAGTGTCCACTGAATTAAGTGTAGCATTGTAAGATTTAGTAAGCATCAGTTTCTTTTCTTGTCTATTGTTATTAATAGTTATAAATGTTTTCTTATCAACAAACACCTCGCCTCTTATTTCTAAAAAATCAGGAAAATCTCCAAATAACTTTAGAGGGACAGATTTAATCGTTTTAATATTTTCAGTAACATCATCTCCAAAGACACCATCACCTCTAGTAATAGCTTGTTCAAAAATACCATGTTTATAAATGAGAGTAATTGCAACACCATCATACTTTAATTCACAAGTATAATCTATTGAAACAGTTGCAATATGTTTTTTAATTCTATTATCAAAATCCTCTAAATCAGATTGAGAATACGTGTTTCCTAAGGATAACATAGGGTAATTATGCTTAACTGTAATAAAACCCTTTAAAAGCCCACCTCCAACTCTCTTAGTTGGAGATGATTTAGTGGAAAATTCTGGATACTTCTTTTCTAAATCTATCAACTCTTGCATTAAAGAGTCAAATTCAAAATCACTAATTGTAGGATTATCTAGAACATAATAAAGGTAATTATGATGATTTAATAAATCTTGTAGTTGTTCAATTTTTTGTTTAATAGATTGAGTAGACATATTTTAAGAAGATACAACTATAAATCTTTTTTTTTCAAAAAAATCTTCATGAATTTCAATATTATTATAACCATATTGTTTAATCATATTTATGAGTTTTGAAATAAATTTTGGGTTTATTTCAAAAAATATTTTTCCAGCAATATTAAGATTAGTAGAAGCAAATTTTAAAATAAAATCATAAAAAATTAATGGATTATTATCAGGAACAAAAATAGCATGATGAGGCTCCTCATGAACAACAGAATACTTTGAAACTTCTAAAGGAGTAACATAAGGTGGATTACTTACTATATAGTCCACTTTTGGTAATAATTGATGATTTTTCACAATAAGCATATCTAAAACTTTAAAGTCTATTTTTACATTATGAATTTGACCATTTAACATCGCCTGACTCATTGATTCACTTGATACATCAATAGCAATAATTGGATTAGCTATGTGTTTTTTTAACGCTATAGAAATACAGCCTGACCCCGTACCAATATCAAGAATAATATTTTTTAAACTTGATTTGTTTAATTTATTTAATACAATATCAACGAGTTGTTCGGTTTCTGGCCTAGGTATCAAAACACTTTTATTGACTTTTATTTTTAAGTCCTTAAAATAAGTGTATCCAAAAAAATACTGAATAGGCTTATTAGATAATAAATGTGTAATGAGAGAATTGATTTTATTATGATGCAACATCGAAATAGAAAAATTACCATCTAAATAATAATTAATAAGAGATTTTTGAAACACTTCTTTAATAACCCAAGTCTTCCAAATTGAATTAATCTCACTAGTGGAAAAATTATTATTTAATTTTTCTTCAAAATTTTTCTTTACATCACTAACAAAAAACATAATTAGATATATAAGAATTTAGATTATTTTTGAAATGTGAAAATACATGAAAAATTTATGAAAAAATGTTTAGACCTAGCTCTTTTAGGTTTAAATAAAACAAAAACTAATCCTTTGGTTGGGTGTGTAATTGTACATAATGACACTATTATATCGAATGGTTATCATGAAAAATACGGAGGAAATCATGCTGAAAAAAATGCAATAGAACTATTAAAAAAAAGTCACCCTAGTGATTATAAAAAAATATTAAAAGAGTCTACACTATATGTCAATCTTGAACCATGTGCACATTATGGAAAAACGCCTCCATGTGTTGATTTGATAATAAAACATAAAATTAAAGAAGTAGTTATCGGTACACTTGACCCATTTGCTAAAGTAAGTGGTAAAAGTGCAAAAAAACTTAAAAAACACACAAATGTCATTGTTGGAATAATGAAAAAGGAATGTGAGAAAATAAATCAAACATATTTTATTAATCACAAATTTAATAGACCATTTATAATTTTAAAATGGGCAGAATCTCAAGATGGTTTCATAAATAATGACTCTAAAGGTATTACTAAAATAAGTAATGCTGAGAGTGTTAAATTAACACATAAATGGAGATCTGAAATAGATGCTATAATGGTTGGAACAAACACAGTACTATGCGATAATCCAAAATTAACCACAAGACATTTTGTTGGAAAAAATCCAATTAGAATAACAATTGACAGAACTAATAAATTAAGTGGTCAAAAATTGAACATCATGAACGGAGATGCAAAAACAATTATACTACATGAAAAAAGTAGTATTAAGAAAAAAAATATACATTACTTAGATTATAGATTATCGACAAACAAAGCACCAATATCAGATGAACAAAAAATTAGAGATATTATACGTACGCTATATTCACATGGAATTAGATCTATTTTAATTGAAGGAGGAAGTATAATATTAAATAATATAATTAATCAAGGTCTTTGGGATGAAGCAAGAATATTTATATCAACAAAAAAACTANATAAAGGNATAAAANGTCCCNAAATTAANTATNNAGANANAAAATATAAATNAAAAAANATCGGAGAAGANAACCTCATCTTNATTAGNAANAATATAGAATGNTCATTCCAANAAGACTCNTTAATTTAGCACTAAAAAAAATATAAAACAATAGTAAAAAAATTTTTTTTTAAACTTTTTTCTTCACACATTTACGACAAGTTTTATTTCACAGCGACCAAGTGCTTCAATAGCCCAAGTTTTACGCTTGATTATTATTAATTTTTTAAAAACTNATTNTAAAATAACTCATGGAGCTGACCCCCGAAAAAGTTTGGAGTAATTGNATGTCTTTTATTAAAGANAANATNAATGAACAAAGCTATGAAACGTGGTTTTTACCAATTCAAGCAATCAAATTAAAAAAATCTATATTNACTGTTGAAGTCCCTAGTAAGTTTTTCTATGAATGGTTAGAAGAAAACTATATTGACTTAATAAAAACGGCCATTAAAAAAGAACTTGGTACAGAGGGAAAATTATTATACAATATTATTTTAAATAATAATGAAAAAACTCCATATGCTGTTGAAATACCAAGTGTAAATGGAAAAATTAAAAACAATCCAAATCACACAATTCCANTTCAAGCTTTAGATAAAAAGTTTAAAAATCCATTTGTTATCCCAGGATTAAAAAAAGTGCAGATAAATTCTCAATTAAATATTAATTATTCTTTTGATAATTTTATTGAAGGGTCATGTAATCGATTAGCAAGNTCTGCTGGTTTTGCTGTTTCTCAAAATCCTGCGGGAACATCTTTTAATCCTTTGTTAATATATGGTGGAGTAGGTTTAGGCAAAACACACTTAGCGCATGCAATTGGTATAAAAATCAAGGAACTACACCCAGAAAAAACAGTTCTATATGTCTCTGCTGAAAAATTTACTCAACAATTTATTGAGTCAATTAGAAATAATACTAGGAATGACTTTTCTCATTTTTATCAAATGGTAGACACATTAATAATAGATGATGTTCAATTTTTTTCTTCCAAAGAAAAAACACAGGATATATTCTTTCATATTTTTAATCATTTGCATCAAAATAATAAACAAATTATATTAACATCTGATAGAGCTCCGGTAGATTTAACCGGAATGGAACAAAGATTATTATCACGGTTCAAGTGGGGCCTGTCCGCAGATCTTCAACAACCAGACTTAGAAACAAGAATCGCGATATTGAAAAAGAAAATGTATACGGATGGTATTGATATTAGTCACGATGTTTTAGAATACTTAGCATATAGTATTTCAACAAATATCAGAGAATTAGAGGGCGCATTAATATCGTTATTAGCACAAGCCTCNCTAAATAAAAAAGAAATATCAATTTCATTAGCAAGAGAAATGATTGATAGGTTTGTTAAAAACACTACAAGAGAAGTTTCAATTGACTATATACAAAAAGTAGTATGTGATTATTTTGATTTATCAATTGACACATTAAAGTCAAAAACAAGAAAAAGAAATATAGTACAAGCTAGACAATTAGCTATGTACTTCTCAAAACAATTAACAAAATCTTCACTTGCAAACATAGGAGCACGATGNGGAGGAAAAGATCACGCTACAGTATTACACGCCTGTAAAACAGTAAATAATCTTGTAGATACAGANAAAGACTTTCGTCAATATGTTCAAGAATTAGAAAAAAAATTCACACTACCTTAAAAAAAAAAGACCCCTAAAAGGAGTCCTTTTTTCTAAAAAGACTTTACTTTATTTATCTTCTTTAACTTCTTCAAAATCTACATCAGTAACATCATCACCAGAATCTTCTTTACTTGACTCTTGTGATGCAGCACCTGCCTCCTGCTGAGCACCTTGCTGTCCTTGTGTTGCTTTATACATTTCCTNTGAAGCATTTTGCCAAGATTTATTTAACTTCTCGACTGCAGAATCTATCAATTCTAAATTTTTATCNCCATATGCTTTTTTTAATTCAGCCAAATCATCCTCTATAGCTTTCTTTTTATCAGCAGGNAATTTNTCNCCATGCTCTTTTAATTGTTTTTCTGTAGTNAAAATTAATGTNTCAGCAGTATTNACTNTATCANCCTCTTCTTTCATTTTTTTATCAGCCTCAGCATTAGATTCNGCTTCTTTTTTCATTTTNTCTATTTCATCTTCACTTAATCCAGAAGAAGCTTCAATCACAATTTTTTGCTCTTTGTTAGTTGCTTTATCCTTAGCTGAAACATTAATCATTCCATTTGCATCAATATCAAATGCAACTTCAATTTGAGGAACACCTCTTGGTGCTGGAGGTATATCAGACAATTGAAAACGTCCCATAGTTTTATTGTCCTTAGCCATTGACCTTTCTCCCTGTAAAACATGAATATCTACAGCTGGCTGATTATCTGCAGCAGTAGAAAAAACTTCTGATTTTTTTGTTGGAATAGTAGTGTTAGACTCTATTAATTTAGTGAAAACCCCTCCCAAAGTTTCTATCCCTAATGACAAAGGCGTAACATCTAATAATAAAACATCTTTAACATCACCAGCTAAAACACCTCCTTGAATAGCAGCACCTACAGCTACAACTTCATCAGGATTAACACCTTTAGACGGCTCTTTACCAAAAAAGTCTTTAACCACTTTCTGAATAGCTGGGATCCTTGTAGAACCGCCAACTAAAATAACCTCATCAATATCACCAGGGTTTAATCCAGCATCTTTTACAGCTTTTTTGCAGGGCTCTAAAGATCTTTGTATTAAAGAATCTGCTAATTTTTCAAAATTAGCACGCGTTAAAGTTTTGACTAAATGTTTTGGACCAGAAGAAGTTGCTGTAACGTATGGTAAATTAATTTCTGTTTGTGAACTAGAAGACAACTCAATTTTTGCCTTTTCTGCTGCTTCTTTTAATCTTTGAAGTGCCATAGGATCTTCTCTTAAATCAATGTCTTCTGCTTTTTTAAAATCATCTGCTAACCAATTAATAATTGATAGATCAAAATCATCTCCACCAAGATGAGTATCACCATTCGTAGATTTAACTTCAAAGACACCATCTCCTAACTCAAGAATAGATATATCAAAAGTACCACCCCCTAAATCAAATACAGCAATTTTTGAATCTGATGTCTTCTTATCTAATCCATAAGCTAATGCTGCAGCTGTTGGCTCATTAATAATTCGTCTTACTTTTAATCCTGCAATTTCTCCTGCCTCTTTGGTAGCTTGTCTTTGAGAATCATTAAAATATGCTGGGACAGTAATTACTGCCTCTGTAACCTGACTGCCTAAATGATCTTCGGCAGTTTTTTTCATTTTTTGCAAAATAATTGCTGACAATTCTTGGGGCGTGTATTCCCTCTCATCTATTTTTATTCTAGCAGTGTTATTATCTCCTTTAACAACTTTATATGGAACAGATTTAGAGCTTTTCTTAATATTATCATATTTCTCTCCCATAAATCTTTTTACTGAATAAATCGTTTTTTCAGGATTAGTAATTGCTTGTCGCTTAGCAGGATCTCCCACTTTTCTTTCTCCACCATCAACAAAAGCAACCACAGAAGGTGTGGTTCTTTTTCCTTCACTATTTTGAATTACAACGGGCTCATTCCCTTCCATAACAGAAACACAAGAATTTGTAGTTCCTAAATCTATACCTATTATTTTACTCATAAGTTTGTTTTTATTATTTATAATACAGAATCACTTCAAATACCATACCAAAATAATTCTATACCTAAAATGTCATTTAAATGATAATTATCATGACAAGTATGTTAAAAAAGAGGACATTTTGTCAGGCTTATTCACAGTAAGGAGGAAATTGAACTTCAAAATTATTTTCAATACTATTAATACTGTAACATGCAAAATTTAATTTATTGGTAATCTGTCCAAAAGAAAGAGAATCCGCAGCGCCTTGATCAATTCTAAGATTTTTCATATTCAACACACTCCTAGCACCCACATGCCCTATACCATTTTGAATATTATTATACTCCGGTCTCTCCTGATTAAAACCATAATTTGGTCCATTTGCCTGTAAATAAGTATATAATTCTGAATTAACAGCAGTAATATTTAAGTCAATACATCGATGATAAATCCCCGCATCAGCAACTATATTTTCAAAATTCTGACTAAGTGTATTTACTGGATATCTGTAAAATTCTGGTTGAGATAGGTTTTGTTCAGAAAGACTACTTTTCAAAAAAGTAAAAAACTCTGCACCATATTTTGAAATATCCATAAACCCTCCTGAACCATTTAATTCATCCGAATCTGTAATAACAATATCATTCCATGTCCAATCAACATATTTATGCACTACTCCGGTTGTTGGCAAAGGATTATTCTGCTGTTGATCAATATTATATCCTTCTGCTGTTTGTTCTAAATAATGAAATCTAAAAGAAATAGAGTACATTTTAGCGTTTCTTGAATAATAGACCCTAATTTTTAAAGGCTTGTTTTCTAAACCTAGCTCTAGTATAGAAGATACTCCTGAGGATGTTGGCATCAGCACATTTAAAGGCTCAACAATGTTAGTAATTGCAGATGCAGTATCACCGGTTAAATTGTTTAAAACACAAATTTTATAATCTATTTTATTATCACAATCACCTTGACATAAATCAGTAATATTTGCAAAATCAGGGTCAGTATCTAATCCCCACTCTACTGCCTCATTATATGTAAGAATTTTATACAAATAATAATTATCGGAATTAAACAAACCATCATCCTTAACAATCCCCATATCTGCTAAATCATTCTCGTTAAGTAATTGTAAAGGAACTTGTGCAGGCTCCACATCATCTGTCCAGTTTGGATCAACAAGCTCTATCCAAACATCAATATTTTGATTATTATTACTATAATAAATAGAGTCTGAAATATTTGTGTAATCATACGCAGAAGAGGATCCTAGAAAACTTTTTTGAACTCTTACAAAATGAATATTATTAAAATCATCGTCATTGTCACCATCAAAATTAAAATCTATATTAGTTGGATCTAAAAAACTAGGCTCGTAAGGTGTAGGTATAGCAAAATCTGACCCATCAGCATCTACGGAAGCACCTGAGTCAAAAATTCCATAAATAACAGGGATGTCAGCCCATTCATCATTAATATCAATCTCATTATCACATGAAAAAAAGAAAAAACAACAAAAAACCCAAATAAAATTTTTCATAGAGCAAATATATAATTTTTGTAGATTTGAGATAATAAAAATAATTTAAGTTTAATGAATTTATTTAGAATCATAATCTACTTTGTATTATTTTCTTCAATTGGAATGTCTCAAAACAGAGCAATTAAAGATGTTTTTTCACAAAAAATACTGACAGAAGATTTCACCGAACAAAACTATTCTTTTCCAACAATAACTGGATCAGATGGAAAATATGCAATCATAATGGATTCTTTAGGCTATTATGGCTTAGGAAGCGGCAATACTGAATATCCTATTTTAATTGATTGGGAAAATGATTTAATAGACTTTGAATTAAAAATCAAGCTGAGATTAAAAAATGAAACAGAAAGTTTTGTTGTTCAAAAACTACAAGGACAAAAAGGTCAAATTATAGGATTTATAATAAAGTATAATCCAGACAGACAAGAAGCTATAATTTTTGAAACTAATACTGTAAGACAGTATAGATTAAGTCATTTAAAAAATGATAAACTTCGCAGTTTAACTGATGGCTGGGTGTTTACTGAAAATTTAAAAAGAAATGAGGTGAATGAAATCATTATTAAAACAAGGGATAGTCAATATGACTTTTATATTAATGATAAATTTACATTTACAAAAAATTTACGCAAACTGGAAGATGTGTTAAGTTTTGGAAACTTTGGATTCTATATAGGGCCAAACACACAAGTAATGATAGATTATTTTCATATATCAACTTTAAAAGATTATAATGGAATTAATAAGTTGTTTAATCTTTCTGAAGAAGAGGCCAAGGAGCTTATAAAAGAAAAAGAAGACATGANAAAGAAATTGGAACAGGAAAAAACCACAGCAACGAAAGAATTGAAGGAAGTTNTTGAATTATTAGAACAAGAATTAAAATCNAGCAATCANTTAATAGATTCTTTGCAAACACAGAATGAAAGATTTGAACCATTTAAANGCCTGATTGAAGAAAACGGNAACTTTATGTATACCTTAACTAAAGACCTTAAAGAACAAATGGAAAAAAATAANATCTTACATGAAAAAAATCAATTATTAATGGACTCTATTAATTTTCTNATAAAGAAACAAGATGAGTTTAAGTTGGAATATCTTAGGGTTTTGGANTCTATGATGGAAAAAAATGACACTATTAATGAAAACTAAAAAAGAATATACTAGAATTACTACCCATACTTTAGCAGAAATGAAAAAAAATGGGGAAAAAATTGCAATGCTAACAGCATATGATTATTCGTTTGCAAAGTTATTAGACCTTGCAAATATTGACATATTACTAGTTGGAGATTCTGCTTCNAATGTTATGGCCGGTCATGAAACAACATTACCAATAACATTAGATGAAATGATTTATCACGCAAAGTCTGTAGTNAAAGCTGTAAAAAGATGTTTAGTTGTTGTTGATTTACCATTTGGTTCTTATCAAGGNAATTCTAAAAAAGCACTTTCTTCAGCAATTCGNATTATGAAAGAATCTGGCGGTCATGCTGTTAAATTAGAGGGTGGNCATGAAATAGTTGATTCAGTAAAACGAATTATTGATTCTGGGGTTCCAGTGATGGGTCACTTAGGGCTCACACCTCAATCNATATATAAATTCGGNACATACTCTGTNAGAGCAAANCAAAGTGANGAGATTAAAAAATTAAAATCAGANGCTGTTAAATTAGAAAAAGCTGGCTGTTTTGCTATCGTTCTAGAAAAAATACCAGCTAAACTAGCAAAAGAAATAACAAAATCTATCAGNATTCCANTAATTGGAATAGGTGCTGGTTCAAATGTAGATGGACAAGTTTTAGTTATGCATGATATGCTAGGNATTAATAGNGATTTTAATCCTAGGTTTTTAAGAAGATACTNNGANTTAGCAACTATANTAAATAAAGCTGTTGGAAACTATATTAAAGATGTTAAAACAAAGCAATTCCCAAATAAAAATGAAGAATACAATTAAGAAATGAAAANTTGGGTTCTTTATGAAGATAATCATCTNATCATAGTCAATAAACCTCCAAGAATACCTGTTCAAGGTGATAAGACGGGTGATGAAACATTACTTGATGTTATAAAAGCATACATTAAAAAAAAATATAACAAACCTGGAAATGTATACTTAGGTTTACCGCACAGAATTGATCGACCAACCAGTGGANTTGTAATATTNTCTAAAACAAGTAAATCTTTATCTAAAATGAGTGAACTTTTTAGAGAAAAAAAAATAATAAAAAAATACTGGGCTATCGTAAAAAATCCACTACAACTAGAATCAGGAAAGNTGATTCATTTTCTTAAAAAGAATCGATCTCTAAACAAATCATTTGTTGGNCCAAAAGAAAAAATGGGTTTTTTGAAAGCTGAATTAAACTATAAACTTGTCAAAAAATTAACAAATTATTTTCTATATGAAATTAAACTAATTAGTGGAAGACATCATCAAATCAGAGCACAATTATCAACAATGGGATCTCCAATCAAAGGTGATGTTAAATATGGATTTGCTAGAACTAATAAAAATAGCAGTATCCATTTGCATTCACGTCAAGTAGAATTTACACACCCAATTAAAAAAAATATCATCAAAGTTACTGCACCACCTCCAGCAAATGATGAGCTTTGGAAACACTGCATCAAATAAAAATTACTTTGGAAATATTTATTGGTATTAATACATTTGATAAATATATGAATTTGTTAAAAAGCTTATTGTCCGGATCTCAATACTTTATTATTAACAAGAATCTTGTTAAAGCCATTGGAATAGATGCATCTTTAATATTGTCTCAATTAGTTGAATTTGAAGAGTTAGAGGACAAAATCACTAAAAATCAATACTTCACCACTACAATAGGACAAATTGCAGACTCAACAACATTATCAATATTTAAAATAAAAAGTGGTATTAATAACTTATATAAAAACAAAATAATAGATATCATTGTTAATAAAAATGAGACAATAAAGGTTAAAATACTTCACGAAAACATATTTACAACACTAAGTCTAAACGCTAAATCATTAATAAAAAATGAAAGCAAAAAAAAAGCTATCATAAAACAAAAAAGATTTAAAAAACCCACACTAAAAGAATTAAAAAATTATTTTTTAAAAATAGGCGAGGTAGATGAAAGTGAAATTATGTTTGATTATTATGAGTCAAAAGGCTGGAAAGTTGGAAAAGCACCAATGAAATGCTGGAAGAGTGCCACAAGAAACTGGATAAGACGACTAAATAAATCTGTAAAATTTCCTAATCATTATGACAAAAAATTAGACATGAAACTCAGTAATGATATTGAAGAATTAAACAGATACCATAAACATTTAAAAAAATTAGGATGGATCTCAACATATTCACCATCAGCAGGGATAACATGGAGAAAAAAATAAAATGTCAATATAATTATGAATTGGTTTGAAAATTGGTTTGATTCAAATTATTATCACATTCTATACAAGAATCGAAATACTAAAGAAGCCGTTGTACTCATTGACAACATTGTAAAGCTAATCAGTCCTCCTAAGAATGCTTTATTCTTAGATTTAGGTTGCGGTACAGGAAGACACTCTATACATCTAAATAAAAAAGGGTTTTGCGTACACGGAGTCGACTTATCTAAAAAGAGTCTCATGCAAGCTAAACAACATGAGAATAAAACACTATCATTTCACCTAAAAGACATGAGACAGTTTTGCAATAAAAAAAAATATGATGTAATCATAAATTTATTTACCAGTTTTGGTTATTTTGACAAAGACAGTGACAACAAAAAGGTGTTTCAGAATATTGAGGCATCACTCAAACATAATGGATATTTTGTAATTGACTTCTTTAATAGCAATAAAGTTGTTCGTGATTTAAAGAAAAAAGAACAAAAACAAATAGATAATATCATTTTTAAAATTAATAGAAGACATGACAACAAATTCGTTTATAAGGATATTTATATTACAGATAAAAAAAATAACTATACTTTTACAGAAAAAGTAAGATTAATTAATAAAGAGCAATTTATTAATTACTCCAAAAATTTGAACATAAAATTGATTGATATTTTTGGAGACTATAGTCTTAATAAATATAATAATGAATTATCTGATAGACTTATTATGATATTTCAAAAAAATAATGATTAATNTTTAAACAAAACATACAGTAATATGACAGTATTAGATTTTCAAATTTTAGGAAACCCAATATCAATATGGTTGATATTTTTACTCATTATTCTATCATCATTTATTATAAGAAAGTTTATTTCAACCCGCTTTATCAGTATGATTTCTAATCTGATTAATAAGGATAGNGTAGCAGTGGATTTAAATGCAAAATTAAACAAACCTATAAATAGTATAATTTTTATGCTGTTTTTATATTTTGCGTTTAATCAATTAAGCTATCCTGAGAATTGGCAATTAGCACCAATAACTGAATTTGGCTTAAAAATGTGTTTAGCAAAAGGTTATGCTTTGATTGTAGCTATCTTTATTATTCAATTGTTTTTAAGAATTGAAGATGCTTTCGGAGAAATACTGAAATATCGAGCGCAAAAAACAGCATCAAAATTAGATGATCAACTTATTCCATTTGCAACTGATTCAATTAAAATTATAACTATAATCATCGGTGTCTTTATCATTATTGGTAATATTTTTAACATAAATGTAACAGCTTTAGCCGCAGGCTTAGGGGTTGGTGGGATAGCTATAGCTATGGCATCTAAAGAAAGTTTAGAGAACTTGTTAGGTTCATTTACAATTTTTCTTGACCAACCTTTCACTGTAGGTGATATTGTAAAAATTGGGACCATTACAGGTGTTGTAGAAAAAGTTGGATTTAGAAGCACCAGACTAAGAACATTTGACAAAAGTCTAGTTACAGTGCCGAATAAAAAAATGGTGGATGCTGAACTTGACAACTTGGGCATGAGACCAGTAAGACGAGCAAAGTTTACTATAGGTTTAACATATGATACCAAGCAAGAAACAATTAAGAGTATAGTGAAAGATATTCAAACAATGATAAATGAACACCCGATGACAAATAGTGATGGTAGAGTTCGATTTATGGATTTTGGTGCTAGCTCATTAGATATTATGGTTGTATTTTTTGTCACATCATCTGAATGGGATGATTTTATTAACACAAAAGAAGATATTAATTATAAAATAATGTCTATTGTCAGCAAACACAATAGTGATTTCGCTTTTCCATCAAGCAGTATTTATATTGAAAAGTCTAATAATAATAAATAACGACACGTGAAAGCTAAAGTTATTGACAGTAAGCTTACATATGATATAAGGCGAAAAATACTCTGGCCACATATTAAGAATGGTAACTATAGTCTAATGATAGATTGTCATACAGACACATTTCATTTAGGCACATTTATTAACAGCAAAATAGTGAGTATTGGTACATTTATAAAAGAAAATAACCCTAAGTTTGAATCTAGTTTACAATATAGATTAAGAGCTATGGCCACAGAGAAAAACTATCAGAGTAAAGGTTGTGGTAAAATTTTATTTTTAAAAGGCGTAGAGATGTTAAAAAGGCGAAAAATAGAATTACTATGGTGTGATGCAAGAGTTAACGCGATNCCATTTTATGAGTCATTAAATATGCAAAGTTTAAATTCTGTTTATTTAATTAAAAATATTGGCCCACATAAGACAATGTATCTTGATTTAAATAAAAAATGAGAAAGATAGAAACAAAAATAGATGGATTATTCATTATAAAAAATGAGTTTTTTAATGATAATAGAGGCTGGTTTATGGAAAATTGGAATATTGAAAAGTGTAAGAAAAATAATCTAAATATCAACTTTAAACAAGACAATATATCTATGTCAAAAAAAAATGTACTTAGAGGTTTGCATTTTCAAAGACAACCACATAATCAAACAAAATATGTTCGCGTAATTCAAGGAAAAGTACTAGATGTTGTAGTAGACATTAGAAAAAAATCAAAAACATTTGGGCAACATATTGCTATAGAGTTATCTAATAACCAAACTGGCTTATGGATTCCTGCTGGAATGGCTCATGGATTCCTTTCTCTTGAAGAGAACACAATCTTCTCATATAAATGCTCCGGAGAGTATAATCCAAAATATGAACACACGATTAAATGGAATGATCAAGATATAAATATTCAGTGGGGAATTAAGAATCCAATAGTATCAAACAAGGACAATAACGGCATATCACTTAAAACGTATTTAGAATCCAATCAAATCCATGGCTAATTATCAATTAAAAACATTACTCTTATTGATTATTTTTTTTATAAAAGTAAATTATATTTATGCTCAATTTGAAAATAGTGAACATTACCAAATTTATGCTATTAATCTACCTGAAAAAATTAATTTTGCAGGAGAAGCAACTCCACTAAATGAATTAAACATACGAGAAAGATTAGATCAAGAACTTTTAATTAACACATATTGGCAATCAAAAACAATTTTATTAATTAAAAGAGCTGAAAAATATTTTCCAATTATTGAGAAAATATTAAAAGAAAAAAATATCCCGGATGATTTTAAATATTTAGCAGTAGCTGAAAGTGGATTGGAAAATGTAACCTCACCCTCTGGAGCAAAAGGATTTTGGCAATTTCTGAAAAAAACAGGTTTAGAATATGGATTAGAAATAAATAGTGAAATTGATGAGAGATATCATTTAGAAAAGTCAACCAAAGCGGCTTGTCAATATATAGAAGATGCATATCTTCAATTTGGCAATTGGACATTAGCAGCTGCCTCATACAATATGGGGAAATATGGATTAAAAAAGTCTCTNGAATTACAAAAAGTGAACAGTTATTATGATTTAATGCTGAATAATGAAACTTATAGATATGTTTTTAGAATTCTTGCAATCAAAGAGATAATAGAAAATTCTGAAAAATATGGATTCCAAATTAACACAAATGACTACTATCAACTACCTGCTTTAAAAGAGATAACAATAGATACCACTATCAATAATATTGCTGAATTCTCAATTGATTTAAATTTAAATTATAAAATTACTAAAGAGTTAAATCCNTGGATTTTAGGGAATGTTATCTCAAACACAGAACAAAAAACATATAAAATAAAAATACCAAATAAAGACTACGCATATTTAAGTAGAACAGACACAATAATATATATATGTCAATCAAAAGACAATTTATTTGAAATTGCGAGAACATATAATATTAAAATAGAGGACCTATTATCATGGAATCAATTACTTCCATCTAAAAAATTAAAAAAAAACCAAGAAATTATTATTCTAAAACAATATGAACATTAAAGTTATTGGAGCAAAAGAAAATAATTTNCAAAATATTGATGCAACTATACCATTAAAAAAGTTAGTTGTATTGACAGGTTTAAGTGGTAGTGGAAAATCTTCATTAGCTTTTGACACTATACATAAAGAAGGGCAAAGAAGATACTTAGAAACATTCTCATCTTACGCACGAAGTTTTATCGGAAATTTTGAACGACCAAATGTAGACTATATTAGTGGACTAAGTCCTGTGATATCTATAGATCAAAAGAAAAATTCAAATAATCCTAGATCTACTGTTGGGACAACAACAGAAATATATGATTATTTACGCTTATTATATGCTAAAGTTTCTACGCCATTTTCTTTTGTGAATAAGCAGAAAATGATCAAACAAACTCCTGAGAACATATTGAAAAATATAAAAAAAGAATATTTGAATAAAGAGATTATNATATTTGCGCCACTTATTAATGAAAAAAAAGGCCATTATTCCGAATTATTTCAATCATTAATTAGAAAAGGTTATGTAAAAGTAAGAGTAGACAATGAAATCATAAAACTATCTAATGACTTAAAATTAGATAGATATAAAAATCACAATATAGATATTGTAATAGACAAATTTATAATTGATAATAGTNCTTTTAAAAGATTGGAAAACTCTATTAATATTGGATTAGATGAAGGTAATGGAGCTATAATAATTTATAGCTTATTAGAAGAGGAAGAAAAGTATTTTAGTCAATATTTCACTTGTTCAAAATCAGGCATATCTTATGAAAATCCTGAACCAAACTCATTNTCTTTTAATTCACCAAAAGGGTATTGTAAAGCATGTAGAGGTATTGGTAGAATTGAAAAAATAGATATTACAAAAATAATACCTAATAAAGCTTTAAGTATTCAAAATGGAGGAATAAAACCAATAGGAGAATATACAGAATCTTGGATATTTCAACAAATCAAAATAATTGGTAAAAAATATAATTTTGATGTAACAACAAAAATTAAAGATATTCATCCATCTGGTATTAACGCTTTACTATATGGGATAAAAGACTCATTTAAAGTAAAAAATACAAACATTGGGATTACAAAAAAATATGAAATTGATTTTGAAGGAATTGTTAATTTTATTGACCATGAATACACACACAATAACTCAAAAAGAATAAAAAGATGGGCGAAAGATTTTTTTGAACAAAAACAGTGTGAAAGTTGTTATGGCCAAAAGTTAAAAAAAGAATCTTTACATTTTTTAATTAACAACAAAAACATATCAGAAATATCAAAATATGATATGAAAGCATTGAAAGATTGGTGTGAAAAATCTATTTTAACTCTGAACAAAAATAAACAAAAAATCGCAGAGGAGATATCTAAAGAATTATTAAAAAGAATTAACTTCTTAATTAATATTGGCTTAAGCTATATTACGATATCTAGACAAACATCATCTCTGTCGGGTGGAGAAAACCAAAGAATTAAAATAGCATCTCAAATAGGNTCAGAATTAACAAACGTATTATATATATTGGATGAACCAAGTATTGGCCTACATCCAGTAGACAATCAGCTACTAATTAACTCATTGAAAAAATTAAATAACTTAGGTAACAGTATTATTGTCGTTGAACATGATAAAGCAATGATGGAAGCTTCAGATTACATTATTGATATGGGACCAGGAGCTGGTAATCAAGGTGGTCAAATTATTTTTAGTGGGACATATAAAGAACTGCTAAAATCAAACTCTTTAACAGGTAAGTATTTATCTAACAATCAACCACGCATAATAAATAAAAATAAAAGATTCAATTGCGGAAAAAACCTAGTATTAAAAGGTGCTAGCGGAAATAATTTAAAGAATATTGACTTACACATACCACTTTCTCAACTAATAGTAATTACAGGAGTTTCAGGGTCTGGAAAATCAACACTAATTAATGGAACACTGTATCCTATAATAAGTCAAAAACTATATAGATCTATCACAAAACCATATCCTTATCAATCAATAGAAGGAATTGAACATATCGATAAAATTATTAATATTAATCAAAGCCCAATAGGCAGAACACCTAGATCAAATCCATCTACCTATATTGGTGTTTTTACAGATATTCGGAGCTTATATGCTAATCTTAAAGAATCTAAAATAAGAGGATATAATTCTGGTAGATTTTCTTTTAATTTAAAAGCTGGAACATGTAAAGAATGTGATGGTCATGGATATATATTAATGCAAATGAAATTATTAGCTGATATTGAAATTTCTTGTAAAGAATGTAGAGGGAAAAGATTTAATAAAGAAACTTTAGAAATTAAATACAATGATAAAAATATATATGATGTGCTAGACATGAGTGTTAATGAGGCAGAACAATTTTTTAATAAAATACCTAAAATTAAAAATAAATTAACTGCACTTAAGGAAGTGGGCATGGGATATATTAAATTAGGTCAATCTTCCACTAAATTATCAGGTGGAGAAGCTCAAAGAGTAAAATTAGGATCAGAGTTATCTAAAAAATCCACCGGAAAAACACTATATCTTTTAGATGAACCAACTACTGGATTACATTTTCATGATATTCAAATATTAATGAAATCAATTAATTTACTGGTAGACAAAGGAAATACGGTGATTATTATTGAACATAATTTAGATATTATCAAAGAAGCTGATCATATTATTGATCTAGGTCCAAAAGGAGGTGAAGATGGAGGTGAAATAGTATTTCAAGGTCAACTTGATGAAATTTTAAATAATAAAATTAGTCAAACAGGATTTTTTCTAAAAAAAGAAATAACTTAACAGTATGAATGATTTTAAAAAAACCTGGAAAAAACCAAAAAACCAAAATACTTGGAGTGTTTTTAAAATTATGTCTGAATTCGTTGAAGGTTTTGAAAAACTATCTAATATCGGACCCTGTATTTCTATATTTGGTTCAGCAAGAACAAAAAAAACAAACCCTTACTATAAGGATGCTGTTATTATTGCAAAAAAATTAACTGAAAAAGGTTATGGAATTATTACTGGTGGAGGTCCTGGTATTATGGAAGCTGCAAATAAAGGTGCAAAAAACGGAAACGGTGCATCTGTAGGTTTAAATATAGATTTACCTTTTGAACAAACACCAAATAAATATATTGATTATGAAAAAAGTATAGATTTTAACTACTTCTTTGTTAGAAAAGTAATGTTTGTTAAATATGCTCAAGCGTTTGTGATTCTACCAGGTGGAGTTGGGACACTAGATGAATTATTTGAAACTATTACTCTTATTCAAACAGAAAAAATTCAAAAAATTCCAATCATTCTATATGGAAGTGAATACTGGACAGGTTTACTAAGTTGGTTAAAAAAAACCGTCTTGGAAAAAGAACAATGTATTAATGAATCTGATTTTGATAATTTTGTATTAGTAGACGATATTGATAAAGTAATTAGTATTATTGATGAATTCTATAAAGAATCTAAATTTTCACCTAACTTTTAATAATTCATTTTGAAAAATAAATATATACTTTATTTACTTTCTGTTTTTCTCTTAAGTATTAATGTCCAAGTAATTTCACAAAGTTTCATTAATGGACAAATAATAGACGAAAATACACAAGAAACATTAATTGGAGCTAGTGTAGTTGTTTTAGATGAAAATCGTGGCACTTCTACTAATTTTGATGGTTATTTTAAACTCTCATATAATACATTACCTATCACAATAGAGTGTTCTTATATGGGTTATAAAACGCTTCAATTAGATGTTGAAAAAAATGATCAAAACTTCATAATTAAACTATCACCAGATAAATTAATACTAGATCAAATCAATGTTGTAGACACAAGATTAACAGAAAAATTAAAACAATCCCCAGTCACAATTGAAGCGATGGATGTTACCGCTATAAAAGAAGCACCCTCTTCTACTTTTTACGAGAGTATTGGAAATTTGAAAGGAGTAGATTTAACCTCTGCAAGTTTAGGTTTTAAAATTATTAATACAAGGGGTTTTAATAGCACATCACCTGTCCGTTCACTACAAATTATTGATGGAGTAGATAATCAATCCCCTGGATTAAATTTTTCTTTAGGGAACTTTTTAGGAACAACTGAACTAGACACTAAAGGTGTTGAAATTATTGTTGGGGCTAACTCTGCGTTATATGGACCAAATGCATTCAATGGAGTAATTAGCATGTCTACAAAAGATCCGTTTATGTTTCCAGGAACTAGTTATCAAATAAAAATGGGAGAACAAGCATTGACAGAACACTGTTTTAGATATGCTGGTAATACAACATTAAAAAATGATTTTAAAATTGGATTTAAAATTAACATTCAACATATGAAAGCGAATGATTGGGAAGCAAACAATTTTAATAGAGCATATGACACTGAATCTCCAATCAATAATCCTGGAGGATATGATGCTGTTAATATTTATGGAGATGAATATAATAGAAGCTTTTCATTTACAACTAAACCTGGGATGGGAACCGTGCATCGAAATGGGTATTTAGACTCTGACTTAGTCGATTATGATACTGAAAACTTAAAATTTAATAGCGCTATTCATATCCAATGGACGGATGATTCATATAGTAAGCAACAAGTAGATAATAATAAAGATTATTACTGGTTTAAAAAGAATGAAAATAGTAATGAATTTATTTATTCATTTAATTATGGTAATGGAACAACAATATATCAAGGAGATAATAGAATTAGTTTAAAGAATATTCAATTTTTTCAAAATAGAATTGAATTTAAAAGAAATGATGATTTTTTTATCAGACTATATAGTACACATGAGGATGCTGGTGACTCTTATGATGCTATCGCGACAGCAGTAGCAATGTTAGATAAAGGTGTTAGTAATGAAGCTTGGTATGCAGAATATGCAAGTTTTTGGAGTGGAGAAATTTTAGATTTAATGGTAGAAGATTTAGCTGACCAAGGATATATTTCCCAAAATGAATGGATTGCTGAAGGCGGAAACTTAATTGACTGGATTAATCTAACTCAGAGTATTTTAGATATGAATCCCGATTTACTAGCCCAATATCATGATCTAGCAAGAGAGAATGCTAATAAATACCCTACTGACTCTACACCTTTTATTGAACCTGGAACAGAAGAATTTAACACGCTTTTTAATGAAATTACTACACAAACAAGATATGATGAATATGGCAATTTTGTCGGTGGTACACAATTTTATGACAAATCTAGCTTATATCATATTCAGGCCGAAAAAAAAATAGATAGTAAATATGGTGTCTTTACAATAGGTGCTAATGGAAGACTATATAATCCTGATTCTAATGGATCAATATTTAATGACGGGTATGATTACATAGATATGTATGAATTAGATGAAAATGGAGAAATTATATATACCGAGTCTATTGAAGCAAATTTTGACCCAAATACTGGGGCTATGAGTATTGATACAATACTTACACCTTCTATTTTTATAGATACTATTAAAGTCAATATTCAAAATTATGAATATGGGGTTTATATGGGCTATGATAAAGAATTATTTAGTAATACATTAATGATCAATGGAACAGCTAGATTAGATAAAAATCAAAATTTTGATTATGTTTTTTCACCTGCTGGATCAATGGTTTATAAACCAAATGAACGGGATATTATTCGCTTATCACTATCATCTGCAGTAAGAAACCCAACACTTACAGACCAGTATTTTGACTATAATCAAGGACAAGCAATCTTACTTGGAAATTTAAATGGTTTTGGATTTAATGAATATTTTGTAAGTATAGATTCTCTACTATCGTATTTTAGAGGTGAAAATGAAATTGGTGGATTCAATAAAAATGCACTAAAAGGAAGTTTTATTAGAGTTGACCCTATTCAACCTGAACAAGTGAAAACTGCTGAAATAGGTTTTAGAACTACTTTATTGAATAAATTATATATAGATGCTAGTTATTACTACTCAGTATATAAAAATTTTATAGGCTACCAAATTGGTGCAACATATCAAAGTGCAGGATTATCTGGCCTTCAACCAGCAACACAAGAAGATGTAGATGANGGTTGGGCTGAATATGTAGGACAAGAGATTGAAGACTATCTAAGTGTCTCTATACCNTCAATAGAGATTTATAGAATTGCTGCAAATGCTCAAGGTAAAGTCACTGCTCAAGGATTTAGTATAGGATTAAACTATTATCTTAATGAAAAAATTGCNATTAATGGTAATTATTCTTGGAATAAACTAATCAATGAAGATAGTAAAGATCCCATTATCCCTGCCTATAACACTCCAGAACANAAATTTAACATAGGAGTTTCTAACAAGTTAATATTGGCTAACAATGAATATAATATCTCTATAAACTATAAGTGGCAAGAAGATTTTGTNTTTGAAGGATCTCCTCAATTTACAGGTCAAATACCAAGCTACGGATTAGTAGATGCACAAATTAATAGAGTTTTTAAAGTGAAAAACACGCAATTAACTGCTAAAATTGGAGGATCTAATATTTTAAATAATCAGATATATCAAGCTTATGGTGGTCCCACAGTAGGAAGATTAACTTATATGTCACTCACTTTTGATTATTAAAATAAATTTGATTAGTAATTTATTAAGCACATATTTTAATGATGAAAAGAATTATTATATCTTGCGTGATATAATTTAAAATTTAAATCATGAAAAAAACACTACTATTAATAACTGCATTGACTATTTTAATTACTCAAACAATTTATAGTCAAGAGAGATATATTGATAATATATTTACCAATGTTGAAGTTGAGGAAAATGTTGTTTATGGAAATAATGTAACTGCATTTCCAATGCTATTAGGTCAATTACCAACTACAGAAGATTTAGTNATGGATATTTATACTCCTGAAGGAGATTGTGGATGGGAATCATTTAATAGACCAGCTGTAATATTATTGCATACAGGTAGTTTCCTNCCTCCAATATTAAATGGACAAGCTACAGGAGCTAAAAATGACAATGCTATTATACAGCAATGTATGGAATTTGCTAAAAAAGGTTATGTTGCTATTGCATTAAGTTATAGATTAGGATGGAATGCAACTTCTGACAATGAGGATGTAAGAAGNAGAACTCTAATCCAAGCTGCATTAAGAGGTCTGCAAGATACCAGGACTGCTGTAAGGTTTTTAAGAAAATCTATTGAAGAAGACAATCCATATGGGCTGTCTGGCAAAATGGTCGTAGGAGGCTTAGGAACAGGAGGATATGTATCTCTAGCAGCAGCAACTTTAAATGATTATGAATCAGAGCTATTATTACCAAAGTTTCTGGACACATCTACAGGTGAAGCCATCCCATATATCATTCCAGAATTTTTAGGGAATCTAGATGGTACTTCTGAAGGAATACTACCTGCNTTAGATCTTGATGGAGATGGAATTCCTGAAGCAACAGATGTTACACTCTGTATTCCTAATCATGTTGAATATAGTTCAGAAATAGATATGGCATTTAATATTGGTGGTGCTTTACCAGATAGTTCTTGGGTGAATGCTGGTGAACCTGCAATCGCTAGCATGCACTGCTATTTAGATGAATTTGGTCCATATGAGGTCGGTGATGTTATAGTACCGACAACAAATGAATTTGTTATAGAGGCTCATGGATCACTGGTTGTTCAAAGATTATCTAGTCAATATGGAAACAATGATGCATTTGAAGGATTAAGTATGCAAATTAATGATACGTGGTATGGTAATGGAGATGGTGCTGCTAATTCAGCACTACAAGTTCAAGCTGATAATGGGTTTGGATCACCTTTGTTTGATGATGAAGGTAACCCTGTTTGGTCTTTTGCAGGCCATGATGTATATCCGGGCTTATTCCCAATAGTTGCTCCTACTGGTGATCAATTAACTGCTGATGATTGTAATAACTGCGGACAAAGTGCTAGTGCATGCTTATTTCCTTGGGGACAACAAGGATCACCGTGGGATTGGTGGAATAATGATCCTTCNGATCCTTTTGGCTATCCTCAATTAGCATTAAGTAATCCATTTGCTCCTGCAGGAATAACAGCAGAAACTTATGCATGTCAATCAACAACAGATAATCCAGACATGTCTGAAGCAAAAGGTTTAGCATTTGCGNCAATGATACAAGAGTTTATTTGCCCTAGAATACACGCTGCCCTAGAACTGCAGTCAAGCGCATGTGATATCAATGAAAATAAATTAGACAGAAAATTAATAAATGTTATAGATATAACTGGTAGAGATGTTAATACTGCTACCAATCAAACTATTTTATTTAATATTTATGATGATGGTAGCGTTGATAAAAAATACGTTGTGAAATGAAGCAATTAATTGCATTATTACTATTATCTACAATAGGGTTCTCACAAGATGGTGAGAACTCTATTTTAGATGAACTACTTATAAGTGATGAGGTTAATGGATATTTTCAACTTGCATTATCATTAAATGTGGATAATCTTTCGTTTTTAAACAACTGTGATGATACTACATCATATTTAGTGTTTGCTCCGGGGAATAATGTTCCAACATCTTCTGTGTCAACATTACTTGGATTAGATGGAGATGCGATTGATTATATTTTATATTATGTAACCATTCCTAATGATGATGAGGATACTGTCCTTTCTACTCTATGTGCAGATGTGATATTGTCAGGCGGAATTGGAACATGTGAACCATATGTTATGAATATGATAGATGGAAATACAGCAGAATTAACATACACGATTGATATAACAGCAGGTGATGGTTTCGACGCTATTACAGTCGCATCTATTAACGATGTAAATATATCAAACTACCCCGAGGGAATACCTGCCTGTAATGGTAGCATTTATATTATTAATGATTTGATTTGGGCTCCAGGTATTGGATTAGAAGAAAATAGTTCATTTATGTCAATATATCCAAATCCAGCTAAAGATGTTTTAAATGTCTCTAAAATAGCAGAAATAGGCGTTTTAGAATTGATTGACATGAGTGGAAAAGTTTTATTATCACAAGAAATTAATAATGACACTCAAATTCATACATCAAACTATAAAAAAGGTATTTATTTAATTTCTTTTACATCTAAAAATCAGCGATTCACCCAGCTTCTTTCCATTAATTAAGTCTTAAATCACTTTCATATAGAGATTTACGATAAACTAGGCTACCATTTTGATTATAAGTTTCAAAAGAAAAAACTCTNTAACCTCTTTTTCCTGAGATACTGACCAATGAATAGTTNTTCATATTTAAAGGNGAAATATTAAATTCATAAATAGACTTTTTATNATTANTATTCTCACCAGCNTNTTTGGGTAANTTATATTCATTCATCATAGTACCTGATTGACCATTAGCACTTAATAAAATCAGACCTTTTAAATCTGCAACTTCTAATCTATATAAAAAATGTTCAAATTCTTTTTGATAGNNTAAATAAGNCTCTTCTGTATCAAAAGTAAATGGTAAAGGACTTGCAATAACAGTGAANGTAGCACCTGTNTTTTTTATTTCTTGAAATAGCCTTTCAATCTGTTTATCACCATATAATTGAGATTTGTCTTCAGCTCTAAAAGTCATAGCATCTAACAAGAAAAGATCAACATCATTATAAGCATATCTTTGATATAGTCCATAATCAAAAAATGTGTAATTATATGTTTTTTGTAAAGCATTTGGCCAAAAAAAATCAAATGCTATATGCGAAGTGTCTTTTAATAATAATGACGAATTAAAGTCTAGTCCATAATCTAACTCATTCCAAGTAGATATTTGAGGTGTTGAGCTTATAAANGCTGCCAATTCCGCTTCTTTTCTTAAATCCATATAATTAGACATGAGATTGTCTAAACTAATTGGAAAATCAAAAGAAACATGACCACCAAGCCAAACCATAAAATCTGAATGTGTTTTTTTCATATGATAAAACATTTCTCTAGATGCGTTACCAAGATTATATCCAACAAGAAATTGTGTGTCATCTAAATGGGGTCTTTTCGTGAAAATATCTATATCCTGAATAAAAACACCATCAACAAAAATAGATGCTATATATTCGGTNTTCGGCACTAACGTTTCTATCGAAACCGTAAAAGGGATTTCATCTGCCTTGTCATCATTAGTCACATGAAAATTATACTCCATTAGATTATTATTTTCATAATCCCTAACATCAATTTCAATATTTTCAGCAGAACCATCTAATAAAAACCATATCTGTGTCCCATAAGAATTAACATATGATAACATGGGTCCAGAAAGAACTTTTTTAGATTGAGAAAAAACACTACAAGTTGTTATTAATAAAATGTAAAAACTATATTTTAAGATAACTCTCATAATGTATTATTCAACAATATCTACAAGTTCAACTTCAAACATTAAAATCGAATTGGGTGGGATTGGTCCTATAGCTCGATCACCATAAGCTAAACTTGGAGGTATAATTAATTTTGCTTTACCTCCTGGTTTTAAAAGAGCTATTCCTTCATCCCAGCCTTTAATAACTCGACCTTGTCCTAACGGAAAAGTAATAGGCTCTCCCCTATCGTAAGATGAGTCAAACTTTGTNCCATCTAATAAATAACCAGAATAATGCACTGCTACATTCTGNCCTACATTAGGAAACTTGCCCTNACCTTCCTTAAGCATGATATATTTTAAACCACTATCTGTAGTTTTAGCATCTTTAGAAACAGATTCTAATTCTTGCATCATCGCNACCTCTTTTTCTTCTTCCATTTTTTTAGCTGCTTCCATAGATTCATTAAATACTTTCAGAGCATCAAATTTTTTGGCTTCTGCACCCACTCTAATAATTTCTACATTAAGTATTTGATCATCTTGAACAATGGAATCAATCACTGCTTGACTCGTTTCATCAGCTACCTTACCAAAAACTGAATGTTTACCATCTAACCATGGAGTTTCTTTATGAGTAATAAAAAATTGTGAACCATTCGTATTTGGTCCAGAATTAGCCATTGACAANACTCCTGGTCCATCATGNTTTAAATCTGNATGNAATTCATCTGGAAACTTATATCCAGGGTCACCTGTNCCAGTCCCAAGTGGNCAACCACCTTGAATCATGAAATCAGGAATAACACGATGAAATTTTAAATCATTATAAAANGGTTTTTCCATCTCTGGCATTAAGCCCTCAGATAAACATATAAAATTGGCTACAGTTAGTGGAGTTTGTTCATAAAAAAGAGATAAGTTTATATCACCTTTATTTGTTATTATTTTTGCATACATACCATCATTTAATTTTAGTCCTCCGCAAGATATGAACAAAAAAGTTAATAAAACAGTAACAAAAAGAGCTATTTTTTTCATTTTTCTATATTTAGTAGTTTAATATTTAATAATAATGTCGAATAAGGTGGAACAGATTGTTTATATCCTGAGAGACCAAATCCAAGATACGAAGGTATTATAATCTTTGCTTTATCACCAACTTTCAGGAGTTTAATTGCATAATTTAAACCTCGCATTTGCTTAGAATATCCTATTTTAAAAGTTAATGTGTCTATAAAAACGTCATCTATAACTCTTTGCATATCATCGAATACAACACAATTGTACGCTATAGATACATTATCTCCATCGATTGGACAACTTGATTTTTGATAAATAGAGTGATAATCAATGTAAATTCTAATTCCTGTTGAATCTTTATGAAAATCAATGTTCGATAATAATAGTAACGAATCTATCATTCTTTCTTCATCTTGAATCATAGTTTTAGTAGCATCAATAAAAACATCTGTCATTTCATTAGGCTTTGGTGGAGTAATTCTTTCTTGATATTTCGGCCTACAAGAAAAAGAAAAAAAAACAAGTAAAAAGGATAAAAAAAATAAACGAATCTTATTAATCATGTTTTACAAAATTCTGCAAGCACTTCAGAAAAGTAGTTAATCGAATCTTCCATATTCTTATTAGTTAAAAAACCTCCTGCTGCATTTTTATGACCACCTCCATTAAAATATGTTTTAGCAAATAAATTGACATCAAAATCACCCTGAGACCTGAAAGACATTTTAATACCATCTTTAAATTCAATAAATAAGGTGGAAAATCTAATATTTTTTAAACTCAAAGGCATATTTACAAAACCCTCAGTATCACCTTTTTGATAATTACATTCTAGTAGGTCTTTCTCCTTTAAAAAGGTTAAAGCTGCTTGTTGTTTTTTAAAGATTTTTAAATTATCTAAAATAATTTTTAACAGTAGTAATCGCGATTTATTTTGTGAGTCAAAAAGATTCATATGAATTGAAGAGTGATTAATATTAAACTTTAATAATTCACTAACTATCACATGTGTGTTATGAGTAACATTTGGATATCTCAAACTCCCTGTGTCAGTAATAATACCAGTGTAAATACAAATAGCTATATCCTTACTTAACTTATAATGTAAATTAAGCAAAAAACTATACATTAATTCAGCTGTAGACGATATTTTAGGATCTGATAAAATTTGATTACAGAAATTGTCAGGTTCTTCATGATGATCAATCATAATTTTATAGGACCGACTATTTTCTATTGCATTCACCATCATATCTACCCTATGTAGTTTATTGAAATCTAAACAAAAAATTAAATCTGACTCATCTATTAACAAATTTGATTTAACTTCATTGCCTTCGTAAACAATAACACGATCATTACCTGGTAACCATTTTAAACAAGCCGGATACTCATTAGGAACAATAATATTAACATTATGATTTTGTGTTAAAGCATGAAATAAAGCTAAAGAAGAACCTAGCGCATCACCATCAGGTGTTTTATGTGTTGTGATAACTATATTTTTCTTCTCAGATAATTTTTTTTTAACAAAAGGATAATCTATACTAAACATTTAAACAAAAATAATATAAAATATGATATAGATATATCATATTTTTTTAATTAAATTCGATCAAAAAAAAATATGGATAATAATAGAACATTTACAATGATTAAGCCAGATGCAGTTCAAAATGGGTATTCAGGTTTAATATTAGCAAAAATAGAAGAAGCTGGATTCAAAATTGTAGCAATGAAAATAACTAAATTATCAAAAGAGTCAGCAAGATTATTTTATGAAATCCATCAAGAAAAACCTTTCTTTGATGACCTTGTTAACTATATGACATCTGGACCTATCATTGCTGCTATACTTGAAAAAGAAAATGCTGTGTTAGATTTTCGAGAATTAATTGGGAACACAAATCCAAAAGAAGCAAAAGAAGGTACAATTAGGCAAATGTATGCTAAATCAATCGATGCAAATGCTATACATGGATCTGATAGTGATATTAATGCTTCAATTGAAGGCGAATTTCACTTCTCTTCAGAGGAAATCGTTTCTTAATCAAAGACAATATGCTTTATATTTGAGTTCAGAGCACCTATTTTTTGTAATAGAGTATTTTTTTGCGATGACAAATCTTTCTTTAAATATGGTTTTTTTACAGCTATATAAAGCGTCTTATTCTTAAATCTTATATTATAAGTCTCTGATGCAAGTTTTTCGCCTACCACTTGCTTCCATAATTCTTCAAAACGCATTGGCTTCTTTGATTGTACAACATTCACAAAATCACCAATTAATTCATTTAGTTTTTTACTTTTTAAGTTTCTCTTCATATAAACCCTCTTTATTAAACATAAAATACTTACAACTACTATCAACTTTATCCATAATAGAATCAATTCGTGTAAAGCTAGTATCGGTAATAAAAATTTGACCAAATTCATTTTGATTCAAAATTCTAACTATTTGTTCAACTCGACCAGCATCTAGTTTATCAAAAATATCGTCTAATAATAATATGGGGGTGGTATCTAATTTGGATTTTAATAAATCGAAATATGCAAATTTTAACGCAATTAAAAATGTTTTTTGTTGACCTTGAGAGCCTGATTTTTTTAAACTGTGTTTATTTAACTCAAATACAAAGTCATCTCTATGTACACCTGAACTTGTAAACATTAAGATTTTATCTTTTTGACGATTTTTATGTAATAACTCTTCAAAAGCATGATGATTTAATTCTGACTTATAAACAATATCCACATGTTCATTTTTTTGTGCTATAAAATCATAGTAATACTGCACAGTATCTATCATTAAAGAAATACATTCTTTTCGTTTTACATGAATAATATTACCTAAATGACATAATGTTTTATCATATGTTAAAAGTAAATCTCCATTTAATGATAGTGTTCTGGAATCCTTTAGTAATGAATTCCGTTGTTTGAGAGTCCTATTATATGCAATTAAACTATTCAAATACTCTTGATCTAGTTGAGATAATAATTTATTGATAAATTTTCGTCTTTCATCTCCTCCTCCAAGCACTATGCTACTATCTAATGGAGTGATAATAACTAATGGGATTTTACCTATATGATCAGATAGTTTTTCATATTTTTTATCATTAAACTTAAACTGCTTATGCTTATCTTGTAAAGACCCTTTAATCTCCAACAAAACGTTGTTGTTTAAAAAATCACCTTTAAGAATAAAAAAGTTTTGACCGTACTTAATATTATCAAATTCAAAAGAATTGTAATAACTTTTACAAAATGACAAATAGTAAATAGCATCTAATAAATTTGTCTTCCCTACTCCATTATCGCCTAAAAAACAATTAACATGTTGTGAAAACTGGATCTTTAAACTTTCATGGTTTTTAAAGTTTACTAAAGACATTAATTTTAAAATCATAATTATTTATACGAAATAATATCATAAAATAACTTAATTTTGCGGCAAAATAAATTTTTTATGAAAAAAACTAACTCTACAGAAAAGCAATTTGCAAATATCGAAGAAGGTCTTAGTAAAACTGAACAATTTATTGAAAATAATAGAAAAATTATATTTTCAATCATTGCTGGTCTTGTTGTGCTATTTATAGGGTTCTACTCATACAATAACCTATATAAAGCACCTTTAAATAAAAAAGCTCAAGATCAATTATTTATCGCTGAACAATACTTCGAAAAAGATTCATTTCAAACTGCACTAGAGGGAACAGGTAAATTTGAAGGTTTAATTTCTATATCATCAAAATACGCTAATACTAAATCTGGTTCATTAGCTAAGTATTATGCAGGTATATCTTATTTAAATATTGGAGAATATGAAAAAGCAATAGCAATACTAGATCAATATAAATCTGATGACAGATTATTACTATCAATTGCACATATTGCTATTGGAGATGCTTTTGCTGAATTAAGTCAACCTACAGAAGCAGTAGAGTATTATGAACAAGCAATTGGTATAGAACAAAATGCATTAATTACGCCTATTACACTATTTAAATGTGGACAATTATATGAAATAGAAGAAAAATATAATGATGCAATTAATTGCTATAAAAAAATTAAAGAAGACTATCCAGATTCAGAAATTGCAAAATCAGTCGACAAATACATAAACAAACTTAAATATCGTAATACTGACAAATAAGTCATGAAAACTAAAGCTAATCTAGCTCATTTAAGTATCAATAGTGCTAAAGGGAAAAATTTTGGTATAGTAAGATCCGTATGGAATGATGCTATCACTAAGAGACTATATGATGGTTGTTATAATACGTTATTAAAACATGGAGCAATCAAAGAAGATATTAAAACCCTTGAAGTACCTGGTAGTTTTGAATTAATATATGGTGGAAAAAAAATGGCTAAAGAATCTGATATAGATTCAGTTATAGTTATTGGAAGTATTATAAAAGGAGAAACACCTCACTTTGATTTCATATCCCAATCTGTAACTAATGGAATTAAAGATTTAAATATATTGTTTGAAATTCCATTTGTTTTTTGTGTTTTAACAGATTTGAATCAAAACCAAGCAATCAATCGTTCTGGTGGAAAAATAAGCAATAAAGGTGTTGATGCCGCACTAGCTGCAATTACACTAATCAACAACTCTATATATTAAACACTTTCTTTGCTTCATTATATGCACTTTCAAAAGCTAACAAATCTAAAGAATGATCAATTTTGTGATGCGATAAGAAATTTAATAGTTGTTCAGTAGGTATATTACCAACTAATTGATCCTGTGCAAATGGACAGCCACCATAACCATTAATTGCTACATCGAATTTTCTACAACCAGCATCCCAAGCTGATTGAATTTTAGAAACAACATCTTGAGGCCTAGAATGTAAATGAAGACCAATGTCTAACGTTGGGAAATTTTGACAAATAGCACCGTACACATCTTTAATAGACTCAACAGAAGAATTACCAATTGTATCGGCTAATGAAACCATATCAATACCTTTTTTAGCTATCTTCTCAATATATTTTAATAAAATATGTTGACTCCATTCTTCTCCATAAGGATTTCCAAAAGCCATAGAGAAATAGATAAGAAAAGTCTTGTTTTTTTGAAGACAGATATCTTGTATATCATCAATGATAGCAAGAGATTGTTCAATATTTTTATTTGAATTTTTTTGTTGAAAAACTTCAGAAATAGAAAGTGGGTAACCTAATATTTTAATTTGATTAAATCTAGACGCTTGAAGAGCACCTCTCTCATTTAAAACAATTGACAATAATTTAGTCTGTTCTTTAATGTTTAATAAGTCGACTAATTCACCTGTGTCTCTCATTTGAGGAATTGCTTTCGGAGAAACAAAGCTTCCAAAATCAATAACATCAAACCCAACTTTAATCAAAGAATTAATATAATTTGCTTTATCTATGGTAGGAATAAATTGAGCTAACCCTTGCATAGCATCTCTAGGACATTCTGTAATTTTAATTTTATTATTCATAGGTGCCTGTTACTTTTATTTCTGTTCGTCTATTTTTCAACCTTGCATCATCAGAATCTTCATTCATCAAAGGCATAGAGTAACCATAACCTATATAACTTAATTGTTTAAAAGACACACCAAAGTTAATCAATGCATCATAAACTGATTTTGCACGTTTTTTAGACAATACTATATTATATGACTCTGAACCAATATTGTCTGTATGACCTTCTATCTCCACTTTTAAATTATGATTTGCAATTAAATACTGTGCAAATTTTTCAATCTCTACCATAGATTCACTCTTTAAAGAATAATCATCAAATTCATAGTAAATATTGTCTAAACTAATTTTATTACCAATATTCAATCGATTCAGTACAATCTCAATATTTTTACTGTATTCATTTTTTTTAAGACGATAGTTAGATGAAAAGAAGTCATATCCTTCTGCTAATACTGTAATAGAAAAGTGAGACTCCATGGGAATAGCACAAGCAAAAACCCCCTCCTCATTAGATGATACATTATGTTCAACAAAATTGTCTATTTCATGAATTACAATACTTGCTTTAACACCTCTTCTATTTATCGAATCAATTACAACGCTATTGATAATGGTAACAGGGTTTGATTTATTTTTTTGAGGTAAAGTAAAAGAATAGATGTTTAAGTTGTCATCCATATTAGAATTGTAATAAGCTGTTACACCATCTCTTGTGACAATTAATCCTGATTCATCAAAATGTGTATTAATTGGATATCCTAAATTAGAAATTTTATTAAATCCTCCCGTATGGTTCAGCTCGGTAACATATAGATCAAAACCACCAAAACCATCATGTCCCTTAGAAGAAAAATAAAGAGTTTGGTTATCATAGTGTAAAAAAGGTGTAGCTTCATCAGACGATGTGTTAATAGAAGGACCTAGGTTAATAGGCTCTGTCCAATTATCATTAATTCTTTTAGACATCCATATATCGCTACCGCCATAACCACCATCTCTATTACTTACAAAAAATAACAGATTGCCATCAGAAGAAATAGATGGTTGAGACTCCCAATATTTTGTGTTAATAACAGGACCCAAATTATAACATTTAGACCATAATGTGTCATAAATCAATGATGCATAATATAAATCACACCCCCCATAACTATCTGGCCTATGA
>PAVX01000033.1 GCA_002713285.1 Flavobacteriales bacterium
AGATGGATCAAGAAACACCTTCAGAGATGGATCAAGAAACACCTTCAGAGATGGATCAAGAAACACCTTCAGAGATGGATCAAGAAAATAACAAAGACTTAAACGAAGATTCTAATAAATAAAGTAAAACTATTACAATTAAAGAAGGTAATATGTTTATTGGATTTATTTTTTCATAGCCTAATATTTTTAAACCTATAGCAATAATTAAAACTCCACCAAGACAACTAATATGTTGAACCAAATCCATTGGTAAAAAATCTTTATAATAAAATACAGCTAATGTAATTCCTCCTTGAAAAAGTAACATTGGAAATACTGAAAACAAAACACCAATCCCCAAAGTTGATGCTAAAATTATAGAGCTAATTCCATCCATAATAGATTTAGTATATAATATGTCTGGGGGTTTTCCAAGTCCTTCATCAATAGCCCCCACAATAGTCATAGAACCAACACAAAAAAGCAAAAAACCAGTCAATAAACCATCTGTAAATTGATGATCTTTTAATTTGAATATATGTTTCCAAGTATCCGTGAATTTTTTAATACTGCAATCTAGATTAAAATACTCTCCTAGTATTGTTCCGAAAACAACTGATAAAAACATTAAAATAAAATTTGAACTTTTTACTGCCATACTAAATCCTAAAACTAAAGTAAATAGTCCGAGTACAAAAAATACTTTTTTGTTTAAATCTGGATTAATTATTTTTTTAAATCTCAATCCAATAATACTGCCTAATAAAACAGTCAATACATTAAATAATGTTCCAAATGGAATCATATATTATAATTATTTGTTTTTTAACCCTAATTCATCTAATTGATCTGGATCAATTTTTGAAGGAGCATCTAGCATAACATCTCTTCCCGCATTATTTTTTGGAAACGCGATAAAATCTCTAATTCCTTCTGATCCTCCTATGATAGCACATAATCTATCAAAACCAAAAGCAACACCACCATGTGGAGGAGCTCCATATTCAAATGCGTCCATCAAAAAACCAAATTGATTCCTTGCTTGCTCTTCAGTAAATCCAAGGTGTTTAAACATCAAGCTCTGTAAATCTTTATCATGTATTCTAATGCTCCCTCCACCTATTTCGTTTCCATTAATTACTAAATCATATGCATTTGCTCTAACTGCTCCTGGATCATTATTAAGTTTCAAAATATCCTCCGATTTTGGTGAAGTAAATGGATGATGCATAGCATGATATCTACCGGCATCATCATCCCACTCTAACAAAGGAAAATCTAATACCCATAAAGGTGCAAATACATCTGGTTTTCTAAGCCCTAATATCTCCGCTACATGTAATCTTAAAGCAGAAAGGGCTTTTCTTGTTTGTCTTGCCTCACCAGCCATAACTAATATTAAGTCTCCTGGAGAAGCATTACATGTGGCAGCCCAAATAATGAAATCTTCTTTTGAGAAGAATTTATCTACAGATGATTTAAAGGTCCCATCTTCATTATATTTACAATAAACTAGCCCTTTTGAGCCTACTTGTGGAGTTTTTACAAAATCTGTTAAACTATCTAAGCGTTTTCTACTAAAAGAAGCACCCTCTTCTACATTAATTCCAACTACTAATTCTGCAGTATTAAAAACACTAAAATTATTTTTTTGACAGACATGATTCATTTCTATAAATTTCATATCAAACCTTATATCTGGCTTGTCTGAACCATATGTTTTTATTGCTTGATCATATGTTATGCGAGGGAAATCCGACACCTCAATTTCTTTTACTTCTTTTAATAAGTGTCGAGTAAGACCTTCAAACATATTTAAAATGTCCTCTTGATCTACAAAAGCCATCTCACAATCAATTTGTGTAAATTCGGGCTGTCTATCTGATCTTAAATCTTCATCTCGAAAACATTTTACAATCTGATAATACTTATCAATACCTCCAACCATTAAAAGCTGTTTGAAAGTTTGCGGGGATTGAGGCAGTGCATAAAATTGATGCTGATTCATTCTACTAGGAACCACAAAATCTCTTGCACCTTCAGGTGTAGATTTAATTAAATAAGGTGTTTCGACTTCACAAAAGCCCTGATTGTCTAAATACTTTCTTGTTTCAGTAGAAACTTTAGCTCGTAATAATATATTATCCTTGATAGGATTTCTTCTAATATCTAAATACCTATATTTCATTCTTAAATCATCCCCCCCATCTGTTTCATTTTCTATAGTAAATGGAGGTATTTTTGATTTATTTAAAATTTTGATTTCGGTAACCTCTACTTCAATATCCCCAGTTAACATGTCTTTATTAATAGAAGATCTTGCTATAACTTTTCCTTCTATTTGTATGACAAATTCCCTTCCTAAACTTCTGGCTATTTCACAAAGTTTAGAATTAGTATCCATATTAAATACAAGCTGCGTAATACCATATCTGTCTCGTAAGTCTATAAAGGTCATCCCTCCTAAGTCCCTAGATTTCTGAACCCAGCCACACATAGTAACTTGTTTCCCTATATCGTTTTTCCTTAATTGACCATTATTTATAGTTCTATACATATTGGTATTGTTTGATGTAAAAGTACAAAAATGAGATAATAAAGTCCCTCTTGTTACGATTTTACATAAATTTACGCCTATGATTAATCCTGATGAGTTGTATATGCAAGAGGCATTAAAAGAAGCTAGAAAAGCTTTTCAAGAAAATGAAGTTCCTGTTGGCTGTATAATTGTCTATAAAAAAACTATTATTGCTAAAGGATATAATATGTGTGAGAAATTATGTGACCCAACAGCTCATGCAGAAATGCAGGTGCTAACATCAGCATGTAATTATTTACAATCCAAATACTTAGACACATGCACTATGTATACTACACTCGAACCCTGTGTAATGTGTGCGGGAGCGTTATACTGGTCTAAAATTGGACGCATCATATATGGTGCTAAAGATGTAAAAAAGGGGGTCAGTTTATTCAAAAAAAACATACTTCACCCAAAAACAAAAATACAAGGAGGTGTGCTAATGGATGAATGTGGTTATTTATTAACTAGTTTTTTTCAAAAAAAACGTAAATTAGACAAAAAGAAATAACTATGTATCCAGAAGAAGTGTGCACCCCTATGAGAGCTGAATTAACCTCAGCTGGTTTTCAAGAATTAAGAACAGCTGAAGAGGTTGACAAAATGTTAAACAAAAAAGAAGGAACCATCCTAGTTCTAGTAAATTCTATTTGTGGTTGTGCAGCAGGATCATGTCGTCCAGGAGCTTTACTGTCATTGGACAATATAAAAAAACCTGATTTTTTAACAACTGTTTTTGCTGGACAAGATAAAGAAGCAACCGAGAGAGCACGAAGCTATATGGCTCCATATCCTCCGTCGTCACCATCGATTGCATTATTTAAAAATGGCGAACTAGTTCATTTCGTTGAAAGACATGATATAGAAGGCAATCTCAAACATGTAATTGCAGAAAACCTGATTAACGCATATAATCAATACTGCTAATTCTATTTTTTTCTTAAAACTTTAGGGGCTTTAATGTAGTCACTATTATGATGCGGAGCATTCTCTAAAACCAAACTTTTAACATCTAATTGAATTACCTTATCTTCTCTAATAGAATTTGTTTCATTATGAATATGTATAAGTGGTGTTACATTTTCTGTATTTACCTCATCTAACTTATTAATAAATTGTAAAATCTTTTTAAGATCGTTAACCATGCTTTGAGCCTCATCTTCTTCAAAACTTAAATATGCTAGTTTTGCTAATTTTTCAACTTTTTCTTTATTTATTTTCATACTTTATTAACGTTTGATTTATAATAGAAAACACTTTATCTCTTAATGAATTAGCATGTTTTATTTTCATGTTTTTAGTATCAATAGGGGAATGGATAGAAACTCTTAATAATCCTAGTTCTAATTCTAATTTATCCTCTGGATATTTCTTCTTGTTATCTACAAAGGTAATTGGAATTATCGGAATTTGATTATGAATAGCCAGCTTAAATGCCCCGAGTTTAAATTGTCCTAATCTGATCTCATGTTTAGGCACTTGACCCTCTGGAAAAATAACAATACTAATCCCTGATTTCAATAATGTATCTGCTTTTCTATAAGCGCGAAATGCCGAAGACACACTATCTCGATCAAAAGTAATCATTGTCTTATTATAAAACCATTCGAAAAATGAAAATTTTGTCACTCCCTTTTTCCCTATGAAAACAAATGTTTTTGGTAAAATCGCAAATAATAAAATAATATCAAATTTTGATGTGTGATTTGGACATATCATATATGATTTTGATGATTCTAGTTTTTTATCCCATGTCAGAACATACCAAAAGCCATTTAATAATAATACTAATCTACACCACCATCGACAGAATAAATGAAATAAAGGATATGTCGTTCGAAAACAAATTAAAATAGCACCAATAGGCGAAAATGCAATTAATCCAAATAAAATAGAAACCCATAACCAAGATCGCCAAATAAAAAATAAAACTTTTGATAAAATCATTCTTGAATAAAGTTATAACTTATTATAAATGTATTTAATGTATTTTATATTTTTTATCTAAATTTAACCTATGTCAAGAATTTTAACCGGAATACAAAGCTCTGGTGTTCCTCATTTAGGGAATGTCTTAGGAGCCATTTTACCAGCTATTGAATTATCCAAAAAAATGGAATCATTTTTATTTATTGCAGATCTTCATTCCTTGACAACTATTAAAAATAAAGAAGTTCTTAGATATAATACACTAGCCACCGCTGCCGCTTGGCTTGCATTTGGGTTAGATACAGAAAAAAATATGATATACAGACAATCTGATATTCCACAGGTAACTGAATTAATGTGGTATTTAAATTGTGTCACTCCATACCCTATGCTTGCAAATGCTCATTCATTTAAAGATAAATCGAATAAATTGTCTAATGTAAATGCGGGTCTATTTACTTATCCTGTCCTAATGGCTGCAGACATCATCCTATATAATGCTAATATTGTCCCAGTTGGCAAAGACCAACTGCAACATTTAGAAATAACTAGAGATATTGCTACAAGTTTTAATTTCTTATTTGGAGAAACATTTATTATTCCAAATGCTAAAACCGATAAACACAATCTAATTATTCCCGGAACAAATGGTGAAAAAATGAGCAAATCATATAATAATTGTATTAATATTTTTGAATCAGAAAAAATATTAAAAAAACAAATCATGAATATTGTCACAGACAGTAAGAGTTTGGATGAACCTAAGGACCCAAATAAATGCAATGTTTTTCAAATTTATAAACTAATTGCTTCTGAAAAAGAAATTAATATTTTGAGTGAAAAATATAAAAATGGTGGTTTTGGATATGGGCATGCAAAAAATGAATTGCTACAAATAATTATGACTAAATTTGAAAAGCCACGTATCAAATTTAATGAGTTGATGAACAATCAACAACTTATAGAAAGTGAATTGTTAAAAGGATCAAAAAAAGCACAAATTATTGCAAAATCAGTAATTAAAAAAGTTAGAACCAACTTAGGTTTAAGTTAGTGTTTACTTAAGTAATCTGCCACCCCATCATGTGTATCTTTCATACCATCCTCACCCGGTTTCCAATTAGCTGGACATACTTCTCCATGTATTTCATGAAATTGAAGGGCATCTAAAATCCTGATTGCCTCATCTACATTTCGACCAAGAGGTAAATTATTAACTAACTGATGTTGTATAACTCCTTCTTTGTCAATTAAAAACAAACCTCTATATGCAATCATATTCGAACTAGCTACTAATTCCCCTTCTTCATTATAATCATATTCTCCATTAAGAACATCATATGCATCTGAAATAAGCTTATTTCCATCGGCAATTAATGGATATGTCACTCCTTGAATTCCTCCTTTTGCTTTAGGTAATTGCAACCAACCCCAATGTGTTTCTGCGGTGTCTGTTGAACAACCAACAACTTGACAATCACGCTTTTCAAATTCATTTAATTTATTTTGAAATGCATGAAGCTCTGATGGACAAACAAAAGTAAAGTCCTTGGGATAAAAGAATAATATAACATACTTTTTACCTATAAATTGGTCTAATGAAAAATCCTGAATTGTTTCACCTCCATTAACCACTGCATCTGCTTTAAATTTGGGCGCTAAGCCACCTACTAATCCCATAATATTTTAGTTTTATAAATTTTAAAACAATATATATATATTTTCTAATCTATTGAAAATTATTTATTGAATAATTATACTGTGCTCTGTAATATGATTTTTCCCAATAAGATGTGCATTATAAACTCCGGAAGGGATTGATGAAACATCTATTTTTGAATTATGTTCAATTTGATTTGAGATAAACACTAATTGGCCTAACGAATTGTATAATTTTATATATGAATCCATAGCAGATAAATTATCCCCTTTTACATTAATAAAATTATATGCAGGATTAGGGAATAATGATAATCCTGAATCTATTATTCTATTCTCAATAAATAATAATTCATCTTCATCACAAATATTGTTTTCATTATCATCATTTAAACAGTTGCCACTACAATCAAGATGTAACTCTGGATAGATACAACTNAAATCATCTGTTGTAGCTAAAGAATTATAATTACAAGCATTTATATCAATACAGCCGAATATTTGTTCCATGTTGTCACATTCATATAAATCTTGCAATCCTAAATATGGGATTATTGATTGCTTAACATAATCATGAAACTTCATATTAATCCCTCCTCCAGATTGGAAAGGCCAAGTATGACAATAACTCATAATGGTTCCTATTTGTGGGGTTGGATTATTGATGTAATCTTCACATTCTCCAGGAATTAATTCTTCAATATTAGAGCAATTATCAATAGGTCCTCCAGGCCAGCCACACCATTGAGTATGTTTAGCACCAAAATTATGTCCTAATTCATGAACTAAACAATATATATTCCAAAAAAAATACGGAACCGGTAAATCAACATATTCGTCAACATCTACCAAATTACTGCTAAATCCATATCCATTCCAATTGCTACCAACTCCATTTAAAAATGCAATACCTCCTGTCCCTGTATTATTTCTTTTTGAAAAAAGATGAACTAAGTGTCTGTCAATATCTGTAAAATCCTCATTATTAGTCCAATTCTCTCGAATAGCAATTAACATGCTTTGAGGGTCATTAATAAATTCTAAATATGGGTCTTCTGTCTCCCATATTTGAGCAGAACTTGATACAAGATTTAATTCTAATTCCTCTAAATAAATTACTTGTGCTACTACTAGCATTTCTAATGCCCAATCTATAGCATCTTGATAATTATTAAATGTTTGAAATGTATAATAATCAATTTCAATTGCTATATCGATACAGCCAAACGTATCTCCTGATCTGTAATTAGAATAATCTAAATAGTTATGGTTTTCATCTATAAAATCATGTCCGCACAAAAAATTAAAATCAAGTAAACTATTATTAATGTCTAACACAAAATAAATATTATCATCATTATTTGTTTGATTAAACATGTCAATTTGATATGTGATATCATTCATAGTAAATACTGATTTTACTCCCTCTTTTGAAAAAATAAAAACCCCCTCTATATGATTTTGTTGATTTTTTATTTTATATGTCTTTATTCTAGGAGCATAGTTTTCATTAACAACACCATTTTCTGTATGTCGTTTTAATTGTATAGTATTATTCCCCTCTAACTCTAAATTAATATGCAGTGTGGTACTATTAAAGAACGGAATACTACAATCTAAAAACTGTATATCATTATCCATAATGGATCTTAGCATATCAGCATTTAATTCATAGAAAATTATATTTTTTTGAACTTGATCAATATTAATATTGTTTACATGAGCAATAATTCTATTATATGTATGCATACTTGGATAGTATTGTTTAAATAAATCTTGTGAAAATAATAATGTAGGGCTTAACATATATATTGTTGTAAAAAAGATAATTATATTTTTCATAGCATTATGATTTTATATTCATTATGATATAAAACAAATCTTGTGCCAAAGTGATTATATTTAATAACTGTATGGAAAATTTGTCTTTAGAAAAAGATGCTTTTTTTATTAAATAATAATGAGTACTTTGGTCAAAAATTAAACAAATGAATCCTTATAAATCAAATCTTTTAAATAGTATTACATTAATAGTATTCGGCCTTTGGGGCGGATCTGCTTTTTTATTCTCTTGTGCAGCAGAAGGCTCTATGACTTCTTTGATTCCATGCATTTTTGGAATAATTCTGTTAGCCTTAAGTCCTACATTAAAAAAAGAAAATAAAGTAATTGCCCATATAGTTGTGTTATTAACTATCGTAATATTTCTGTCTTTATTTATGCCCTTAAATGGTGCTATTGACAGATCTGATTCAATAGCAATAATGAGAGTCTCTGCGATGATCTTTACTTCTTTAATTGCATTGTACACTTTCATTAAAAGCTTTATTGATGCACGAAAACAAAAATCTTGATATCAAATAATTGGAAAAAGTAGTTTTAATTGGGGCTATCACTCCTTCACAAAATGATTTAGAAATTTCTGACTACTTAAAAGAGTTAGAGTTTTTAACTCACACTGCTGGCGGACAAGTAGTTCAAATTTTTAAACAAAATATCCCAAAGATTAATCCAAAAACATTTTTAGGGAAAGGTAAAATTTTTATAATTAGTGAGTTTATTCAGAGTCAGAATATTGACACTGCTATATTTGATGATGAATTATCTCCATCACAACAAAAAAACTTAGAACAAATTCTAAATTGTAAAATAGTAGACCGAACAAATTTAATCCTTTCTATTTTTGCATTGCATGCAAAAACCGCGATTGCTAAAATTCAAGTTGAACTTGCACAATATCAATATCTATTACCAAGACTGACAAACTTATGGACTCATCTATCAAAACAAAAAGGAGGCATTGGGATGAAGGGGCCTGGTGAAAAAGAAATTGAAACGGACAGGAGGATCATAAGGCAACAGATAGCATTACTTAAAAAAAAACTAATCAAAATTGATAAACAAATGACTACTCAAAGAAAGGGTCGAGATCGCTTGATTAGAGTGTCATTAGTTGGATATACAAATGCTGGCAAATCTAGTATTATGAATCTATTAAGTAAATCTTCTCTTGTTGCAGAAGATAAGCTATTTGCGACACTTGACACAACNGTAAGAAAAGTTGTGATTCAAAATCTACCATTTTTATTATCTGACACTGTTGGTTTTATCCGAAAACTTCCAACACAATTAGTGGAGTCATTTAAATCAACATTAGANGAATTACATGAGTCCGATTTATTAATTCATGTTATAGATATTTCTAATCCNAATTTTGAGAAACATNTTCNNACAGTACAAAANACATTNAAAGAAATAAATTGTATTGGGAAAAAACAAATTATTGTATTTAATAAAATTGATGCCTTTAAATATGAATTAAAGGATGAAGATGATTTGACGCCTATAAAAAGAGAAAATTTATCACTGAAATATTGGCAAGAAACATGGATGGCAAAAACAAATCAGAATAGTATCTTTATTTCTTGTCTTAAAAAAATTAATATTAGCAATTTTAAAGATCAGTTATATCAATTAATTTTAGAAACTCAAAAAGAAAAATACCCTTATAATAATTTTTTATATTAATCNCAAAACCTGCAGTCTTTATCCCTATCAATGTGTTCGAAGTTTTGTTTTGGATTAAACATATCTATAAATATCGTATCTAACGCATTTTGAAAATGCATGAAAACTTTTGAATCAATCAAAGATTGATTGTCTACAATACATTGTTGGAATTGAAAGTCACGCGCACGTAAATTTATTATACCAGTGAGAATTGGTAAGTTTTTCATGCTTGGTTCTTTACTAAATAGCCAAGCATAAAGTAATAATTGTAAAATTTTTGGTTTTGATTGAATATCTGTTAAATCTGAACTTACTAATTCNGAAGATTTAATGAATCCCGTTTTATAATCAATAATTCGATACTGTTGATTAAAAATATCTACTCTATCAATATGTCCCTTTAAATTTATAGTTTTTTGTATCTCATTGGGTAGATAGTCAAGTGCAGTTGTTTCAAANTTGCTTATAGGTAATTCATATTCTAANTNNTCTATNACAATACTATTTCCTGCACGTATTAAATTAGATTCATNTAGNACAAAGCTTGANACAATTCTATGAATTGCNTCAATAATAAGAACATTTTTNCCTCTATTTAAGTTAAAATTTNGATATTTATCTAAAGCATTTTGTATTTCAATCTCAATAGNTTCTTGTATATTTTTCATAATACTATTATCTAGCNCNATATGTAAATATGGCTCATATAATTTCTGGAGCACTATATGTACAATTAATCCAATATCAGCGGTATCCAGATTATAACTAGGTGGTTTAACTTCCGAAACACCTATTATTTTTTCAAAATAAAACTGTTTTTTACAATAAGTATATAGATTCAGTGTGCTTGGAGAAAACCCATTCTCAGATAAATTCAATAGTTTTTTGAGTATGTAATTATCTGTTGTATTATATATAGAGTGATTCTTCTTCTCTAAAAGAAAGGTGTCCATAGCAATATACTCTCGAATATTAATGCCTGTGTTCACAAGTGGTTTTAACTCATAAACTAATTGATTAATAAAACGACTTCTTTCTCCTGATGATGAAGATGACATATCCTGATTATAAATAATATGTGTTTTTTTAGGCCTTTTAATTAAGTTGAAAAAATGATTAGCATATATTAAATCCATATCTAATTCTGTTCTTATATTGAATTTTTGTTTCACATCAATGGGAATAAAACTATTTGTAACATGAGCAGGTGGAAGTTCAGATTCATTCGCTGATAAAATAAAAATTTCATCAAAATCAATAGTTCGAGATTCTAATAGCCCCATAATTTGAATGCCTTTTAAGGGTTCTCCGGAGAACTTTAGTCTTATTGATTTGATAACTTTATGGAATAATTTACTAAATAACTTTATGTTAATTTTCTGATCTGACTTTACAATAAATTGTTTAAATAAAAGAAGTTGTTCTTCAATCTTAAATAAACAATCTTGCGCTATCATAGAATAATCATTTTGATTGGTTATTAATTCTAAAAGTGCTAGTACTAATTCTAAAAAAATATCAACTAATTTTAATCCTGTCAAATCATTATAAAATATCTTATTTAACAGTTGACTATTTTGAAATTTTTTGCTTTTGATATTCGAAACTTTTATATAATTCAACCCCGAACTTTTTATTTTTTTCAATGCCGCTTTCTGTAAATTTAAATCTATTGAATCTAGTATTAATTTAAAATAAGTGTTCTGAAACAATTGATTTAAATCATTCATTAAATAATATGGCTCCTCTGAATCAGATTTTTGAATTGCTACTTTTTGATTAGAATAAAGAATTAGTAAATCTTGAAATAATGATAATAGCGAATGATGAGATAATTTATACCCCATAGTAATATTAATATCATGTATATAACTTGGTATCGACTCCAAAACTGATAACAATAAATTCTCGTTTGGCAAAATAATTGCCACTTTTTTTAATTGATTTGGATCATAATTTTTATCATTTAAGAGTGACCCTAATAATTTAGCTTGGTTAACATTTTTCGTGGTACCAATAATATCAATTTGTTTTTTTATTGTTAAAAAATCATTTTCTACATTATAGAACTGCTTAGGCCATTTTTTTCTATATTTTCTTAAAAATTTACCTGATTCTTGTTTTGAGTTATCGATGAAATAACTATCTGAATCCCAAAATATTTCACATAAATTATTTTTTAATAAATAATCAATTATTTTTTCTTGTGAAATAGTTAAAGTATCTAACCCTATAAATATTATTTTATGTTTTTTATTCTGTTTTAACCAAGCATGTATACTGTCTAGACTATCTACCAATAGCCTTTCCGAGAGTCCTGGATATGCTACTCTTTTAGATAATAGCAGTGCTTTTAAATCTATATATATATGCTCTAGTTTTTGAAAAAAATTTAAATACTCTCCAATTTCATCTTGATTAGACCCAATTTCTAAATACCAATTCTCAATACGTTTTAAGTCAGATAGGTAATTAAATAATTTAGTGTATTCCGCATATGATTTATCTATTTTATTAAAATCTTCTAATAATCCGCCTGCCCACTTATAGCATCTTTCAATATCATGAGGGTCGTTAATATGTTCTTTATAGATACTGAAAAAATCGAAAAATAATTCTAAACTATTAACTCTATTTAAATTGTTTATGTTAAACAAAAAATCATCTATCGAATAAAATTGAGGCAACCAAATTGGTTTAGAAATAAAATGGGAAAAGGATTGGGTCATAAAAACAGAAGCTCTTCTTGATGGTAATACAATAGCTAACTCTGAAATATTTCCGCGATATTTTGAAAATAAAATCTTTGATATTTTAATTAAAAAATCTTTTTCCATTTATATTTTTTTTACATCTCCTGTGGTAAGGTAAATTAAATACTTGTCTATTTTTTTATATCCTAACTGAGTTAATATAGATTCATATGTTTCCATTTGTTGATAGTCTATTTTTTTTTCTTGCCCTGTCTTATAATCTATTAAACTCGCCATATGATTATCTACAACCACTCTGTCAGGCCTATATACAGTTCCGTCCAAAGACAAAATATTAGTTTCTAAAAAAATANTTAAGCCGCTTAAAAAAAGATGTTGAACTGTTGGATGATTAATTATTCTNGTAATTTCCGATCTAATACGTTCATATATTTTATCGTTATANTTTNTTTTAATATTGAATTTNTCTAATACAANATNAAGATCGTCCTTGCTCTTAATTAATGCCATTATATCATGTATCAAATTTCCCCAGTGAATCGAATAATTATCTTTGAAGTTTTTATTGAATACATTTGTCTTTTTTATTCTAATCCGTTCTCTCCAGCTTTCAGATATAAAACATGATTTGATTATATTCTGNGATAATTGGTTTAATATTTTATTCTTCTTTTTTTGACCCTGAATAAAAATTCTTTGATTAGCCTTTGANACCATTTTATGGTTTAAAAAACTATCAAAATACTTATATATTGACCCCTTTTTTGAGTCTGAATTAGTAATAACATATAACCTTTCTTTAGGTCGTGTCATAGCTACATATAAAAGATTTATATTATCNAACAATGTATTCTCTTGATGCTGNCTATATGCCTCTGGAAATGGTTCTGGCCAATTTTCAAGTTCTTTTTTTAATGGAAGTAAAGTGTGAATTTCTGATTTAGAATCAGTAAAAAATTTACCTATATTGAACCATTGCTTATCTTTNCCTAAATCTTCTTTCCAGTTTGCAAACGGGAAAANAANAATTGGAAATTGAAGCCCTTTTGACTTATGAATCGTCATAATTTCAATAGCATTAATTCCTGATGGAGTTANAATAGATGCTACATCTTTTTTTTCATTCCAAAAATTTAAAAAATCATGAATTGAATTACTATGTTTAACAGAAAAGTCGAAGATGAAATCTAAAAAAAATGTTACATATANATTTGAATTTTTATCTATCGAAAATAATCGTATTAGGTGNTCTATTAATTCATAANTATTTANCTTATTTAATTNTTTAAACTCATATCGAATACCATATTCATTTAAAAAAANTTCNAAATCAGTATTATTAATTTTTGAAAAATTAGATATTANCCTGTGGGAGCTAATTCCATTTAAATTAATAATCCTATGATTAATCAAATACTCTATTAATTTTGCTTTGCTTAAATAATTTAAATCATCTAGAATTATTATAAGGTTATTTAATAAAAANTGAACCGTTTCTGAATTCTTTAATAATAAAGATTCTGAAGAAATAATCGGNATTTCTTTTTCTGTTAAATAGGTTGCTATTTTGGTAATATCTCTATTATTCCGAGTTAATATCACAATATCTGAAAAAGAAAAATTGTCATTTATACAGTCTATTATATTTTGATATATTAATCCGAGTGTCTCGTCTATAATTTCAACACCTTTTAAATCTATCATACTTATTTCAACATATCCTCCTTTTTCATTATNAGAATCTTGATTTAATTGATTGTATAAGCCCTCATAAGAANATTTTAATTTAGGCGCAATAAAAGAGAANAACTTATTGTTAAAATCAACTATTTGGAATCCACTTCTNTAATTTATATTTAAAGATTTTATAATAGTTTCAAATTGATTTAAANACTGGTTATGCTGATGTCNACATAGTTCTAAAAATTGTGACACCTCACCACCTCTCCATCTATAAATAGATTGCTTACCATCTCCAACNATTAAACACGAGCCTCCTGAAGAAAGAGCTTCCTCTAATAAAGGNATTAAATTCTGCCACTGAATTACCGAAGTGTCCTGAAATTCATCAATAAAATAATTNTTGTATCTCGTTCCTATTTTTTCATATATAAATGNTGTCGAACTTTTTTCTAAAAATCTAAATATAATTTGATTAAACTGTGAAATATGTATTATATTATTTTCTTCCTTTATCTTNCTTATATTATTATCAATTCTNCTTAAAACNGATNTTAAAAAAAAAGACCTATAACATTCCCTATTAANTAAATATNTTGAGTAATCNGATTCTAGTAATTCTGTTAATTCTGTTAATTTTTCACATAAAGCATCTGATATAAGATCNATTTTTTGTTTGTTAGAATCTAATTCTGTCTTTTTATACCAATGATTATTCTGAATAGNAAGNCCNAGTCTNTTNGAGATTATTATATCTAAATAAGGTTGGNCTTTAATTTTATCTAAATANCGAGGTAANTCTTGATATATAAAGGCAGTCTTTGGAATATTGCTNACAATATTGTTGATNTGATTATAATATAAATTNATTTTTGATTCAAAATCCTTGATNTTAGTAATAAGTTCTTTTTGTTTNTCTTTTATAGATTCTGAATCTATTAAATTTTNTATACTTCCGCTAGCAGAATCCTTAAATAGCTGTTTACTAATTTTTAATAAATCTTCCTCTACATCCCAATTTTTATTTTCTGCGGTTTTATATGATGAATAATTGATTAAATTGGTAGTTAATGACTTGTTTAACCCTAATTCATCCAGTAATTTGAAAACACCTTCTTGAATCATTTTTTCATTATCCATTTCTACCTCAAAATTAGAAGGCAAGTCTAACTCATATGTAAAACCACGGATAATTTTATGAATAAACTTATCAATTGTAGACACTGAGAAAAGACTATAATAATGTATAATGCCGTCTAAAACAAGCTTTGAATTCTGAATTAATTTTGCATCATTATATTTTAATTCAATGATTAAATCATCATACATTTTTATGCATGAATTATCTTTAATATTTTCTCTGCCACTAGTAAATTGAAAAAGGGAATCAATAATTCTTGTTTTCATTTCACTAGCAGCTTTATTTGTAAAAGTGATAGCTAGTAATGGTTTTTGGGGTATTTTATTTGTACTTAAAAGAGCACATTTAATATATTCCTTAACCAAAGTATATGTTTTACCCGAACCTGCAGAAGCTTTATATATTTGGAATACTGTCATCTATTTTCAAGATAACATTATTAATAGGTTATTTGTTATTTATAATATATTGTTTATCAACAGTACCGTCACTATATATATTGAACGTGAAGCCAGTACAATCTTTTAATTTATTTCTTCCTAACAGATCTTTTCTATAAATTAATTCTTTTGATGTATTAATCTCATCTAAAATTATAGTATTACACTCAATATTGTCATACACAAATGTAGTTACAACATCTATCATTGCTTCTTTATCACTAGCATTTGAATCCCATGGACAATGCGCTGCTCCATCATAAATTAACAATTCATTAGTTGCCCCATATTCTGATATAATTGGATGTATTGCTATACTACCACAAGCTGTTAAATTATTTGGACTATTTAAAATTGTTCCGCATTCATCTGGGACAGTTTCATCTTCTGTTCCATGGCAACTAACAATTGGTGTGGTGTCTGTTTCATCAATCCAATCAACGGTATGCAAAGCTCCTGCTAAATTAATTATTCCACTAATACTCGATGAATAGCCTTCATTTCCACTAATACCTTCAATCCCTCCATTAGCATTTGCTAAATTCATTGCATAATCTTGTCCACTTGGATCAATGCCTGAAATAAATTCATCTAAACTTGTTATATAATCCATATGTAAGCCTAAACAGGCTCCCGCAGAATTTCCTCCCATCCAAATTTGATTTTGATCTATGCCATACGGATTATCTAATTCTGCATATTCTTTCCTGAAAAACCTAACTGCTGCTTTTGCATCTGTCATAGAACTATAAATAACATTAATTCCATTTTCTAAATCTGTCATCCAAAATAAGCCCAAAAAGCCCAACACACTAGAATGTGTCGCTAGCCTATAATTAATTGACGCTGCAACATAACCTCTTTTAGCAAATGTTTCACATAGGTCGACCATTGTGGGATTAGTTTTTGAACCGCCAATAAATGACCCTCCATGAGCTAAAATTATTAATGGTCGATTTGTACACATGTCAACATCTAAGCTTGGTGAATATATATCCATTTGTAAATTATATTCATCTGAATATGTTACTGTTTCAACAGTAATATTATTATCATTGAAAATTTCATCTTGATAACGATTATTGCAATCACAATCTAATAATTGTGCAGATAATGGAAAGAGACATAATAGATTAATGAATAAGCATAATGTAGTATTTTTCATAGTAATAAATTTTATTTAGTGATTTCCTTTTTTAAAATATAATGCTCAATTGTATGTGAGTTCTGGGAGGTGCTATATGTATTGATTGTTTTCCACCCTTCATTTCCCATATAATTTAAAGCATCAATAATCGAATTATATTTTTTTATATCTTTTGAGATTAAGGTATATATTTTTTCATCAATCCACAAACTATCTCTAGTTCCATAATTTATCATAATTGTCTCTTCTGTTCCTAAAAATTTTTTTTTTGAAATTAAATCACAGAAAACTTCTATTTTTTTATCTTCATAAACTACTCGCTCTAACTTGTCTAGTGGAATGCTAGATCTAATTTTTTTAATACTATCAAGATAAAAGTATTGTAGTCTATGTTCATCCTGATTTATAATTCTAACAGACGAAATGATTGTATCTGTTAAATAAATTGTATCATTTTGTGAATACAGTCCGAAATTAATACTGCTAAATAAATAAATGATTAATGTGGTGAAAAATATGTATTTCGACTTATGAAACATCTAATTAGATATGTTAGATTTTATTTTACTACACTCATTGTGTTAGTAACTGAGAATCCTTTCGCAGTCATCCGTACAAAATACGTTCCTGCTGAAACATCCTCCGATCTAAACTCTAACATATACA
>PAVX01000034.1 GCA_002713285.1 Flavobacteriales bacterium
AAAATGCATCTCCAGTGAGATTGCATAATAGATGTAAAATAACAGGTAGGCCGAAAGGGTATATGAGAATATTTGGTATCTCTCGTGTTATGTTTAGAGAAATGGCTAATAAAGGTTTAATACCTGGAATAAAAAAATCAAGTTGGTAAAATTAAAGTTATGATAACAGATTCAATTGGAAATTATTTAACATCAATTAGAAATGGAATACTTGCTGAACATAAAGTTGTACGTGTTCCTTCATCAAATATTAAAAAAGAGATAACTAAGGTTCTTATGGATCAAGGTTATATTTTAAATTATAAGTTTGAGAAAGATGGTGCACATGAGACAATACAAATTGCATTAAAGTATAATTCAATTACAAAAATACCTGCTATTAGAGGTATAGATAGAATAAGTACTCCAGGTCTTAGACAATATACTAGTGCAAAAGATTTGCCTAGAGTTATAAATGGATTAGGAGTAGCCGTAATTTCAACTTCCCAAGGTATTATGACTGATAAAAAAGCAAGAAAAATGAATATTGGAGGGGAGGTAATATGTTATGTTTATTAAATTAAAATTAAGATTATGTCAAGAGTTGGTTTAAATCCCATTATGATTCCAGAAGGTGTTCAATATAGTTTTGAAGAACAATTGTTTTCTGTTAATAGTCAAAAAGGAAATCTTTCTTTAAAACTCGATGTTGGTTTTGATATAGTAGTAGAAGATTCTTTAATTACTGTTAAACGACCAAATGACGAAAAAAAGAATAAAGCAAAACACGGACTATATAGATCTTTGATTGCTAATATGTTTGAGGGGCTTTCAAAAGGTTATCGAAAAGAATTAGAGTTACATGGAGTAGGTTATCGTGCATCTAATAGTGGTCAAAAATTAGATTTGTCACTTGGTTATTCACATAATATTATTTTTCAGATTTGTGATGAAGTATCTTTGAAAACAGAAAATGAAAAAGGACAAAATCCAAAGATTATATTAGAGTCATATAACAAGGAGTTGATAGGTGCTGTAGCTGCTAAAATTAAATCGTTAAGGAAGCATGACCCATACAAAGGTAAAGGAATAAGATTTGTAGGAGAACAGGTTAGAAGAAAAGCGGGTAAAACTGCTAGTAGTTAATTGTCAAAATAATTAGAAGAATATGTCAGTATCTAAAGAAAAAAGAAGAATTAAGATTAAAAAACGAATTAGAAATGTTGTTTTTGGTACCGCAGATGCTCCTAGATTAACTGTTTTTAGAAGCAATAAAGAAATATATGCTAACCTAATAGACGATGCTAAAGGAATTACAATTTGTTCGGCATCATCTTTAGATAAGAGTGTGTCTGCTGAAAAAATCACAAAAACTGAAAAAGCGAGCTTAGTAGGGACTTTAATAGCAAAAAAGGCAGTTGAAAAGGGTATTAAAAAATGTGCTTTTGACAGAAATGGATATTTATACCATGGCCGAGTGAAATCTTTGGCTGATAGTGCACGAGAAGGGGGTTTAAATTTTTAAAATATGAAGATAAAATTAAATATAAAACATGTTAGACCTAGTGGTTTAGAATTGGTTGAAAAGGTGGTGAGTATTCAACGGGTCACTAAGGTTACTAAAGGGGGGCGTACTTTTAGTTTTTCGGCGATAGTGGTTGTTGGTGATGAGAATGGTGTTGTTGGTTATGGATTGGGTAAGGGAAAGGAGGTGACTTTAGCAATTACTAAAGCCACTGACAATGCTAAGAAACAATTAGTAAGAATCCCAATTATAAATGGTACTATTACACATGACCAATATGGTAAATATGGTGGTGCTACCGTATATATTCGTCCTGCATCTAGTGGTACTGGGGTGATTGCTGGTGGTGCTATGAGATCTGTCATTGAGTCAGTTGGCATAAAAGATATTTTAGCAAAATCAAAAGGGTCTACGAATCCTCATAATTTAGTTAAAGCCACAATACAAGCTTTAATCAGTTTAAGAGACGTTAATGAAATTGCCGAGACTAGAGGCATCTCAGTTAGTAAAGTATTTAATGGGTAAGCTATGAAGATAAAAATCAAGCAAATAAGAAGTGGAATAAATCGACCAAGTAAACAAAAAAAAACATTGAAAGCTCTTGGTTTAAAAAGAATTAATGATATTGTGGAACATACTGAAACACCACAAATTATGGGAATGGTAAATTCAATTAACCATTTAGTAATAATAGAAAAATAATTTAATAAATAGTCAAAATGGATTTATCAAATTTAACGCCAGCAAAAGGTTCTATAAAAAAGAGGAAAAGAATAGGTAGGGGGCAAGGTTCTGGTCGAGGAGGCACATCTACCCGAGGGCATAAAGGACAGAAGTCAAGATCAGGTTATTCTAGAAAGAAAGGTTTTGAAGGCGGACAAATGCCTTTACAGAGACGTGTCCCTAAATTTGGATTCACAAATCCAAATCGTAAGGTGTTTCAGCCATTAAATTTAGGTGATATTCAAAAACTTCATGAGACTAACCAAATTCAGGAATCATTAGATATTGATTTAATGATAAAATTAGGATTAATCAAAAAAAATGAATTAGTCAAGATTTTATCAAAAGGAAATTATAATATAAAATTGAATATTACTGCTCATCAATTTTCAAATTCAGCAAAAGATTTAATTGAAAAAAATGGTGGAATGGTAGTTGTTTTAGACAAAAATAAAAACGAAAACATTACTAAGGTCGAAGCTAAAGATGATAAGAAGAAGGTCGAAGCTAAAGATGATAAGAAGAAGGCAGATAGTAAAACAAAGAATAAAGATTAGATAGAAGCGCTATTATGAAAGCATTATTTAATACTATACGAAATATTTGGCAAATAGATGATTTAAGAATACGAATCTTGACAACATTAGGCTTTGTGTTAATTTATCGATTAGGATCGTTTGTGACCTTGCCAGGTATTGACCCAACACAATTACAATTGCTAGAAAATCAGACGGCAGATGGTCTTTTGGGCTTATTAAATCTATTTACTGGTGGTGCTTTTTCACAGGCTTCAATTATGGCTCTTGGAATTATGCCATATATATCAGCATCTATTGTAATTCAATTGTTGGGTGTTGCAGTACCATATATTCAAAAGCTACAACGTGAAGGGGAGAGCGGTAGAACTAAAATTAATCAACTCACACGTTATTTAACAATTTTAATTACTGGAATTCAAGGCCCGGGTTATATCGCTAATTTACAAGCAACATTACCAGAGACAGCGTTTCTTTTATCCCCTGGTACTTTCTGGACATCTAGTATTATTATATTAGTGACAGGGACCTTATTTGCTATGTGGTTAGGCGAAAAAATTACTGACAGAGGTATAGGGAATGGAATTTCTCTTTTAATTATGATTGGAATTATTGCCGCTTTACCGCAGGCTTTTGCATTTGAATTTGTTACGAAGATTAATAGCTCTGGTGGTGGACTTGTAATGTTAGTTGTTGAGTTAGTCCTTATTTTAGCAGTAATTTTATTATCCATTTTATTAGTTCAAGGGACACGACGAATACCTGTTAATTATGCAAAAACAGTTATTCGTAATCGACAATATGGTGGTGTAAGACAATATATTCCTTTGAAAATAAATGCAGCTGGAGTGATGCCAATTATTTTTGCACAGGCAATTATGTTTATTCCTATCACATTTGCAGGATTTACTTCATCAGGTGCTTCAAGTGCTTTTGTTCAAGAGTTCTCAAATTTTGCAGGATTTTGGTATAATTTTGTATTTGCAATATTAGTTATAGTATTTACTTACTTCTATACTGCTATCACTATTAATACATCACAAATGGCTGCTGACATGAAGCGTAATAATGCATTTATTACTGAAAAAGGAGGTATTAGACAAGGTAAAGACACAGCTAAACATTTAGATGCTGTAATGTCTCGAATTGTATTACCAGGCTCATTTTTCTTAGCCTTTGTTGCTATTTTACCAGCATTTGCTATTAAAGCTGGTGTAAATCCACAATTTGCTCAATTTTATGGGGGTACATCTTTATTAATTATGGTTGGTGTTGTACTTGATACAGTACAACAAATTAATGCTCATTTAATCAATAGGCATTATGATGGTCTAATGAAAAAAGGAAGAAGATCTAAATCTGGAATGTAATTATGATATATTTAAAAACAGATCAGGAAATTAATTTAATGCGAGATAGCTCTTTGCTCGTATCTAGGACTCATGCTGAATTAGCAAAAGTTATTAAGCCGGGTATCAATACATTACATTTAGATCAAATAGCTGAGGAGTTCATAAGAGATAATGGAGGTATTCCTGGATTTAAAGGTTATAATGGTTTCCCCAACACTTTATGTATATCTAAAGATAGTGCAGTGGTACATGGTATTCCATTAGACATGGAAGTTGAAGAGGGTGCTATTTTGTCAATTGATTGTGGTGTTTTAATGAATGGCTTTTATGGAGATGCGGCATATACTTTTGCAGTTGGTGAAATATCAGCAGAAAAGAGAAGATTGTTAGATGTTACCAAAGAGGCATTAAATCAAGGAGTGTTAGCTGCTAAATCTGGAAATACTGTAGGTGATATCGGTTTTTCAATCCAGAACTTTGTAGAATCTCATGGATATTCTATTGTGAAAGAGTTAGTGGGGCATGGTATTGGTAAAAATTTACATGAATCACCTGAAATACCAAATTATGGAACAAAAAACTCTGGTTTAAATTTAGAGCCAGGTATGGTNNTAGCTNTTGANCCNATGGTNAATATTGGNANNGNTGNTGTTNTTCANAANNAAGATGGNTGGACNATAGANACTNNNGATGGNTTACCTTCNGCACATTTTGANTATACTATAGCAATTACAAAAAATAAAACAGAAATTTTATCTTCATTTAATTTAATTGAAGATAATTTGTATTAATTATAATAATATGGTAAAGCAATTATCAATAGAACAAGATGGAGTAATTAAGGAATCATTATCTAATGCAATGTTTCGAGTTGAATTAGAAAATGGACATATTATTACAGCACATATTTCGGGAAAAATGAGAATGCATTACATTAACTTACTTCCTGGAGATAAAGTAAAAATTGAAATGTCACCATATGACTTAACAAAAGGTCGAATTACATTTAGATATTAGATATATTATGAAGACAAGAGCATCAATAAAAAAGAGAACTGCCGATTGTAAATTGGTTAGACGAAAAGGTAAATTATATATAATTAATAAAAAAAACCCAAGATTTAAACAACGACAGGGTTAGTAATAATTTTTAAATAAAATATTTATGGCTAGAATAGCAGGAGTAGATATTCCAAATGATAAGAGAGGGGAAATCAGTTTAACATATATTTATGGTATTGGTAGAAATAGATCTCGTGAAATTTTGATAAAATCAGGAGTGGATATAAATAAAAAGGTTAAAGATTGGGGAGATGATGAGTTGCAAAAAATTAGACAAATTATTTCTGATGATTATATTATTGAAGGAGAGCTTCGGTCAGAAGTTCAGTTAAATATTAAGAGATTAACAGATATAGGTTGTTTTAGAGGTATAAGGCATCGAGTAGGTCTTCCTTTAAGAGGTCAAAAGACAAAAAATAATTCTAGAACTAGGAAAGGTAAAAGAAAAACAGTTGCTAATAAAAAAATGGCAACAAAATAAAATAATAATAAAATAATATTATGGCTAAAAACACAAATAAAAGAAAGGTTAAAGTTGACGCAGAGGGTGAGGTGCATATACATTCTAGTTTCAATAATATAATTATTTCTATTACTAATAAAAGTGGACAAGTTATTAGTTGGTCTTCTGCAGGGAAACAAGGTTTTAGAGGTTCTAAAAAAAACACTCCTTATGCTGCTCAGACAGCAGCAGAAGATTGTGGTAAGGTTGCACATGATGCTGGCTTAAGGACAGTGAATGTATTTGTTAAAGGACCTGGTAATGGACGAGAGGCTGCAATACGTGCTATTTATAATGTAGGTATTACTGTTTCTGAAATTATTGATGTAACTCCACTACCACATAATGGGTGTCGTCCACCTAAAAGAAGAAGAGTGTAAATTAATTTATAATATAAAAATAATTATGGCAAGGTATATAGGACCCAAAACAAAAATAGCTAGAAAATTTTCAGATCCGATTTTCGGGCCTGATAAATATTTTGAAAAAAGAAAATTTCCACCAGGTCAGCATGGCCCAAATGGAAGAAGAGGTAAAAAATCAGATTATGCTTTTCAGTTAGCAGAAAAACAAAAAGCTAAATACACTTATGGAATTCTTGAGAAGCAGTTTTCTAATTTATTTAAAAGAGCCTCTAGAAGTAAAATGATTACTGGTGAAGCATTGTTGCAATTTTGTGAATTACGTTTAGACAATATTGTATACAGGTTAGGTCTTGCGAATACTAGAAATGGCTCAAGACAATTAGTATCGCATAAGCATATTACTGTAAATGGTTCAGTTGTAAATATTCCATCATATTCAGTTAAAATGGGAGATGTGATTTCAGTTAGGCAGAAATCTAAATCACTTCAATCTATTACAGAATCTATGTCAAAAAACACTAACATCATTGANTGGTTAGAGTGGAATATTGATGCTATGACAGGTAAATTAATTAATATACCAAACAGAGATCAAATTCCTGAAAATATCAAGGAGCAATTAATAGTAGAATTATATTCTAAATAATAATTTAATTATACAAGTATTATGGCAATTTTAAATTTTATAAAACCAGACAAAGTATTTATGATTAATTCCACGGAGAATGAAGGTACCTTCGAGTTTAGACCTTTAGAACCTGGGTATGGTTTAACTATAGGTAATGCTTTAAGAAGAGTCTTACTTTCATCTTTAGAAGGGTTTGCAATATCTTCAGTAAAGATTGAAGGTGTTGATCACGAATTTTCNGCTATTGAAGGTGTTATGGAGGATGTGGTAGGTATCATATTAAACTTAAAGCAAATCAGGTTTAAAAAACAAATAGAGGATGCGAATAGCGAAGAAGTTAAGATATCAATTAATAATCAAGATGTTATTAAAGCTGGTGATTTTGGAAAATTCATATCTAATTTTCAAATTTTAAACCCAGATTTAGTGATTTGTAATTTGACTAAGTCCACAAAACTTGATTTAACACTTACTATTAAAAAGGGCAGAGGATTTGTGATGTCTGATCAAAATAAAGAATCAGATGTGAGTTTAGGGACTATTTTTACAGATTCTGTTTTCACGCCAATCAAAAACGTTAAGTACTTTGTTGAGGACTTTAGAGTAGAGCAAAAAACAGATTATGAAAAATTAATTTTGGAAATTGAAACAGATGGNTCAATTCATCCAAAAGATGCTCTTACTGAAGCTGCTAAAATATTGATACATCATTTTATGTTATTTTCAAATGAACGNATTTCNATTNAGGATGAGTATGCNTCTTCAATTGATGAGTATGATGAACAATCNCTACATATGAGACAATTATTAAAAATGAAATTAGTTGATTTAGATTTATCTGTTAGAGCTTTAAATTGTTTAAAGGCTGCTGAGGTAGATACTCTTGGTGATTTAGTTATGTATAATAGAAGTGATTTGATGAAATTTAGAAATTTCGGAAAAAAATCTTTAACAGAACTTGATGAATTAGTCGATGCTAAAGGAGTGAATTTTGGCATGGATTTAAGCAAGTATAAATTAGATAAAGAATAGATCATTATGAGACATAGAAAAGGAAATAATAATTTAAAAAGGAAAGCAGGTCATAGAAAATCAATGCTTGCTAATATGTCATCTTCGTTGATATTACATAAACGAATAAAAACAACATTAGCTAAAGCAAAAGTTTTAAAACAATTTGTGGAACCTATTATTACTCGTTCAAAAAATGATTCTACACATAATAGACGTGTTGCTTTTCGTTATTTGAGACAAAAAGATGCTGTTAAAGAATTATTTTCCATTGTTTCTGATAAAGTAGCAGATAGACCTGGAGGATATACTAGAATTATCAAGTTAGGTCGTAGATTAGGGGATGCTGCAGAAATCTGTTTTATAGAATTAGTTGATTTTAATGAAACATATAATATTACTGATGTGTCAGCAAAGAAAACTAGACGTTCTAGACGTTCTGATAAGTCTAATGCAAAGAAATCAGTTGATGTTTCACAAGAAGGTCAATTAGAGATAAATAAAAAGCCAGCTACTGAAGAGCCAANTACTGAAGAGCCANCTACTGAAGAGCCANCTACTGAAGAGCCANCTNCTGAAGAGCCANCTACTGAAGAGNCAGCTACTGAAGAGNCANCTACTGAAGAGCCANCTNCTGAAGATGACAAAAAAGAAGAATCTAATAATTAGTTATTTTTTTCTTATACTATTTTATATTGTTTGATTAATATTTTATATTGTTCGAAGTGGAAGATCGCGCTGTATTAATTTTAGAAGATGGAACTACACTTTTTGGAAAAAGTGCAGGCTTTATTGGTTTTTCTGTTGGTGAAATTTGTTTTAATACTGGCATGACCGGTTATCAAGAAATTTTCACAGATCCTTCTTATTATGGTCAAATTATGGTTACTACAAATGCTCATATTGGTAATTATGGTTACTCTAATATAGAAACGGAATCAGATTCTATTAAAATTTCAGGTTTAGTTTGCAAAGATTTTAATTTTCATAATTCTCGATATTCCTCAATTGGAGATTTACAAGAATATTTTCAAAACGAAAAAATAGTATGTATTTATGATCTTGATACTAGAGCGTTGGTCCGTCATATTAGAGATAAAGGAGCAATGAATGCTATTATTTCATCCAAAGTTTTAGATATTCAAAATTTAAAAAATAAACTTAAAGAAGTTCCGTCAATGGAAGGGTTAGAGCTTTCTTCATTTGTTTCTACAAAAAGCGCATATACTCTAGGTAATAAAAACTCTAAATACAGAGTGTCAGTTATAGATTTTGGAGTTAAGAAAAGTATTTTAAAATGCTTAGAAGATCGAGGTGTTTTTATTAAAGTATTTCCACTCAACACAGATTTAAATGAGATATATAGCTTTAATCCAACAGGTATATTTTTATCAAATGGACCTGGTGATCCCTCTGTAATGACTAAATCTATTGCGATGGTTAAAACGATATTGGATGGTGTTATTCCAGTATTTGGCATTTGTTTGGGCCATCAATTAATGGCTTTAGCAGGTGGATTGCAGACATTTAAGATGCATACTGGGCATAGAGGTATAAATCATCCAATCATTAATTTGAGAACTAAAAAATGTGAAGTTACTTCTCAAAATCATGGTTTTTCAATTGATGAAAGTACGTTGTTAAAAAATAAACACATTCAAATAACTCATCGTAATTTAAATGATGGCTCTGTTGAAGGAATAGAATTCTTAAATAAAAAATGTTTTTCTGTTCAATATCACCCAGAATCTTCTCCTGGTCCTCATGATTCCAGATATTTATTTGATCAATTTTTAGACAATATGAAAACTTATATAAATTCTGATAATGTCAAAAATTAAAAACATTGTTGCTCGTCAAATTTTAGACTCTAGAGGCAATCCGACAGTGGAGGTAGATGTGATTACAGACAATGGTTGTTTTGGTCGAGCTTCAGCGCCATCTGGAGCTTCTACAGGTATTTATGAAGCGTTAGAGATTAGGGATAAGAATTTTAGTTTTTATAATGGCAATAGTGTTCAAAAGGCTATAAATAATATACATGTTATTTTGAAGAACAAACTAATTGGATTAGATGTTTGTGATCAAGTGTTAATTGATCGAAAAATGATTGAGATTGATGGGAGTGAAAATAAATCAAACATAGGAGCTAATGCTATTTTACCTATTTCTTTAGCTGTTTCTAAGGCTGCTGCAAGAGTTAAAAAAATAGATTTGTATGATTATTTATCATCCGGAAAATTTGTTTTACCTGTTCCAATGATGAATATTCTTAATGGTGGTGCACATGCAGATAATGATATTGATTTCCAGGAGTTTATGATTATTCCAAATTCTGCTAAAACTTTTTCTCAAGCCTTAAGGATGGGGGCTGAAGTGTTTTATGCATTAAAAAATAAGTTAAAGTCTAATAAATTATCAACAAATGTAGGTGATGAAGGTGGGTTTGCTCCTAATATTAAATCTAATGAAAATGCTATTGAATTAGTTTTGTCTTCAATAACTGCTGCAGGTTATAAAATTGAGAAAGATATTTCGATTGCAATTGATGCAGCAGCATCAGAGTTTTATGATAAAGAAAAAAAAATCTATTGTTTTGGAAATAATAAATTAACTGCCTCCGAAATGGTTGATTTTTGGACTGATTGGATTAATAAGTATCCAATTGTTTCAATTGAAGATGCATTAGATGAAGATGATTGGTTTGGTTGGTCTGAGATGACTAAGAAAAATGGGGGCATTCAACTTGTTGGTGATGATTTATTTGTCACCAATCCAAAAAGATTACAATATGGAATTGACCAATGTGTTGGAAATTCGATTTTGATTAAATTAAATCAGATAGGAACGCTGACAGAAACCTTAGAGACTATACGATTAGCAAAGCATAATAATTATACGACAATAATTAGTCATCGTTCAGGTGAAACCGAAGATGTGACTATTGCGGATTTATCTGTAGGGTCTTGTGCTGGTCAAATAAAAACAGGTTCTATTTCTCGATCAGATAGAGTCGGAAAATATAATCAATTATTAAGAATAGAAGAAGCATTAGGAGAAAAAGGTTTATATCTAGGTTTTCCAGAAATAAAAAAATAAATATGAAGAATTTAAAAGAAAAATTTGAGGCAAAAATACCTAATTCAAGAAGCCGTGTACAAACATTGGTTAAAGATTATGGGGATAAGATAGTAGGTGAAATTAGTTTACGACAGATTTATTCTGGTATGCGAGGTATGTTAAGTATGGTAACAGAAACTTCGAAATTGGATCCTAATGAAGGTATACGTTTTAGAGGTTATTCATTACCTGAGATACAAGATGTTCTTCCAAGAGCAGCAGGCTCTAATCAACCTTTACCTGAGGGGATGTTTTATTTAATGTTAATAGGAGAATTGCCTACAGAAGCTGATGTCAAATTAATCAGTCAAGAATTAGAGAAACGATCCGATGTTTCGGAATATGTTTTTAGTGTTATTAATAACTTACCTAAAGAGATGCATCCGATGACGCAATTTTCAATTGCTATTTTAGCATTAAGAAATGAAAGTGAATTTACACAAGCATATAAAAGTGGACTACATAAATCGAAATATTGGGATCCTACATTTGAAGATGCTCTTAATTTAATTGCTAAATTACCTCAAATTGCGGCGTATATTTATAGAAGAAATTATCATGACGAAGATTATATATCGCCATTACCAAACCTTGATTGGTCGGCTAATTTTGCTCATATGTTAGGTTTTTCAAGTCCAGAATTTACAGATTTAATTAGATTGTATATGACTATTCATTCTGATCATGAAGGCGGGAATGTATCTGCACATACATCACATTTAGTTGGGTCAGCATTAAGCGATGCTTATTTATCTTTTTCTGCTGGGATGAATGGTTTAGCGGGACCACTTCATGGTTTAGCAAATCAAGAAGTTGTAAAATGGTTATTGTCTATGCAAAATGATTTAGGAGGTGGGGTTCCTTCCAGAGATGATATAGCGGCATATGTTCAAAAAACTTTGGATGAAGGAAAAGTAATTCCTGGTTTTGGTCATGCAGTTTTAAGGAAAACAGATCCAAGGTATACCGCTCAAAGGGAATTTGCATTAAAATACTTGCCAGAAGATGAGTTATTTTTATTAGTTAGTAGAGTTTTTGAGGTAGTTCCCCCTATCTTAGAAGCAACTGGGAAAGTGAAAAATCCATGGCCAAATGTAGATGCCCATTCCGGCATATTATTGTTAAAATATGGCATGAAAGAGTATGACTTTTTTACTGTTTTATTTGGAGTGTCACGTTCATTAGGTATAATGTCTCAATTAATTTGGAGCAGAGCATTAGGTATGCCTATTGAACGACCAGGATCTACAACTACTGATATTATGATTAACAAGTTTTCTAATTAGTATTTTGTTGTCGATTATATTCAAATAAAATTATTCCAGCAGCTACA
>PAVX01000035.1 GCA_002713285.1 Flavobacteriales bacterium
CAAACACAATTTTTTAATTTTATTACGAATGACAACTTGTATTGATTTGTCATCTATGTTTTTTAAGCTATGCTCTAAACAAAATATAGATTCTGCAACTTCTGAATCAGCTAATACATTATTATTGTATTCTCTAATCAAATCTGCTATCTCCGAAAGATATCTATTTCTTTTTGGTGATATTAATTCTAAAGACTTTGTAGATTTAGGTAATTGAGGATCAATAGAGTAAAAATAAGAACACTTATTCTTTAAAGTCTTTAGTAAATTAAAATAAAATACATTTACACCTGAATCATTAAATTGAGATGCAATAGTACCATATACGGGCATCTCTTCTAATGTTTTATGAAATAGCTGGTTGTTTCTTTGATACTGCTTTTGAACATCTCTTAACGCATCCAAAGAACCTGTTTTGTCAAACTTGTTCAATACAACAAAATTTGCAAAATCTAACATATCAATTTTTTCTAGTTGTGTAGGAGCACCAAACTCTGGAGTCATAACATAAATAGATAAGTCAGAATAATCCACTATTTCAATATCTGATTGACCAATACCAGAAGTCTCAAGTATAATTATATCAAAGTCAGCAGCTTTCATCACTAACAATGTATCTGAAATACTTTTAGAGAGAGATCTATTAGATTTTCGAGTTGCCATGGAACGCATATATACTCTTTCATGTTTAATAACATTCATTCTAATCCGATCTCCAAGTAATGCTCCACCTGTTTTCTTTTTTGAAGGGTCAACACAAATCACACCTATCTTAATTGTAGAAAAATCATTTAATAATCGTCTTATTATTTCATCTACAAATGACGATTTTCCCGCACCCCCCGTACCAGTTATGCCTAATATAAATGATGTACTTTTTTTAGCGGTTTTTTTAATCTGAGACTTAAGTTTTTGAAATTTTGGGTAAGAATTTTCAAATAAAGAAATCGATCTAGCAATAGCTTTGTTATTTTGTGAAACGATACTATCGATATTGGGTACATACTTATCTTGAACAATTGGAAAATCTGATTTCAGAACAAGATCATTAATCATACCCTGTAATCCCATTCTACGACCATCATCAGGGTGATAAAGACGCTCTATACCATATGAGTGTAGGTGTTTAATTTCTTCTGGTAAAATTGTTCCACCACCACCACCAAAAATTTTAATATGCGAACTATTAAATTTTTTTAGCAAATCAAACATATATTGAAAATACTCTACATGACCACCCTGATAAGAAGTGATAGCAATTGCATTAGCATCCTCCTGAATAGCACAGTTTACAATTTCCTCTACACTTCTATCATGACCAAGATGAATTACTTCACAACCTGTTGATTGCAAAATACGTCTCATAATATTAATCGATGCATCATGACCATCAAATAAAGATGCAGCAGTTATAATTCTTATTTTATTACTTGGATTGTATATTATTGGATCCATTGAATGAATTTAATTGTTTTTTTAAAGATTCCAACTTGATGATAGTATCTTGTCGTTTTTTTTCTTCCATCATAATGATTTTTTTAGGAGCATTTGAAGTAAATTTCTCATTAGATAATTTCTGATTAACAGCCTCTAAAAAACCTTGTAAATATATTATCTCATTCTCAATTCGCTCAATTTCAACTGAAGAGTCTATGTCAAATGTCAATGGAATAAAATATCTACTTTTATCTACTAAGAATGGAAAACAATCCTCATTATGACCTTCAGACAAACGAACCTCATCCAAGTTGCATGTTTTTTGAAGAATGTCCTTTAAAAAAAGAACTTCTTTATTGTCAACAAATAAAGATAATTTCTCTTTGAATGAAATATTCTTTTCCTTTCTTATGTTTCTTATTGATGCAATAACTTTAAATAAATGATTAAAATTTTCTATTTTTTGAAAATCTACCTTCTCCACCAATGGATTGGGCCATTGACAAAATGATATACTATCCCCTTTATTTCTAGAAATGATTTTTTGCCAAATATCTTCAGTTATAAATGGCATAAATGGATGAAGTAGAATAAGTAATTTTTCGAAAAAATAAAGTGTTTTTTCTTTGGTAGCAACATCAATAACTTTATCTGAGGGCTTTATAATCTCTAAATAATACCCACAAAACTCATTCCAAAAAAGTTTATATATAACCATTAATGCATCTGAAATTCTAAATTCTAAAAAGAATTTATTAATTTTTTCTATATCTTCTGACAACTTGTTTTCAAACCAAACAATAGTTTCTTTTGACATAATATTTTGCTTATTTTGTCTAGATTCCCAAGAATTAATTAAACGAAAAGCATTCCATATTTTATTAGAAAAATTTCTTCCTTGTTCACATAAAGTCTCGTCAAACAGTAAATCATTACCCGCTGGAGAAGAAAACAACATTCCCGACCTCACTCCATCTGCACCATATTTATTAATCAATTCAATCGGGTCAGGTGAGTTGCCTAAAGACTTGGACATTTTACGTCGTTTTTTGTCTCTAACCATGCCTGTGAAGTAAACATTCTTAAATGGAGGCATATGATTAAATTCATATCCTGCTATTATCATACGAGCAACCCAAAAAAACAAAATATCATGACCTGTTACAAGGTCATTTGTTGGATAATAATAAGTGAAATCAGAATTATTTGGATTACGAATACCATCGAAAACACTCATTGGCCATAACCATGATGAAAACCATGTGTCTAAAACATCTTCATCTTGTTTTAAATCAGATAATGACAAATTAACATTTCCCGATTCCTCTCTGGCTATAATTAAAGCATCTTCTATACTTTTAGCAACCACATAATTCGATTCATTATAATAAAATGCAGGAATTCTATGACCCCACCAAAGTTGTCTCGATAAACACCAATCTCTAATATTCTCCATCCAATGTTTATAAACATTTTTAAATTTTTTTGGATAAAAATTAATATTATTATTAATAACATTATTTAACGCTGGAGATGCTAATTGATCCATCTTCATGAACCACTGACTAGATAAACGCGGCTCTATCACAGCATCTGTTCTTTCTGAAAAACCAACTTTATTGTTTATATATTCAATCTTATCAAGCTGTCCAAGTGATTCAATGTCTTTTATAATTTTTTCTCTCACCAAAAATCTATCTTCACCTACATAAAAGCAAGCATTTTTATGCATACAGCCATTTTTATCAATAACCGAAATGATTTCCAAATCATTTTTTTCTCCAATTAAATAATCATTAATATCGTGAGCTGGAGTCACTTTTAAAGCACCAGTTCCAAACTCTGAATCAATATATTCATCTGATATAATTGGAATTTCTCTATTAATTAATGGTACAATAGCCTTTGTTCCAATTAAAGACAAATACCTTTTGTCAGTGGGATGTACACAAATAGCTGTGTCACCTAAAATAGTCTCAGGCCTAGTTGTAGCAATGGTAATAACAGCCTCTGAATCAACTAAATTATAATTAACATAGTATAATTTAGATTCTTGTTCTTTATGAATTACTTCTTCATCCGAAACAGCAGTCTGAGCCTCAGGATCCCAATTAATCATTTTTTTACCTCTATAAATATAGCCTTTCTTATAAAGAGTGATAAAGGCATCAATAACAGATTCTGACATATCAGGATCCATAGTAAACTTAACTCGACTCCAATCACAAGAAGCACCTAATCTTTTGAGTTGCTGTAAAATAATACCTCCGTGTTTATCTGTCCAATCCCAAGCATGTTTCAAAAATTCTTCTCTACATAAATCTTTTTTTTCTATCCCCTCATTTTTTAATTTCTTGATTACTTTTGCTTCAGTAGCTATAGATGCATGATCAGTTCCAGGGACCCAACAAGCATTAAATCCTAATAATCGAGACCTTCTTATCAACACATCTTGCAGTGTGTTATTTAGCATATGTCCCATATGCAAAATACCCGTGACATTTGGAGGTGGTATTAAAATAGTGTATGGTTTTTTATCATTAGGTTCTGAATCAAACAAGTTGTTCTCAGTCCAATAATTATACCACTTAGATTCAATATTTTTTGGGCTATACCTAGTATCCATTATTCAATAATTTACAGCACAATTTACAAATTTTTACAAGATATAATAATTTTAAAATTGGTCTATTTGAATTTGTAATAAATAATATAAACCACTAAATTTGGGCTAAATTTATTATTATTTAAATAATACTACCATGAACACAAAATCTATTGTGCTATACTTTTTTAGTCTTTTTTTAACAATTGTTTTCTCTCAAGAAAATATTGTAATTCATCACAATGCTCCTGAAATAACATTTGAACATGAAATTATAGATTTAGGAGAATTTATGCAGTATGATGATGCAAATTCAAAATGTGAATTTCAATTTACAAATACGGGAAAAGAGCCTCTAATTATCTCAAAGTGTAAAGGTAGTTGTGGCTGCACTGTACCTGAATGCCCAAAAGAACCAATATTACCTGGAGAAAGTGGTATGATTAAAGTTAATTATGACGAGAAAAGAGTTGGGTCTTTTAATAAAAGTATCACCATTACCTCAAATGCTAAAAATGTAACCAAGATTGTAAAAATAAAAGGGAAGGCGATAGCTGCAAAAAAAGATGTAGGTGCTCCTGTTAAAAAACAATCTGGGTTAGTACCAAAAGCAAATTAACATGCAATGTTAAAAATTTCAAAAAGAGGGCAAAATATGCCCGAATCTCCAATTAGAAAATTGGTCCCATATTCTGAAAATGCAAAACAAAAAGGAATCAATGTTCTACATTTAAATATAGGTCAACCTGACATCTTACCACCAAGCAATGTGATTGAAAAAATAAACAACTTTCAAGTTGAAAAAATTGAATATAGTCACTCTGCTGGAATCGAAGAATATAGAAGAAAAATAGCCAAATACTATAGTGAAATTAATAATACTATATCATACAAAGACATCCTGATTACAACTGGTGGTTCTGAAGCTTTAAGCACAGTTTTAAATTGTATTTGTGATCCGGGAGATGAAATCATTATTCCAGACCCATACTATGCTAACTATAATGGGTTTAGTAATGCAGGGAACATTGAAATAAAAGCAGTTAAATGTACAATTAATAAAGGTTTTCAGTTACCTAAAATTAGTGATTTTGAAAAAAAAATAAACAAAAAAACAAGAGCTATTTTAATATGCAACCCTGGTAATCCAACTGGCGCATTATATACCTTGTCTGAGATAAAAGCATTAGCAAAACTCATTAAACAACATAATCTTTTTTTAATTGCTGATGAAGTATATAGAGAATTTACTTATGATCAATTAACACATCATTCGATACTAACCTTGGAGGATATTCAAAAAAATACTATTGTCATAGACTCAATATCAAAACGGTATAGTCTGTGTGGAGCAAGAATTGGTTGTATTGTGTCTAAAAATAAGGAAGTTATTAATACGGCACTTAAATTTTCTCAAGCAAGATTAAGTCCTCCAATATTTGGGCAACTAGCAGGAATAGAAGCATTAAATACAAAACAATCATATTTTACAAAAGTGATTAAAGAATATACCAAAAGAAGGAACACTTTAGTCGATGGATTAAACACAATACCTGGAGTAAATTGTCCAAAACCTAAAGGAGCATTCTATTGCATTGCAGAATTACCAGTTGACAATACTGAAAATTTTTGTCGATGGTTATTAGAAAAATTCCACTTTCAAAATACAACGATCATGCTCGCTCCAGCAAGTGGATTTTATAGCATGAATAATAGTGTCAACAATCAAGTTAGAATTGCTTATGTTTTAGAAGTTGAAAAGTTAAAATTAGCAATTAAAATTCTACAAAAAGGAATAGAGGAATATAATAACTAATTATAGATTAAATACTTTTGCCTTATTAATAGGAAATTATCAATATCTTCTTTCCAACTGGCTCTAATTTGATCTTCGGTGAAATGATTTATTATTTGCCATTTTAACTCACTATTACCTGATAATTTGTTGAAAAAATTATTAAAAAAACTCTTCTTATAATAAGCAGGAGATTCATGATAAGCATTAATTAAAAACTCCAAATTAATCTTATTTAAATTATTGTTGTAATTTACTAAATTCACCCCATAACATATTTGCTGATTATATTTTGGTTCTGAAGAACCAAAATTGGGCATTGGATAAAACTCAAAATTGGATTTTAAAAATGGTGCTCCATAAAGCTCAAAGGGTGACTCAGTACCCCTTCCTACACTAATCAGTGTACCTTCAAATAAACATAAAGATGGATATAATGATATTGCTTTCATATTTCTTAAATTTGGAGATGGTGCAAATTGAATTTGAATTGAATCAAATCTTGAATANCCCTCAAGTTTAATTACATTAAGTTTACATTGTTNTTGATTACTCAACCAACCCTCCCCATTAATCATAAGCGCATATTCACCAATNGTCATNCCATATACAATTGGTACAGGATGCATGCCNACAAATGAAGAATACTCTAATTNTAAGACTGGACCATCAACATAATGNGCATGAGGATTAGGTCGATCTAATAANACNAACTCTATATCAGCGTCAACACAAGCNTCCATCACATAATGTAAAGTTGAAAGGTAAGTATAAAACCTAACACCAACATCCTGTATATCAAAAAGCATTATGTCAATATTTTTTAAATGATGATTCTTAGGCTTCTTATATGCTCCATATAAAGAAATAATAGGTATGGAATCACGATAATTTGAATCATTCACATACTGTCCTGCATTAAAATTACCAGAAAATCCATGTTCCGGAGAAAATATTATTGAAACATCAATCCCTAAAGAAATTAATGTGTCTATTAAATGGGTGTTGTTTGTTTGTGACGCATAATTCACAACAACACCAACATTTTTGTTGCGCAATAAATGTGTATATTCAGACATGTGGTCAATACCTAAATTTTGTGAAAAAAGACAAAATTGAAAACAATTTATAATAAAAAGAATTAGAATTGATTTAGTTGATTTCATATATTTGAATTTAATAATTTTATATTGCTAAAAATTGAATTTTGAATTATTTCTTTCAAGAAGATTGTCAAGATCAAGTTTAAACAGAAATTACTATTCTGGACCAATTACCAATATATGCATATCAGCAATTGCTATAAGTATCATTATTATGATTATTACAATTGCTTCTAGTTATGGATTAGAATTAGCTATACAACAGACCATTACAGACGTAGAGTCAGACTTAAAAATCTCATCCATTAACAATACCAATAATAGCTTAGACCCAATTAGATTGGAAGCTGATATGTTAGAAAATATACAAAATATACAAAGCGTAAATAAAATTCATCCAATCATTAATAAACCCTGCATAATAAGTATCAATAATAATATTGAAGGTCTTATATTAAAAGGCGTGGATTCACTATATAAGACAACATTAATTCAACAAAGCATTCGAGATGGAAGATATATGCAAAGTGAGAATGAAATACTAATATCAGAAAAACAAGCAAGGAAATTAAGTTTACAAACAGGAGATGAGTGCATTTTATATTTTCTTTCTAAAAAGAAAAATGTAAAAAAAAGAAAATTTATGATAAGTGGAATTTACTCCATGAAAAATGAAAAATTTAATGAGTTTTATGCATTTACTAAAAAAGAATCTATTCAAAAAATAAATCAATGGAAAAATTTAGATGTTAGTAATTATGAAATTGAATTATACGATGCTTCTGAACAAAAAGATGTTGAACAAAAGATTAACAGCAATTTAACATATGACTTAGTAGCACAATCAATTACAAGTAGATTTCCTGGGATATTTAATTGGATTAATTTATTTAAAAAAAATATGATTTTGATTATTATTGTTATGTGTTTGATCTGTTTAATTAATATGACAAATACTTTATTAATACTAGTCTTAGAAAGATTAAAGATGATTGGAACATTAAAGTCTTATGGATGTTCGAACTACTCCATCTTGAAAATATTTTTATATAGTAGTTTTAAAATATCAAGCAAAGGAATAGCACTAGGGAATATAGTGGGCTTAACACTATGTCTAATTCAACAACACACACACATCATCACATTAAATCCAAAATCTTATTTTGTTAATCATCTTCCAATATATTTAGATCTAAATTTTTTAATACTTATTAATATAATTATATTCATAGTAATACAAATTAGCATAATCATACCTTATTATGTTATTAAAAATGTATCACCTGCGAACATATTAAAAATTAAATAAATGCAATACGTTAACCACATCACTGAATTAATTGGAAATACTCCATTATTAAAACTCAATAATATTACAAAAGATATTTCTGCTACTATACTAGCCAAAATTGAAGCATTTAATCCAGGACATTCAATCAAAGATAGAATTGGTATTAAAATGATTGAAGATGCAGAAAAAAAAGGCTTATTGAAAAAAGGCGGCGTCATTATAGAATCAACCTCAGGAAACACAGGAATGGGTTTAGCATTAGGAGCCATCAAAAAAGGATACAAAATGATTGTGACTATGCCAGATAAAATGTCTAATGAGAAAATTGATATTCTAAAAGCAATTGGCGCAGAAGTAATCATCACCCCGACGAATGTAGATGCAGAAGACCCAAAATCATATTATTCTGTTGCTAGAAAAATGGAACGTGAAATAAAAAATAGTGTTTACATAAATCAATATGATAATCTATCCAATAGAATGACCCACTATGAAACGACTGGTCCAGAAATATGGAAACAAACAGACGGTCAAATTACTCATTTAGTTGCTGGTGTAGGTACAGGAGGAACAATTACAGGGTGTGCTATGTTTTTGAAAGAACAAAATAAGAATATTAAAATATGGGGAATTGATACATATGGATCAGTATATAAAAAATTTCATGAAACCGGAATATTTGACAAAAAAGAAATATACGCATATACCACAGAAGGAATTGGAGAAGATATTATTCCAAAAAATGTGGATTTTAGCTTAATTGATCACTTTGAAAAAGTTACGGATAAAGCAGGTGCTATAATGACAAGAAGATTAGCTAAAGAAGAGGGTATTTTAGCAGGAAATTCATGTGGATCCGCATTAGCTGGACTAATTCAACTAAAAGAAAAGTTAAACAAAAATGATAAAATTGTCATCATTATGCCTGATCATGGAAGTAGATATCTCGCAAAAGTCTACAATGATGAATGGATGAGAAAACAAAATTTTATATAAATTAAGCTTGAGCCTTTGGCCCTCCAAAATCTAAAGGTATTTTTTGTAAATCAATTGCCTTAATAGTTCCATGTTGCTTTTCAAAATTTGAAATATTTTGAGCTAATGCATTCATGAATTTTTTAGCATGTTCTGGTGATAATACAATACGAGACAAAACTTTTGCTTTTGCAAAACCTGGCATCATTGTAGCAAAATCAAAAACAAATTCCGTTGGTGAATGATTAATGATGCCTAAATTAGAATATACGCCATTAGCCACATCTTCTTTCACTTCAATATTTATTTTTTTTTGAATATTATTTTCTTTTTTATTAGACATATAATTGAATTTTAAAATTATTTCTCTACTTTTTCTAATACTGAAGCATCATCATCACTAATGTTGTCTAATGCTAGTTTTGAACCAACCACAACATCTTTAAATTTAACACCTGTTCCAGCAGGTATTTGATGTCCTATAATAACATTCTCCTTTAAACCTACAAGATTATCTACAGTTCCTCTTATAGCTGCATTATTTAACACTTTAGTAGTTTCTTGAAAAGAAGCCGCAGACATAAAGCTTTTTGTTTGCAATGAAGCTCTTGTTATCCCTTGTAATACTGGCTTAGAAATAGCAGTTACTGCATCACGTGCAGTAATTAATTTTTTACCACCCTGTTCTAAAATTGTATTTTGATCTCTTAAATCTCTAGCAGAAATTTCGGAACCAATTTGAAATTTTTCGTCTTCAGCATCACCAGAATCCTCTACAATCTTTAAATGATATAATCTATCATTCTCTTCTTTAAAATCTTGTTTGTGAACTAGGTCACCTTCTAAAAATCTTGTATCACCCGGATCTAAAACTTTAACTTTTCTCATCATTTGACGAACAATTACTTCAAAATGCTTATCGTTAATTTTTACACCTTGTAATCTATAAACTTCTTGTAACTCAAAGACTAAGTATTCTTGAACCTTATTAGCACCTTGAATAGATAAGTAATCCGAAGGTGAAATAGAACCATCTGATAACGCCATACCTGATTTAACAAAATCATTTTCTTGAACTAACAATTGCTTTGATAGAGGAACCATATATTTTTTTACATCATCCAATTTTGATGTAATAATCACCTCTCTATTTCCTCGTTTAATTTTACCATAAGATACAATTCCATCAATTTCACTTACAATTGCAGTATTTGATGGATTTCTTGCTTCAAACAATTCAGTAATTCTTGGTAAACCTCCAGTAATATCTCCAGTTTTAGCAGTACTCCTTGGAATCTTTGCTAATACACTACCCATAGATATTTTATCACCTTCCTCAACAGTAATATGTGCACCAACCGGTAAATTATAGGTTTTTTCATTCTTCCCCTTACCTATTTTTAAAACAGGAATTTTTTTCTTATCCTTTGTCTCTATAATGACCTTTTCCTTAAAACCTGTTTGCTCATCAATCTCTATTCGATAAGTGACACCTTGTTCAAAGTCTTCAAAATTCACTTGACCATTTATTTCAGATATAATAACCGCATTATAAGGATCCCATTCACAAATAACATCCCCCTTGTTAATAATACTATTCTCTTTCACTCTTAAAAAAGAACCATATGGAATGTTAGAAGAAAATAAAACAACTTCATTTTCTTCATCAATAATTTTGATCTCACCAGTTCTACCAATTACAATATCAGATTTTTTATTCTCATTATCCTTTCCTGTAATAGATCGCACTTCTTCAAACATGACTTTACCTTGAAATTTTGAAATCATTTCTGATTCTTGAGAAGCACCAGATGCNACCCCACCAATATGAAATGTTCTTAGTGTTAATTGTGTTCCAGGCTCACCGATAGACTGAGCAGCAATCACTCCAACAGCTTCTCCAATTTGAGTAGGCTTGTTAGAAGCTAAACTTCTTCCATAACATAAAGAACATACGCCTGAATTTAATTCACAAGTCAAAACAGATCGAACCATTACAGATTCAATACCATGTTCTTCAATTGTAAGTGCAGCAACACGATCAATTTCATTACCTGCAGCAACTATTATTTTATCATTGATAACAATATCCTTTAGTGAAGTTCGCCCCTCAATTCTTGAAGAGATNGATTCAATGATCTCATCTTGTCTTTTTACAGGTGACATTTCTATCCCTCTCAATGTNCCACAGTCATATTTTTTAATAATAACGTCTTGAGCCACATCTACCAAACGTCGAGTTAAATATCCAGCATCTGCTGTCTTTAATGCCGTATCCGCTAATCCTTTTCGGGCACCATGAGTCGAAATAAAATACTCTAAAATAGATAAGCCTTCTTTAAAATTAGACAAGATAGGGTTTTCAATAATTGCTCCACCTCCTGAACTCGATTTTTGTGGTTTTGCCATCAAACCTCTCATACCAGATAATTGACGAATTTGTTCTTTTGAACCCCTAGCTCCAGAATCTAACATCATATAAATAGAATTAAACCCTTGATTATCATTTTCTAAATCAAACATTGCCTTTTCTGTTAATTTAGAATTTGTGTTTGTCCAAACATCTATGACTTGATTATATCTTTCATTATTAGTAATTAATCCCATGTTATAAGACTCACTAATTTGATCAACACTACTAATAGCTTCAGAAACCATATCATCTTTAGTATTTGGAACTAAAACATCACCTAAAGAAAAAGATAAACCTCCTGCAAAAGCTGTTTTATATCCTAATTTTTTGATAGAATCTAAAAATTTTGCAGCAATTGGAGCACTTGTTTGCTCTAAAATTTTACCAATTAAATCTCTTAAATTTTTCTTTGTGCAAACTTGATTAAAATACTCTGTTTGAGCTGGTACAGCTTCATTAAATAATACTCTACCAACAGTAGTTTCAATCAAATGAAAATCAACAGGATTTTCTTTATTAATTGGTAATCTAACTTTAATAATAGCATGTAAATCTGCCTNACCTTCATTATATGCAATTCCTACTTCTTCAGGTGAATAAAATATTAGACCTTCNCCTTTNACAAGATGTTCTTTTGTACTTTTTCTAGATTTTGTCATGTAATACAAACCTAANACCATATCTTGAGAAGGGACTGTGATTGGAGCTCCGTTAGCTGGATTTAAAATATTATGAGAACCAAGCATTAATAATTGAGCTTCCAATATTGCAGCCGCCCCCAATGGTACATGAACAGCCATTTGATCTCCATCAAAATCAGCATTAAAAGCAGTACAAGCTAAAGGATGCAACCTGATTGCTTTACCTTCAATTAATTTAGGTTGAAAAGATTGAATACCTAGTCGGTGTAATGTCGGTGCTCTATTTAATAAAACTGGATGTCCTTTAATGACATTTTCTAAAATATCCCAAACTACAGGCTCTCTAGAGTCAATAATTTTTTTCGCAGACTTTACAGTTTTAACAATGCCTCTTTCTATTAATTTACGTGCAACAAATGGTTTAAATAATTCGGCAGCCATATCTTTTGGAATACCACATTCATGCATTTCCAATTCTGGACCAACTACAATAACAGAACGAGCAGAATAATCTACTCTTTTACCTAATAAATTTTGTCTAAATCGTCCCTGTTTTCCTTTTAAATTATCAGACAATGACTTAAGAGGCCGATTAGATTCTGATTTAATAGCTGAAGCTTTACGTGTATTATCTAATAAAGAATCTACTGATTCCTGAAGCATCCGTTTTTCATTTCTTAAAATTACAGCAGGTGCTTTGATTTCCATTAATCTTTTTAATCGATTATTTCTAATAATTACACGTCTATATAAATCATTTAAATCTGATGTTGCAAATCTACCTCCATCTAAAGGAACTAACGGTCGTAATTCAGGCGGTATAACAGGTATAACCTGTAAAACCATCCATTCTGGTTTATTTTCAATTACTTCATTTGCTTCACGAAATGCTTCAACAACATTCAATCTTTTCAATGCTTCATTCTTTCTTTGAACAGATGTTTCACTATGAGCTTTTCTTCTAAGATCTTTAGATAATGAAATTAAATTAATTTGAGCAAGTAAATCAATTAAAGCCTCTGCTCCCATTTTAGCAATAAATTTATTTGGATCTGAATTATCTAAATATAGATTTTCTTTTGGAAGTCTGTCTAAAATATCAAAATATTCGTCTTCAGTTAAAAATTGCATATGTTGAATTGGATTTCCCTCTTCATCTAATGCAAGACCTGGTTGTATAACAACATAACGCTCATAATAAATAATCATATCCAACTTTTTAGTTGGAAGACCCAATAAATAACCTATTTTATTAGGCAAATTTCTAAAATACCAAATATGAGCAACTGGTACTACTAATTTAATATGGCCAATTCTTTCTCTACGAACTTTTTTTTCAGTAACTTCCACACCACACCTATCACATACAATACCTTTATATCGAATTCTTTTATACTTACCACAGTGACATTCATAATCTTTAACGGGACCAAAAATTCTTTCACAAAAAAGACCATCTCTTTCAGGCTTAAACGTTCTATAATTAATAGTTTCAGGCTTAATAACCTCACCACAAGATTCTTCCAGAATAGTTTCAGGAGATGCAACACTGATAATTAACTTAGAAAAATCAGCATTATGATTTTTTTTCTTTTTTTTCAAATAATTCATACTATAGAAAATAATAAATTAATAATTAGGACATAGTGAGTTTTAAACCAAGACCTTGCATTTCATGTAATAATACTTTAAAAGACTCTGGTAGACCTGGTTCAGGTAAAGGATTTCCTTTCACTATTGATTCATATGTCTTTGCTCTACCATAAACATCATCAGATTTCACAGTTAATATCTCTCTCAACGTATTAGATGCACCAAATGCTTGCAGAGCCCACACTTCCATTTCTCCAAATCTTTGACCACCAAATTGTGCTTTTCCACCTAAAGGCTGTTGAGTTATTAAAGAATATGGACCTATCGACCTAGCATGCATTTTATCATCTACCATGTGTCCTAATTTTAGCATATAAATTACACCAACTGTGGCCTTTTGATCAAATCTCTTACCAGTTCCTCCATCATACAGATAAGTGTGTCCAAATTTTGGTATACCTGCCTTATCTGTATAATGAGTAATTTCATCAAGTGTAGCACCATCAAAAATAGGAGTAGCAAATTTAACACCTAACTTTTGGCCCGCCCAACCTAATACAGTCTCATATATCTGTCCTAAATTCATCCGAGAAGGGACACCTAGTGGATTAAGTACTATGTCAACAGGAGTACCATCTTCTAAAAATGGCATATCTTCATCTCTAACAATCTTTGCAACAATACCTTTGTTTCCATGACGACCAGCCATTTTATCACCAACTTTTAATTTTCTTTTTTTAGCAACATATACCTTGGCTAATTTTAAAGTACCACTTGGTAATTCATCTCCTATTGTTATATTAAACTTTCTTCTTCTTAATTTAGAGTCAAGATTAGAAATTGACATTGAGTAATTATGAAGAACTTGCTTAATTAATTTATTAATAACTGGGGAACTAGTCCAGTTATATGAATTGATATGGTGAAAATCTTTGATTTTTGATAGTACTTTTTGTGTGATTTTAGCACCTTTAGCAATCAAAACCTCACCATCCTGATTAACAACACCTTGAGAAACTTTAGATTTGATTATTTTGAATAATTTATCAATTAAAATCATTCTAACACTATCTTGTTCCTTCTCAAATTCCTTATCTAATAATTTAATATCATCTTTATCTCTTAATCTGGACTTTTTATCCTTCATTGATCGTTGAAAAAGTTTTTTCTCAATAACCACTCCTCTTAATGATGGTGGGGCTTTTAAGGATGCATCTTTAACATCACCAGCTTTATCACCAAAAATAGCGCGAAGTAATTTTTCTTCTGGTGACGGATCTGATTCTCCTTTTGGTGTAATTTTTCCAATTAAAATATCCCCAGGATTAATTTCTGCACCTACTCGTATAATACCATTTTCATCTAAATTACCAGTAGCTTCTTCACTTACATTCGGTATATCTGGTGTTAATTCTTCCGGCCCTAACTTTGTTTCTCTCACATCTAAAGAGTACTCATCAATATGAACAGAAGTAAATAAATCTTCTCTAACTACACGTTCAGATATAACAATTGCATCTTCAAAATTATAACCTTTCCAAGGCATAAATGCTACCTTCAAATTTTTACCTAAAGCTAACTCTCCTTTATCGGTACAATAACCAGAATTTAGTATCTGTCCTTTGGTTACTTTATCTCCTACAGAAACAATAGGACTTAAGTTAAAGCATGTATTCTGATTCGTCTTTTTAAATGTACTTAAAGTATATTCCTTTTTAGTGCCTGAAAAACTTACTAATTTCTCTTCATCACTTAAATTATAATCAATAATAATTTTATCCTTATCTACATATGTCACTACACCATCTCCTTCAGATTTAATACAGATTCGTGCATCATTTGCTACATTAAATTCTAAGCCTGTACCAACTATTGGAGATTCATCTACAATCAGTGGGACAGATTGACGCATCATATTAGATCCCATTAAAGCCCTATTTGCATCATCGTGTTCAAGAAAAGGAATTAAAGAAGCAGAAATAGAGGCAATTTGATTAGGCGCTACATCCATATAATCAATTTTACTCGGAGTTAATACTGGGAAATCTCCCATTTGTCTAGCTTTAATTCTACTATTACTAAACTTTCCTTTATTACTCAATTTAGCATTTGCTTGTGCAATTGTACGCTCTTCCTCTTCTTCAGCTGTTAAGTATTTTATTTCCTTAAGATCAACTATCCCTTTTGACACTTCTCTATATGGTGTCTCGATAAAGCCCATTTTATTAATTTTTGCAAATACACATAATGAGGATATTAAACCAATGTTCGGACCTTCTGGTGTTTCAATTGGACATAATCTACCATAATGGGTATAATGTACATCTCTTACCTCAAAACCTGCTCTCTCCCTAGATAAACCACCTGGACCCAATGCAGATAAACGTCGTTTATGAGTAATTTCAGCTAACGGATTAGTTTGATCCATAAACTGGGATAATTGATTAGTCCCAAAAAATGTATTAATAACAGATGATAATGTTTTTGCATTAATTAAATCTATTGGTGTAAATACTTCATTATCCCTAACATTCATTCGTTCTCTAATAGTTCTAGCCATTCTAGCTAAACCGACACCAAATTGATTATATAATTGTTCACCAACAGTTCGCACTCTTCTGTTACTCAAATGATCGATATCATCTACATCTGACTTTGAATTAATTAGCTCAATTAAATATTTAATAATCAAAATAATATCTTCACTTCGAAGAACAATATCATTTGGATTATCTGTAATGTTGAGTTTTTTATTAATTCGATACCTACCAACTTCACCTAAACTATATCTTGTCTCAGAAAAGAATAATTTATCTATAATACCTCGAGCTGTTTCTTCATCTGGAGGTTCTGCGTTTCTTAATTGTCTATAAATATGTTCAACAGCCTCTTTCTCTGAATTAGTCGGATCTTTTCTAAATGTATTATGAATAATTTCATAATGGGATGACAATTCTACACCTTTATAAATTAAAATTGTTGAAGCTCCCGAATCAATGATATCCTGTATATGTTCTTTTTCAATAATTATATCTCGATCAATAACGACCTCATTCCTTTCAATATGAACCACTTCACCGGTATCTTCATCAGAAAAGTCTTCTATCCATGTTTTTAAAACTCTTGCTGCTAATTTCTTTCCTACTACTTTTTTTAATTCTTTTTTAGTTGTTTTAATTTCATCTGCTAAACCAAATATATCTAATATATCTTTGTCATGCTCATATCCAATAGCCCTAAATAAAGTTGTTACAGGAAGTTTCTTTTTTCTATCAATGTAGGCATACATAACATTATTAATGTCAGTAGAAAACTCAATCCATGATCCCTTGAAAGGAATAACACGTGCAGAATATAGTTTTGTACCATTAGCATGATAAGATTGTCCAAAAAATACACCTGGAGATCTATGTAACTGTGAAACACACACTCTTTGAGCCACATTAATGACAAAATTACCATTAGATGTCATATAGGGAATATTTCCTAAATAAACATCTTGTACAATTTCTTCAAAATCTTCATGCTCTGGATCTGTGCAATATAATTTTAATCTAGCTTTTAATGGGACACTATAAGTTAATCCCATACTAACACATTCCTCGACTGTATATCTTGGCTGATCTATGAAATAATCAATAAATTCCAAAACAAACTGATTCCTAGTATCAGTAATTGGGAAATTTTCATTAAAAACTTTAAATAAACCTTCTTGATCTCTATTTTCAGCATCTGTATCGAGTTGAAAAAAGTCTTGGAAAGATTTAATTTGAATATCAAGGAAATCTGGATAATCCACATTACCACTAAATGCACCAAAGTGAATTCTATTTTTATTTATCAAAGCAATTATTTTAAATTAATTAGTAAACTAACAAAACTGGTATAGGTATATACTTTTACATTAAACAAAAAATGACTTAATGTATTTTAGCAACCTATTACTTAAGCTCAACTTCTGCTCCGGCTCCTTCTAATTGTTCTTTCATTGCATTTGCCTCATCCGTTGTAACACCTTCTTTTAAAGTAGCAGGTGCGCCATCAACTAAATCTTTAGCATCTTTAAGTCCTTTTCCTGTTAATTCCTTAACTAATTTAACAACTGCTAGCTTGGATCCTCCAGCAGATTTTAAAATAACATCAAATTCTGTTTTTTCTTCTCCTCCACCAGCACCTGCATCACCAGCACCAGGTGCAGCAACTGCTACCGCAGCAGCAGCTGGTTCTATACCATATTCTTCTTTCAAAATTGTTGTTAGTTCACTAACCTCTTTTACAGTAAGATTTACTAATTTTTCTGCAAAATCTTTTACATCGGCCATAATTATTATTTTTTTGGTTATAACTCTATTTTAATTTACTCATTTGTTTGTTCGGGTGTATCCTCTTTATTAATACCACCGTTTTCTTTTATATCATCTTTATTCTGATCTGCTGCTGGAGCTTCTTCCGCTGGAGCTTCTTCCGCTGGAGCTTCTGCTGCTGGAGCTTCTGCTGCCAGTTGCTCAGCCCTCGCTGCAATCAGTCCTGCGAAATCTCTTTGAGTAGCAACAAGAAGTGATGCAAATTCTGAAATTTTTCCTACGAGGT